>JBEKUO010000138.1:0-12683 GCA_049514955.1 Bryobacteraceae bacterium | reverse complement strand
TTCTTCTCGTGGATCAGGATGTACGGATCCTCGAGCACGGTTTCCATGCGGTCCGCGTCGGTGACGAAGTACGGGGAGAGATAGCCGCGGTCGAATTGCATGCCCTCGACCGTCTCCAGCTCGGTGTTCATGGTCTTGGATTCCTCGACCGTGATCACGCCGTCCTTGCCGACCTTCTTCATCGCGTCCGCAATGATGTTGCCGATGGTAGGGTCGCTGTTGGCGGAAATGCTGCCAACCTGCGCGATCATGTCGCCCGAAACTGGCTTCGAAAGTCTCTTGACTTCCTCGACGGCCACTTCGACAGCCTTATCGATTCCGCGCTTGACGGCCATCGGATTCGCTCCCGCTGCGACTGCCTTGACCCCCTCGCGATAAATCGCCTGGGCCAGAATTGTGGCGGTAGTGGTGCCGTCACCGGCAACGTCAGACGTTTTCGAGGCCACTTCCCGCACCATCTGGGCGCCCATGTTTTCGAGCGGATCCTGCAGTTCGATCTCTTTGGCCACCGTGACGCCGTCCTTGGTGATGGACGGTCCGCCGAATTTCTTTTCGAGAACGACGTTGCGGCCCCGAGGTCCGAGCGTCACCTTCACAGCTTCGGCGAGCTGGTTGACGCCGCGCAGGATCGCCTGGCGCGAACGGTTATTGTACGTAATCTGTTTTGCCATGGATGATTTCCTTTGTAAGTCGTCAGTTAGCTGGCTTTCTTAGCCGCTTGCGCAACCAAATCCAGAATGCCGAGAACGTCGTCCTCGCGCATGATGATGTACTCAGTGCCATCCAGCTTGGTCTCGTTGCCGGTGTACTTCCCAAAGAGGATGCGTTCACCGACCTTGATGTCGAGGGCGACCAGTTTGCCATCCTCGAGCCGCTTGCCGCGGCCGACTGCAATTACTTCACCCTCCTGCGGTTTCTCCTTGGCCGAGTCGGGGATGACGATGCCGTTCCGCGTAGTTTCCTGTTCCTCGATCCGCCTCACAACGATGCGGTCATATAAAGGTCTAATATTCATTGTTAGACTCCTTTTGTCAGTTGACGGACCTGCGGCTCACGCTCGTAGCATGGTCCAGCCACGCCACTGGGTGGCTGTGGATGCTGCCGTCGCGTTCCGTGATGTCCGCCCAGTTGGGGTCTTTCCTGAGCCCGACAAAAACGCCCGGGGTACCCTGGTATGTGCCCTCGGCCAGCACGACTTCGTCGCCTTCGTGGAAGACAGTGCCAACCGCTCGATTATTCATCATGTTCGTAACCTCCTTCGTTCGGTGCTATGGTCGAAACTTCGTCTTGTTCGCTAGCCTGGACTGTTCCAGCTTGACCCGCTCCGCTTCTTTCTCGTCCGTTATCAGCGCGGCATCTCTTTGAGGCGCTTCCTGATCTTCGATCCACTTTGCTTCGGCAATGGCGGCTTGCGCCGGCGCTTGCAGCCTCTTTAGAACTCCGATCAGCCTAAAGCTCGGTCCATATGGAGAACGGATCAGATCGAAGCAGTTCTGCGAATCCTGCCAGCGCGCCACAATCTCGTCCCGATCGCCATATAGCCCCTCCACGGCGTTGGCGGGAGGAGTAAGCTTTTCGGCAATCCCATACTTGGCTGAGATAGCTTCGATGAAGTCGCCGGATGTCAGTCCCTCGGTCTCATACCGGTCGTAGTTGATGGCGATCCGAAAAAGTGTGCCGTTATAGAAGCTGAAGACTACGTCTTGTACGGGGTCCGTTTTGGACGATAAGCCGAGCGGTTGGGGGCGCCACTCGAGCTCCTGGATGAGGGCCGGACTGGTATGGATAGCCTTAGCTTGAGTTGGGCTCGCGCCCACCTGTTTAGCGACGGCCGGCAGGTCAGTGCCGAGTTGAAAGCTTCGATACCTGGAGAGATCTACCGCCAACGTAGCTGCCGACAACGCTCCGCACACGAGAAACGCTGTCAGAGCCGATCTCGAGAGGGTTCCGCCAAGGTTAGTCATTATGCGCCTTCCTTATCTTGCGCCGGGCGAGTGATGCGGCGAACGGCGCGGCGCTGGCAGCCACGATGGCGCGCTGCCAGTCTCCCGAAAAATCGAACACAGGCGCCACGGGGTTGTAAAGCAGCGCAAGCGCTCCGAACACGGCAGCAAATGTGTACTGCCTTGCATGGAAGGTGTGCAACAGCATGACGATTGCGCCGGCAGCCACAATGAACCTGACCACGATTTCATATGGCGTGAGATCGGACCACAATACCGCCGCAGCCAGCAACGCCACGATCGAGACCCACGTCGCGGCCTTCACCAGCGCGGCGCTGCCTCGCCTGTCTTCCGCGCGGCCCTTCGCGACCCATGCTTGCCAGACCCCTTCGTCCAGCGGCTTCGAAAGAGGTGGTTCCCAAACTTGTCGTAATTCCTGCAGTGCAACTGAAGTAGACATACAAGTTACCTTTTGTCGCTGCGTTCAGGGCCCAACTTCGTTCGGCGGTACGGAGTTCCGGTCGCTGGAGCCCGTGCGTCATGGAAGCGATCATCGACAGGCCGCGGAAAGACAATGGTCGTCTCTGTGCCAGGCGCCGATCGCAAATGTCATTTGTTTGGGCCTCTTCGATTGCACGCATTTTGTGGCGACTTCTTTGCTAGTGCACGGTTGGCACCAACTCTAGTCGCGCCACAAGACGCGATGCGGCAACCGTGCAGGGCAAAGGGATTGTGAGGAGACCTTCGCGGCGTGCTGGGTCTACCGGCGACGACAGATCGTCGAGTAGGCCGCACTAAATGCAAGTTCTGTCGTGGAAGTGCAGAATTTGCCTTACTGTGCCCTACGCTAAGCGTCGGTCGACGAGCGCGGTCCGGTTCTCAACCTCTTTACAGTTGCTATTCCATCGCAGCCAGGACCTGGTCAAGCGGGAGCGTGGCGAACGTTGTGGCATAGTCGGATATCCCGTAGGGTATGATTAGCCGCCCGCCATGCACGAGGCTGCCGCACGAGTAAACCACATTGGGCACGTAGCCGTCGCGCTCGGTTGCATTTGGTTTGATCAGCGGCTCCGGCAGGCGGCCGATCACCTTTGCCGGATCGTCACGATCGAGCAGGAAAGCGCCGATGCAGTACTTTCGCATAGGCCCGACGCCGTGGCTGATCACGAGCCAGCCGGCTTCGGTTTCGATGGGCGAGCCGCAGTTGCCTAGCTGTATAAATTCCCAGGGGAACCTCGGCTCCAGGATGAGCTGCATGGTATGCCAGAAATGAAGATGATCGGAGAACATCACGTAGATATTCTCCGCGTCCTGCCGGCCGAGCATCGCGTAGAGGCCCTTGATCCTTCGCGGAAAGAGCGCCATGCCTTTGTTCTCGACGGCCGGACCATTCAACGTGATGAATTTGAAGCGAAGAAAGTCGGACGTCTCGAGAAATTGAGGCAGGATCATTTTTCCGTCGTACGCGGTATAGGTCGCATAATAAGTCCGCGCGCCGTCGTCCTCGTGGAAGAGGACAAAGCGGGCATCCTCGATCCCGTTGCTCTGCGAAGGAGTGACTGGGAACAAGACCCGTTCGGACAAAAGCGACTCCGGCTCGAACTGTACTTGGTAATTGGAACTGGCGAGCATCAGGGTTTGCCGGGCTATACCCTTAGTCGTTTCCCGCTGACCCTCAGGGAGCTCTATCGAGGCGCGACTGATGCTGGCGCGCAGTTGTGCCATCGTAAATGCGTCCGGTAAGCCGTTGAGAACAGCCTGATTGAAATCGCCCATGAGGCGGAGTTCCTGAAGCTTGCGTTCGAACAGGGGTTTCTCAAACGTCGCGTTGGGCACTTGCATCGGCTCGAGGCTATAGCGGGAAGGCACGTCCATTGTGATGTCGGAATTGGCGTCCAACATTCCGCTGCGAAAAGCGATCGAGGAAACGTGCCCCTCGGCCGTGGCGCGTAAGCTCAGAATAAAACGCAATGAGCCGGGCGGCACGCCCGACTGGTCTGGGTGCGGCACCATCGAGGGATTGAACAGCGCGGCGGCTTCGAGCGAATACTCATGAGTGAAATAGCCGCCCAACAACAACTTTCTTTCTTCGGACAGTCTTTGGCCATTGAGCAGATAGGGGCTGACCTCGTCAAACCGCCGGCGGAGGAATTCATCGATCTTGAATTGGCGGTCGCCGAATTCGGCCCGCACGCCATCCAAAAGGGTATGGACTTCGTTTTCGGGAAGGGCCATAACCCGAGCCGAGATCTTAACGGAGCGCTGGTCGCTCATGAGGCGAAAGGGCCGGGCGAGCACATGCGTGCGGTCCGGGTCCAGGGTGACCGTGCTGCGTTTGACGTCGATTTCTTTCATTGAGTCATCGCGGCTGCCACACCGGCTCGTTGAACGCCATGCGCGGTGTTTTGTATCAGCCGCATTTCCGCCAGCGACAGGAGAAAGGCCAGCGTGGATTCCGCTCCCTGGTTTTCGTTGCTCCGGTCCACGTGTAGCCCATCGCGACAGCCACCGGTCTGGCGGGCGTAGAGTTCCAGCCCGAGATCGTTCCCGCCGAGGAACCAGTCGAAGGCGCGTTGTGCCTGTTCATACCACCAAGGGTCGGCTGAGGCGCGGTAAGCTTCCAGGCAAGCCGAGACCGTGGTCTGCGCCTCGATGGGTTGCTGGTCGAAATCCGCGCGGACCCCGTTGCGCTTATAGAATCCGTTGCTGCCAATGGGCCGCAGTTGACCATGCTGTGAGGTCTGTACGCCCACGAGCCAGCGCAACGACTCTAAGCCTCGTTCGTACACGCCACTTTGCCCGGTGGCTCGTCCGCTGACGATCAGGGCGTGAGCCAGTTTGGCGTTGTCATAAGTCAGGCCGTCTTCAAACCAGGGCCAGGCAGGCTCCGCGACTTTGTCGAAGATCGCCATCAGCCGCTTGATCAGTTCTTCACGTACATCGCTGGCTAACCGGACCTGCCGGTCACCCTTTATCTCGCGCAAATACTCGTGAATGCCTATGAGGCTGAATGCCCAAGCGCGCGGCGAATTAAACTCCGTCACGGCCGGCAGCGCCTGCGCAAAAAGTTGTTTGGCCATCGTCTGGGAACTCCAATGCGGCGAGCGCCCCACAGCGGTGCCCAGAGCCCAAATCGCCCGGCCATGAGAATCCTCGGATCCCTGTTCATCGAGCCAACGGCGGTCAATGCTAAGGAAATTGTGGAAACGGATCTTTTTTGGATCGAAGGCATGGTCCAAGAACGCGGCGTAGGTGGTGGCAAGCGCCTGGACGCGCTTCGGAACTTCTTCCAACTGGCCGAGGTACACCGCCAAAATGAGGGCGCGGGCATTGTCGTCGGTGCAGTAGCCCTCCGAAAGATTTGGCGCAGTGAACCTCGCGTGCTGGAAAATGCCCGTCGAATCGGTCATGTGGTAAAGATGATCCAGATTCAACTGCGGCGACTCATGCGGCAGGTGGGCGAACCCGTTCACCGGAACGAATTCGCGGGACGACGCCGCCGTTGCGTGCCGCCGCGCCGCTTCAAAGGAGCGCATGTACAGTCCCGCCGTGTTGCTCCACACCATGGTGCGGCCCAGGTTGTAGGCGTTATCGCTCATGGCGTTCCGGCGCGCCTCATCGCGCAACAACCCACTCACCTCGCGCGCGATCGCCCGCGGGTCTGCGAATGGCACAAGTACGCCACGCTCCTCCCCCAACAATTCGGCGGCATGCCAATATGGCGTCGAGATTACGGCTTTGCCCGCGCCAAACGCATAAGCTAATGTTCCCGACGTACTCTGGGTTTCGTCCAGATAAGGAGTGACATAAAGGTCTGCCGCTCCAATGAACTCGGTGAGTTCCTTCAGCTCCACAAAGCGGTTGTGGAAGACGACGTGGTTCTCGAGTTTGTTCTGCCTAACGATGGCCTCGAGGCCTAGGCGGTAGGCTTCGCCTCGCGTGCGCAACTCGTGGGGATGCGTCGCGCCCAGCACGATGTAGACGAGGTCGGGAAACTCCGCCACGACATCCGGGAGAGCATGGAGCACATGTTCAATCCCCTTGTTCGGCGACAGCAGCCCGAACGTCAGCAACACCTTCTTTCCGCCCACTCCAAACTGGTCCTTGTAATTGTCCGGGGCGACGAACGGAACGTCGGGAATACCGTGCGGGATGACATCGATCTTGGCGGGTGGCGCCTGGTAAACCTCCCGCAAGATCGTTCGTCCCCGCTCCGTCATGACAGCCAGCCGGGTTGAGCGGGCGATTAATTCCACCATCACGCGACGCTGGTCGTCGTTCGGATTGCGGAGAACGGTGTGAAGCGTGGTGACAACCGGCGCTGTCAATCCGCGCAGCAGCGTCAATAAGTGGCTGCCCGCAGTTCCGCCGAAAATCCCGAACTCGTGCTGGACCGAGACAACGCCCACGTTGCTGGTATTTAGGAAGTCGGCGGCGCGCCGGTAAGAATCCAGATCCTGCTCCTCAATCTCGAATCGAACGACGTCCGGATACCGATAGCACCCATCGATGTCGTTGACCGGCACCGCGAAACACCGGGTGTCGGGATGCCGTGCTGCCACGGCTCCAAGCAGGTCGGATGTAAACGTGGCGATGCCGCATTTGCGCGGTAAGTAGTCGCCGAGAAACGCGATGGTTCGAATGCTGGAGGCTATTTTCACAACTTGGACCCACCTTATTCCTTCTTTGCCAGTTCTTTGCCAGTGCAAGGGCGGGCGGCTCATTCAACAATGTTGGCCGGCGACGGGCCAGTCGCAGAGCCGCTCATTTACGCGGCATTGACGAGAGGCTCGCTCACAAAGTCCGTTCTTCCCTGCCCATCCCTATCCGCAACTTCCTGGCACTGGATACAACGCGGCGCCCAGGGCACGGCCACGAGGCGTTTTGGGCTGATCGCCGATTCGCACTCCAGGCAGGTTCCAAAGCTGCCGTCGTGAATCCGCCGCAATGCTGATTTCACTTCACGCAGCAGGGTGGACTCGCGGTCCACGTTTCGAATCGCCAGATCTCGTTCCGACGCATACTGAATCTCATCCATTTGGTCCGCGCTCTTCTCGATGGCGATGCCATCCCGACTTCGCAATACCCGAACCAGTTCGGCCTGTTTTCGTTCGAGAATTTCTTGGAACCCGCCCATCCCCGTAGGTGCTATTTTCATTGCCGTCCTCTCACGTCCGTCCGATCACCTGTTGTGTACTGCACGGGATGGTCCAGAAGACAACTTCAACTACTTGGAGGGTACGACGTTGAGCCGGCGTGGGGTTAGCGGAGATTCACCGGTGCCGGGATGCAAAGGCTGCATATGAAATACGAAGAATTTGCCGACAAGCGAGGCCGGTCACGGCTGCCCGGCGGACTTGGCGGCCGAATCCAAGGTCTCGCGCACCTTTTGCGCGAGCCCGGCGGGCGTAAAGGGCTTTTGCAGGAACGGGGTTCCCTTAGCCACACCTTCCTTCAAGACGACATCCTGGGTGTGGCCGGAGATGAACATCACTTTCAGGCCGGGCCGCAGCTTGAGAGCGCCTTCGGCAAGTTCACGTCCGCCGATCTCCGGCATGACCACGTCGGTCAAAAGCAGATCGATGGGGCCCTGGTGGGCTTCGCATAGGGCCAGACCTTCGCGTCCGTTGCGGGCGTCCAGAACCATGTACCCGCTCGCTTCCAGAACTTTTCGAGCGAGCAGGCGGACCATATCTTCGTCCTCCACCAGCAGAACGACTTCGGTGCCCTTCGGCGCCTGGGCAAGGCCTGCGGCCGGCCGCACTCCCTTGTCGAGCGCCTCTGCGACTGCCGGCAGGAAGATTCTGAAGGTCGTCCCCCGGCCCACTTCGGACTCGCAGCGAATCGCGCCGCCGCTTTGCTCGACGATTCCGAGAACAGTGGCCAGCCCCAGGCCGGTTCCCCTGCCGGTCTCCTTCGTCGTGAAGAACGGTTCGAAGATGTGGGCCTGCAGTTCTGCGTTCATGCCGACGCCGGTGTCGCGTACGGCCATCGTCACGTAGCGGCCCGGCGCCAGGTCTTGCTCCGTGGCATCTGCCTCCGTGAGGGTCGCATTAACCGTTTCAATGGCCAGTGTGCCGCCCGCCGGCATGGCGTCTCTGGCGTTCAGGGAAAGGTTCATGATCGCGCGGCCGATTTCGCCGGGGTCGGCCCGTACTTGCCAGAGGGCCGACGCGCAATCGATAGCCACGTTTATCCGCTCGCCCACCAAACGGCGCAGCATCCGGTCGAACTCCGCCACGATTACATTCAGGTCGAGAACCTTGGGTTGCAACACCTGCCGCCGGCTGAAGGCCAACAACTGTTGCGTGAGGGAAGCCGCCCGATTGCCGGCGGTCTTGATCTCGAGCACCTGCTGGATGGCCGGCTCGTTGCCGGACAGCGTGTCGACCAGGAGGTCGCTGTAGCCGATGATTGCCGTGAGCAGGTTGTTGAAGTCGTGAGCGATGCCGCCAGCCAGCCTGCCCACGGCCTCCATTTTCTGGGATTGGCGAAGATGCTCCTCGCTCTTGTGCAGGGCCTGCTGGGCCAGTTTGCGCTCGGTAATATCGTCAACCGCCAGGAGAATCATCTTGAGATGATTGATGTGGCAGCCCCCGAGCACCAGGCTCCTGTGCCCCACGGTTGGAAAATCCCGCTCGATTTCGAAATCCGGGAACGAGTTGCGGCCCTGGAGAAGACGGTCCAGCGAATCCCGCAGACCGGGCAGGTCCCAACTGCCGCGCGACAGCGCATAGATAACCTTTCCCTCGGCTTCCGGCGGTGACGTTTGAAACGTACGGTAAAAGGCGCGATTCGCCATCCTGACCCGCAAATCCGTATCGAGCACCAATAACGGCTGGCGGACGGTTTCTACGATCGACATCGCGAAATCGCGCGCCTGCGCAAGCGCCGCGTTCTTGGCCTGCAATTCATCGTTGACTGTGATCAGCTCTTCGTTGGTGGATTGCAGCTCTTCCTTGGCGGTCTCCAGCTCCTCGTTGAGGCTTTGGAGTTCCTCGTTGGCCGAAAGCGCCTCCTCGGTCGTGTTCTGGCTTTCTTCCCTGGAGGTTTGTTGCTCTTCCATGGCCGAGAGAAACCGCTGCTTCGCGTCGGCGAGCTGTTGTTTCAGCCGGGAGATCTGGCGGTCCCGGGCACCGCCTTTGGGAGCCGTGTCTGGCAGTTCGGTCTGGCCTACGGTTGCGCCCCGAACTGGTTCGAAAAGGACCAGGGTCGATCGCTTCCGACTGGAGTCCAGCGGCACCACTTCCACGGTCAAACCATCGGCGCTTCCGTCATGTTCGTAGGGTACGCGCTCCTGCCGGGCTGGCTCGCCGCTCCTCCGCGCCTGCTGGATCAGCTTCTCGACCTCCAGGAACAATCCAGTGTCTGGAATCAGCTTCATGAGATTGAAGCTCACCTTTCCAACAGGCAGCGTGAGGTAGGGGCTGGCCTGGCCTCGGATCTCGATAACCTCCAAGTCGTCGTCGACGACCACACCAGCCGGGCTGTACTTCGACAGGAGTATGCGATCGACCTCTTTCCGTACATCGACGCCACCCCACAATGCCGGGGCTGGCGCGCCACCGTTGCTTCCGGCCGGTGTACCGCGGCGTGAACCGCGCTCGGCATCATGAAATAAGTGCGGTTTTCGCGCCGTTTCGCGTTTGGCATAGATTCGGTGCTCGCGGTCGGCCACCGAAAACAGATCGCTGGCCGCCGCCCCCTCCGATGCGCCCAACATGAGAAAGCCGGCCGGCTTGAGCGCGTAGTGGAACAGCGGGAGGATGTCTTTCTGCACGTTACCCAGGTAGATCAGGACGTTGCGGCAACTGATCAAATCCAGCTTCGAAAACGGCGGATCGCCGATCAGATTATGCCTGGTAAAGACGCACATCTCGCGCAGGTTTTTGTTGATCTGGTAGCCGCCTTCGATCTTCGTGAAATTTTGGTTGAGGCGCTCATGCGTCAGGTCCGCCGCGATGTTCTCGAGGTACCTGCCGGCGCGGGCCTTTTCGATCGCCGGCAGGCTGATATCGGAAGCAAAGATCTGCACCGGGAACGCGGCGCCCGTTTCGTTCAGGTATTCCTGTAACGAGATGGCAATCGAAAATGCCTCTTCTCCCGTAGCGCAACCCGCCACCCAAACGCGAATCGTCTCGTTCGCGGGCCTCCCTTGGAGAATGCGGGGGAAGGCGACTTTCTTCAAGCATTCGAACGATTCCCGATCCCGGAAGAAGCTGGTGACGCCGATGAGCAGGTCCCTCTGAAGCGCCATCAGCTCGTCGGGATCGTGCTCCAGCCGCTCGCCATACTCCGCGAGGCTGTCGATGTTGCGCAGGGCGAGCCGCCGCAGGATGCGGCGCTTGATCATCTTTTCCCGGTACAGCGAAAAGTCTATGCCGGTGGCCCCGTGCAGAATCGCGAGGATACGGCCGAACCGCTTGTCGTCGGCGGCCGGCGTTCGCTCCGGTTGGGCGCGTAGGGCATCCGCAATGTAAGGGTGCCGGCCAATTCTTACAAGTTCGGCGGCAATGCCCTCAGGCGGCAGAACGAAATCCACGCAACCGGTGGCCACGGCGGCTAGCGGCATGGCGGCGAACTTCGCGGTGACTGCGTCCTGCGCGAACGTTACGCCTCCAGCGGCTTTGATGGCTTCCACTCCCGCCGAGCCGTCGGAGCCCGAGCCGGAAAGGATTACCCCGATGGCCCTGCTTCCGCACTGGTCGGCCACGGACCTCAGGAAGCGGTCGATGGGCATGTGCGATCCCGGTGCTTGCGTGCGTGGAGCCAGCTTCAGCGCCCCGTTTGCGATGGTCAGATCGACGTTTGCCGGTATGGCGTATACGTGGTTGGCTTCCACCGGCATGCCATCGGCCGCCTCACTGACCGGCATGGTGGTGGCTCGCGCCAGAATGGCGGCAAGCATGCTGTGGTGAGTTGGATCGAGATGTTGAACGAATACGATGGCGAAGCCGGTGTCGTCTGGCAAATCGCCGAGCAGGCGATTAAAGACCTCCAGCCCGCCCGCGGAGGCCCCAATGCCAAGTACCGGAACGATTGCCCGGACGGTATCGTCGTGTTCGGGTGCTTCGGCGGCGAAAGCGTGCCCTCGGTCCGTTTCGGTTTCCGTTAGGATACCGCCGGGCACTTGCTTCTTGTCCATTACGGTCCCCTTTAGCCTCTGGGAGTGGCAAAGTAAGGGCCCTCAATGCCACGATACCAGCGTATCGTTACGATTCTAAGTCTAGAGAAAGTGGTGGTGCAGCAATTTGTAGGCCATAACTGATTTGGGGCATAAAGCGGGATATTCGTCGGGGCGGGAGATGCAATAACTGCACTTAAAGCGCGATATCTGCCGCAACTTACGATTTCCTCACCTCATGAAGAACGTCGGAGGCAAGGGTGGTCACGAACGTGCCTCGAAGAGGGTCGTCATGACAAAACAGGAGGCAATGGGCCGGCTCCGGAAACTTCTGCACTCAGCCGCAATTGGGCTGTTGCTCCTCTTCCCGGTCCCAGCCGCCTACTCGTATTCCATTCTCACCCACGAAGCCGTTATCGATTCGACCTGGGACAGTGCGATCAAACCACTGCTGCTCAAACGGTTTCCGGCTGCCACCGCGGACGAGTTGACGCAAGCGCACGCATTCGCCTACGGAGGATGCATCATTCAGGATCTGGGGTATTACCCGTTCGGCAGCAAGTTTTTCAGCAATTTGACACACTACGTCCGGAGCGGAGATTTTATCCTCAACCTGATCCGCGACTCGCAAGACCTTAATGAGTACGCTTTCGCTTTGGGAGCGTTGTCGCACTATGCCGCCGACAACAACGGTCACCCGTTGGCCGTGAACCGCGCAGTCCCGTTGTTCTACCCGAAGCTTGAACAGAAGTACGGAAATCTGGTCACGTATGCCGACGATCCTTTCTCCCACGCCAAGACGGAGTTCGCCTTCGACGTCTTTCAGGCGGCCAAGGGCCGCTACGCCTCTGCTGCGTACAAAAACTTCATCGGATTTGAAGTCGCAAAACCCTTGCTGGAGCGTGCTTTTCAGGATACTTATGGAATGCGGCTGGAAACAGTATTCATGAGCGTCGATCTCGCCATAGGGTCGTATCGCCGTGCGGTCGGATCGATTCTTCCGGCGATGACCAGAGTTGCCTGGCAACTCAAGAAACAGGAAATCAGGAAAGAAGCACCCAGCATGACGCGTAAGATGTTCCTCTATAATTTGTCTCGTTCCAGCTACGAAAAGAACTGGGGCTCTACTTATAAGGAACCGGGGATCCGGTCGAAGATTCTGGCATCCGTATTCCGCGTCGTGCCAAAGGTAGGCCCGTTCCGGCCATTGTCGTTTAAGAGGCTGACGCCCGAGACCGAGAAGATGTACATGGCGAGCTTCAATTCGACGATTGACTCTTATCGCGGACTGCTTGCGGAAGTGGATGCGGGCCGTCTTGCTCTGCCGAATGACAATCTTGATGTGGGAACCCCGACCGCGGCTGGGAAATATAAACTGGCGGATGCCGCCTACGCGGAACTGCTAGACAAGTTGCAGGGCCACTACGCGGAAATGCCTCAAGAGCTCCGCAGCGATATTATGGCTTTCTACCGCGACCGCGACGCTCCCATTTCGACGAAGGCTAACGAGAGCGAATGGGCCCGGGTACTCGAAGAACTCGAACGGTTGCAAACCGTAGATATGGACCTACGGCACCCGGCGGGCGCCGAGGCGGGAGCGCCTGCCTCCAGATGAC
>JBEKUO010000137.1:0-12689 GCA_049514955.1 Bryobacteraceae bacterium | reverse complement strand
TAATGAATGTTTTCAAATGCCGCCCGAGGTCCTGTTCCACCGGTATTTTCAGAGCCACGCTTGGCAAGTTCGCCGTGGCGAGGATGGAGGACTACTCGATCCGTACCGGGGCAAACACGCCTTAGTGGGGTTGAACCCGCCACAATTAGGACCGCTGTTGGAGGCGATCCAAAAAGTAGCGAATGAGGAGCTAAACAGTGCGCGACATCAACACCCGACGCACCCTCCGTTTCATTGTGATTACATCGACTGCGAAAAAAGTATAAATGCTCTCGCCTTTCGCCACGGGGGCTATTCGTTCATTGGAATAACCGTCCCGCTCGTCTACAAGCTGTGGGACCTGAGCAGTCGGCTAGGCCGTGCGGAAGTCGTTGGGCAGCCGTCCGGCGGGCGGCTGGCGGCCGAGGAATGGTGCGAAGCGCTTCGGGTGGTGTTTTTCCGAATTACGTTCCTTTTCGTCGCTCTGCACGAGTGGACGCATCATGTTCATGGGAACGTACCTGAAGGGCCGGTGGCGTTCAGTGAGACCCTGGACCATGGCGAGACTGCAAGCCTAGTAAGGCAGGTCTGGGAAGTCGACGCAGACTGCTACGCGGCCTATCACGTTGCGGCTGGCTTGTTCAACGGGGGCTGGGCATCAACCGTGCTCGAGCTGGATCAAGTGACCGCGAGCATTCAGGACGAACTGCTCTTCTCCTGTTTTGTCGTTGGTACTGGAGCCGTCATGTTTCCTCTCTCCTCCGGCGCCGCATTTGACAGGGCGAAGATGTATCAGAATACGCATCCGCCACAGGCTGCCAGGATGCACTTCCTCATGTGCCAAGCAGTTCGCTGGCGCGAACAGCATCTGTCCAAGCGCGGGGCATGGATGCCAGTCGACCGATTCCAGACGCTCATGCACAGTGTTGCGGAAGCTGCCTTCGAAGCAAACCCTCTCGCCTGGGACGAACAAACCACGTTTCTTTCATCTGAAGACGGTATCGCTTACATGAGGACGCTCGACGAATGCCTCGCAGCTTATAAGGGATCCCTACGGTGAAGTTCGGCCCGCGTTAAATCCTTCGCCGCGCCCAGTCCGGCCCCCCTGGGCTTCTCCACGCCCCTCACGATCTCTGATTCCCGCAACCGGCCAATACGCAAGGCGGAGCATCCGGTAAGCGAGCCCCGGGCGAACCCGATTATAGGACGCCGCTGTCCGCGGCGGGCTCGGAGCCACACAACCGCCCGCCCACCGCTACAATGAAAACGTGACAGGTCACGAGATCCGACAGCGCTTCCTCGATTTCTTCGCCGCGCGCGGCCACCACGTCGTGCGCAGTTCCTCGCTGGTCCCGGCCAACGACCCCACGTTGCTGTTCACCAACGCCGGCATGAACCAGTTCAAGGATACTTTCCTGGGCCTGGAGAAGCGCGACTACACGCGCGCCACCACGGCGCAGAAATGCGTCCGCGCGGGCGGCAAGCACAACGACCTGGAAAACGTGGGCCACACCCGCCGCCACCTCACGTTCTTCGAGATGCTGGGCAATTTTTCGTTCGGCGACTACTTCAAAGCTGAAGCCATCGAGTTCGCCTGGGAGCTGGTCACTAAAGACTTCGCCCTGCCCAAGGATCGGCTCTACGTAACCGTTTTCCGTGAGGACGACGAGGCCGAGCGTCTCTGGCAGAAGGTCGCGGGCGTGCCCAAGGATCGCATCTTCCGTTGCGACGAAAAGGACAATTTCTGGCAGATGGGTGACACCGGTCCTTGCGGCCCGTGTTCCGAGATCTTTTATGACATGGGGCCGGAGGCGGCCGATCCAGGCCACGAGCACGAGGTCTTTCCCAACACCACCGACGACCGTTACGTCGAAATCTGGAACCTGGTCTTCATGCAGTACGACCGCGCCACGAACGGCGTCCTTACGCCGTTGCCGCGGCCTTCCATCGATACGGGCATGGGATTGGACCGTACCACGGCTGTGCTGCAAGGCAAGCTGTCGGTTTACGATACGGACTTGATCCATCCTATCATCGCGCGCGCCGCGGACCTGTTCGGCGTATCCTACGGCGCCGACGCGCGCGTCGATACGGCCCTGCGCATCGCGGCCGACCATTGCCGCTCCACTACTTTTCTGATTCACGACGGCGTGGTGCCCTCCAACGATGGCCGCGGCTACGTGTTGCGCAAAATCATGCGCCGCGCCATGCGCCACGTGCGCATGATCGGCGTGGAGGAAGCATTCCTCTACAAGCTCACCGGCACGGTGGCCGAGTTGATGAAGCCCGCCTATCCCGAGCTGATGGAAAGCGTGCAGCGCGTGGCCCGCATCGTGAAGGACGAAGAGCATCGCTACGCCACCACGTTCCTGGTGGCCGAGCGAGTCTTCAACGAAGAAGTGAAATCGTTGGCGGATCACCGGATTCCGGGCGCGCTTTCCTTCAAGCTTTACGACACCTTCGGCCTGGCGCTGGATGAACAGGAAGACATGGCCCGCGACCGTGGTTTGGCCATCGACCGCGAAGGATTCGATCGCGAGATGGAGCGCCAGCGTGAACGTGCGCGGGCAAGCTGGAAAGGGGCGGAGAAGGGAAGTGTGCCGCCGGCGTATCAGGAGTTGGCCGCCGAGGGGCGCACCAAATTCCTGGGCTATGACGAGTTGGCCGCCACCTCGCGCGTGAAGGGCCTGGTGGTGGAGCGCGAGCTGCGCGACGAAATCGGCCCCGGCGTCACGGCCGAGCTGGTCCTGGACCAGACGCCCTTCTACGCTGAAACGGGTGGCCAGGTGGGCGATCGCGGCAGCCTGTTTGCGCTGACCGGGGAAAAAGTCGCGGACGTCGAGACCGCGTATCCGGCTCTGCCCGGCTTGACTGTGCATCGCATCGTTTCCCACGCGCCCATCCATGTCGGCGATGAACTGCGCGCGGAAGTTGCCGTGCCGCTGCGCCTCTCCACCATGCGCAATCACACCGCCACGCACCTGCTGCACGCGGCGTTGCGCCAGGTGCTGGGCCCGCATGTCAAGCAAGCCGGCAGCGTGGTCGAGCCGCCGCGCCTGCGCTTCGATTTCACGCACTACGCGGCGATGGACAAAGCCGAGATCGAGGAAGTCGAACGGCTGGTGAACGAGCAGATCTTGCGCAACAGCGGCGTCGAAACCAAAGTGCTGCCGCTCGAACAGGCCGTCGCCACCGGCGCTATGGCTTTGTTCGGCGAAAAATATGGCGACCAAGTGCGCGTCGTATGCGTACCGGATTTCAGCAAGGAGCTCTGTGGCGGCACGCACGTCCAGCGCACCGGCGACATCGGTGTTTTCAAAATAGTCTACGAAGGCAGCATCTCGGCGGGCGTGCGCCGCATCGAAGCCATCACAGGCGAAGCCGCGGTGCGCCAGTATCAGGAGGCATCCGAAACCTTGCATCGCCTCTCGGAGCTGTTGCGTGCCACCGAGCCCGAACTGGTCGAGCACGTAGAAAAGATGCTTGCCCGCGAAAAAGCATCGGAACACGAGAAAAAGCAGCTTCGCAGCAAGCTGGCGCAATCCGCGGCCGGAGATCTGGAGAGCCGCGCGCGCACGGTGAATGGCGCCCGCGTCCTGGCGGCCGATGCCGGCGGCATGGATCGCCAGCAGATGCGCGAGCTGGCCGACGCCCTGCGCAACAAGTGGAAAAGCGCGGTCGTGGTCCTGGCGTCCGTCGACGATTCCGCGGTCTCCATCGTTTCCGCCGTCACGAAGGATCTCACCGCCAAGGTGCATGCCGGCAAGCTGGCCGCGTCGCTGGCGCAAGCCGTGGGCGGCAAGGGCGGCGGCCGTCCCGATATGGCCGAAGGCGGTGGCAAGGATGCCGCGGCCCTGCCCGCCGCGCTCGACCGCATTTACGCCGAAATCGAGAGCAAACTGTGAACGAGTTCGACGTCGTCGTAGTCGGCGCCGGCCCCACCGGTTTGGCCTGCGGAATCGAGCTCCAGCGGCGCGGCATCCGCACCCTGCTGATCGAAAAGGGTTGCGTGGTGAACTCCATCTATCACTACCCGACCAACATGGTCTTCTTCACCACGCCGGAGTTGCTGGAAATCGGTGACATCCCCATGACCAGCCTCAACGAGAAGCCCAACCGGCATGAGGCCTTGAAATACTATCGCCGCGTCGCCGATCACTTCAAGCTGAATATCCACGACTATGAACGTGTGGAAAACATCGCCGGTGAGGATGGCGCGTTTCTGGTGTCTACCACCGACCGCTTGGGCTGCCACCATACATACAACGCACGCAAGATAGTGTTGGCGACCGGGTACTATGATGTTCCAAACCTGTTAGACGTCCCCGGCGAGGAACTTAGTAAGGTTCATCACTATTACAAGGAACCCCACCCGTACTATAACCACGACGTCGCGGTGGTTGGCGCCAAGAACTCAGCCGCAATTGCCGCTCTTGAGCTATATTGGACCGGCGCCAGAGTTACACTCATACACCGTGGCGCGGGCATTTCCGAGAAAGTAAAGTACTGGATCAAACCAAACATAGAAAATCGCATAAAGTGCGGAGAGATCCAGGCGCATTTTTATTCACAGGTTGTGGAAATCCGTCCTGACTCCATCCTTGTATCCACGCCACAGGGTGAGATCGTGCTCCGAAACGACTTCGTCTTTGCCCTGATCGGCTACAGCCCGGATCTCAACTTCTTGAATTCCCTAGGCATAACGCTCGAACCCGAGACCCGGCGGCCGCACACCGATCCGCAAACGCTGGAAAGCCAGCGATCGGGTATTTACCTGGCAGGCGTGATTGTCGCGGGTATGCACACCAACGAAATCTTCATTGAAAACGGCCGGTTCCACGGCAGGCAAATCGCGGAAGCCATCGCACAAAAGCTTTCCACATGAAACGGAAGGGCTGCGAGTTTCACTATCTCAGTGGATCGTAAAACTAGCTTGAAACCAGTAGCCAGGTTTGCGAATCTAACTCCTTGAAGGGGGGCCCCATCCATGTTCAACACAATGCTTAACGCTTTGCTAGGCTGTACTCACCGCAGGACAACTTTCCCGATTACGCCCGCGCGGAAATCCGGTTTCTCGCCGGTGTCCGGCGGCGCGCGCCGCGGTACTTATGTCGTATGTCTGGATTGCGGTAAGGAATTCGGCTACGATTGGGCCGAGATGCGCATCGGAGATGCAGTCGCCGCGCCTGTAACGGCGTCAGCTTCATTATCTGCCGCATCTGTCGCAAACCGCTAATCCGGCTGCCGCACCCGCCACGAAAAGAACTTAGTCACATTCTCCGCCGCGAGCTGCAGGAAACTCTTGTCCAGGTACGAGCGGATAGATACATAGCACTGGTCGCAAGTGTTGTGCGCCGTGAACTCGCGCGCCATCCGCCCCCGCTCCTCCAGTGGATATTGAACGAATTGCATGGAGCACGGCTGTAACATGCCGTTGCTCGTCACCACCAGAAATCGCAGGCCGGCCTTGCAACCGGGCGTGCAGCCATCGCCAAAGTAGCGCCGCGTCGCCTCGAGCGTGCTGGTGGTGTTGACGATCCAGTTGGTGTCGTCGCGCATCAACTCCACCAGGTCCAGGCCGCGGTTCATTTGACGAAGCTGTTCCGGCGTGTTTAGGAAGTAGTCGCGGCATCCGGTGCGCTTCGGCGAGTAGGCACTGTAGCAAAGGTTGACGCCCCATTCCCGCGCCTTGCCGGCGATGGCGGCAATCTCGCCCACGTTGGCGCTGGTGATGCAACTGTTCAATACGATATCGTCATGCCCCAAACGCGCCAGCCGCGGCACGATCTCGCTGAGATGCCGGTAGAGGCCCGTATGCAGGCGGAAATCGTCGTGCCGCTCATCGGGGAAATCCAGGCTCACAGAAAACTGGTCCACGCCCGCCGCGCGCAGCTCCAGGTAGCGCTCCTCGGTCATCAGCGACCAGTTCGATACCAGGATGGTATAAGGCAGGCCATCGCCGGACTTGATGTGGCGCACGATCTCCACCAGGTCGTCGCGCAACATCGGCTCGCCGCCCGAAACCTGCACCACGCACGGCCGCAGCGCTTCCATGTAGCGCCGGTAATCGGACGGCTGCAGATTGGCGCTGTCGTACCGCGGGCCGCCATGATCGCAGTGCCGGCAGTAGCAATTGCAGGAATCGGTGACCTCGAACGAGACCACGATCGGCCGCTGCGCGATCCAATTGAGCGAACCGCGCCCGATAATCCGAATTGAGTCGAGGAAGGGAACTGTTCGCACGTTCTACCATCCGAATCGTATCAACCGGCACAAACGCCCGCAAGGTTGACGATGGAGACTCCACCCCGTGCCACTTATTGATGCCGCCTAATGTAGCGACCGCTTTCTACGGCCCGAGGGAATTATGAGCCACAGATGAACGCCGATCAACGCAGATGAAAAGGGCGGACGCTCTCGGCTGCCGCCTGCTCGCCGGCCGGGCCATTGCGGGTGGCAGGAATTTGATTCTTCAAGCAAAGAGCGGGTCCAGGGACCCGCGCAGACCAGGGGCTCTGCGCCACAAATTCCGTCACATGTACGGGTTTTTGATACCATGGCATCTCTATGTCCGCGCCTATCTCCAAGAGCCGCCTGATCCCCGCCGCCATTCTGGCCATCTTTGTCTACGGCCTGATAGCGGCTATGCTTGGCACGCTGCTGCCCGAGCTTTCCCGCAAGTACGGCCTCACGCCCGACCAGAATGGCAACATCGCCCTGGCCCAAGCCATCGGCCTGATCATCGCCTCGCTCGCCGTCGGACCGCTGATCGATAACAAAGGCAAGAAGACCGGCCTGCTGCTGGGCCTCGGTCTCATCGCCGCCTCCCTGTTCATCGTGCCCAGCGCGCCTGGCGCCGCGCTGCTGCCGGTCTTCCTGGTGCTCGGCGTCGGTGGCGGCATCATCGTCACCGCGGCCAACGCGCTGGTCAGCGACATCAGCGAGGAGCGCCGCGCCACCACGCTCAACCTGCTCAACCTTTTCTTTGGCCTTGGCGGGCTGGCCACTCCCTTCATCGGCGCATACTTCCTGTCGGGCAATACCATCGCGCTGTGCTACCTGGTAGCGGTCCTCACCGTCGGCACCTTCCTGCTGCATGCCGTCACCCGCATGCCGCCCCCCACCGGCGAGCGTGGCTTCAAACTCGGCGAAGCTGGCGCGCTACTGGGCCGCCCCATCCTCTTCCTTCTTTCGCTTCTGCTATTCCTTTACGTCACCTGTGAAGTGGGCGTATGGAACTGGCTCCCCAGGCACCTGGTCGCGCAAGGCATCCCGGAAGGTCGCGCGCTGGGCATCCTGTCGCTCGGTTTCGCGCTGGGCTTGCTGGTCGGCCGCGTGGCGGTATCCCCGATCCTTATTAAGGTCTCCGCGCCGACTGTCACCTTGATCGCGTCCATCCTGATGGCCGGCACCACCTACGCCATGCTCCAGACCACGGACGCCTACGTAGCAGGCATCCTCGTGTTCTGCGCAGGCCTAGCCATGGCCCCGGTCTTCCCAACCACGCTCGCCATGGTCGGCGATGCGTTTCCCAGGATGACCGCCACCGCCATGGGTCTGGCCATCACCTGCGGCTGGATCGGCCTGGCCGTCAGTTCACGCATCATCGGCGCTATCGCCGGAAGCGATGCGTCGAAACTGAAGAGCGCGCTGCTGGTCATCCCCATTGCGTCGGTCATCATGGTGCTCGTCACGTTAGTCATCCGCCCCATGCTGGCGCGCAAGCCGGCCTAGCGGGGTGCGGCTAACGATTATGTCCCGCTGTAGGGCGGCTATCCCAGCCCGCGGTCCGGCTTTCGAGCAGGTCCAGCCGCCTGGAAAGGCGGCTGCAGGCAGGATTGCCTGCCCCACATGGCGCCCGAATAGCCTCCTGGATTTCGGACGCACTACACTCGCTGCCTCCGTGCGCTCGGCCTGGCTCTTCCTGCTGCTTCTGCCCCTGCACGCGCAGCAGTATGACCTCGTCATCCGCAACGGCCGCGTCGTCGACCCCGAAAGCCACCTGGATGCCGTACGTAATCTGGGTATCTCCCGCGGCACGATCCAGACCGTTTCTACGGCGCCGCTCGAAGGCCGCACGGTCATCGATGCCACAGGACTGGTGGTCGCGCCCGGGTTCATCGATCTGCACTGCCACGGGCAAGATGCCGAGAACTACCGCTATAAGGCCATGGACGGCGTCACGTCCGCGCTCGAAATGGAAGTCGGCGTGGCCGACGTGAAGGCCTGGTATGACAAGCGCCAGGGACAGACTTTGATCAACTACGGCGCCGCGGTGGGCCACATTCCCGTGCGCATGCTGGTCATGCACGACCCTGGCAGCTTCCTGCCCACCGGCGATGCCGCACACCGTGCGGCTACCGAGGAGGAGATCGCCGAGTGCAAGCGGCGCATCGAGCAGGGCCTGATGCAGGGCGCCGCCGGTCTCGGCATGGGCATGCACTACACGCCCGCTGCATCGCGCTGGGAAATCCTCGAGATGTTTCGCGTCGCCGCCCATTTCGGAGCCGCCTGCTTCGTCCACCTGCGTAGCGCGGGCGAGGAGAGCGTGCCGGCCCTCGAGGAAGTGCTGGCCGCCTCCGCGATCACCGACGCGCCTTTGCACGTGTGCCACATCACCAGCAACGGGCTGCGCGCGACGCCCCGCCTGCTACAGATGATCGCCGAAGCCCACGCGCGCAAGCTCGACGTCACCACCGAGCTTTACCCCTATACCGCCGCTATGACCGCCATCGAATCGGCTGCCTTCGATCCGGGCTGGCAATCCGCGCTGGGGATCGATTTTCACGATCTTCAATGGGCCGAAACCGGAGAGCGCCTCACGGCGGCATCGTTCGCGCGCTATCGCCGGATTGGAGGCGCCGTCATCCTGCACATGATTCCAGACTCGGCATTGCAGGCTGCCATGGCGAGCCCGTTTGCCGTGATCGCCAGCGACGGCGCGCTGGTGAATGGCAAGGGACACCCGCGCAGCGCCGGTACGTATGCGCGCGTCCTGGGCCGCTACGTGCGCGAAACCGGCGCGCTCAGCCTGATGGAAGCTATCCGCAAAATGAGCCTGATGCCCGCCCAGCGCCTGCAGGCCCGCGTTCCTATGATGCGGAATAAAGGCCGCATCCGCGAGGGCGCCGACGCGGACCTCACGCTGTTCGATCCCGCTACCGTCGCGGACGCTGCCACCTACGAGCAGCCGGCCAGATACTCCATCGGCATTCGTTACGTGCTGGTCACTGGCGTGCCAGTGGTGAGTGACGGCCGCTTGCAAGCGGTGACGCCCGGCCGCGCCATCCGTGCTCCTACGCCGTAACGCGCCCGGCACCCAGAACCCAGCACCATTCTTGGGTCCTTTCGCTCCCGCCGTCCGTATACCATCCGAGATGATCCAGAGATCCCTCATAGCCCTTGCATGTCTGGCCGCCTCCCTCCCAGCCCAGCAACCCGCTCCCGTCTACCGCGTCGTCCGCGAAAACAACGTCAACGTCCCCATGCGCGACGGCGTCAGGCTCTCCACAAACATCCGCCGCCCCGACGCTCCCGGCCAGTTTCCCGCGATCCTATGGCGCACCCCCTACGGCAAAGCGGAGGGCGAGAGCGCCGCTGGCCTCGTCCCACGAGGCTACGTACTGGTCGCCCAGGATGTGCGCGGACGCTTCCAGTCCGAGGGCGAATGGAATCCTTTCTTCCACGAAGCCGCGGACGGTGACGATGCCATCAATTGGATTGCGTCGCAGCCCTGGTCGGATGGCAGAGTGGTCATGGCAGGCGGATCCTATGGCGCCATGGCCGAATGGCTGGCCGCCACCCGCCACAATCCGCACTTGAAAGGCTTGATCTCCATGGTCAGTCCCTCCGACATCTACGACGGCACCATCTACCAGGGCGGGGCACTCAACCTCGGCGCTCTTGAGATGTGGGCCGCCACCATGGATGGCAAGCAGCCCGATCTCGCGCATCTACCAAAAACCCGGCCCGAATGGGAGAAGATCTTCGAAGGCCTGCCCCTGACCAATGCCTTACGCGCAGCCCATCACGACCCGGCGTTCTTCCGCGAGTGGATCGCCCACCCTTCCAACGATGCCTTCTGGCAGCCGCTGCGATGGAAAGATTCCTACGCCGCCATCGATCTCCCCGTGCTGCATCAGACCGGCTGGTACGACATGTTTCAGAGGGGCACGCTCGAGAATTTCGCCCAGATGCGGCAGCATGCGCCAGCCGCCGCGCGCGGAGATCAGTATCTGATCGTAGGCCCTTGGGCGCACCAGGGCGCCGGCCGCAAGGTAGGCGATGTCGATTTCGGACCGGACGCCGCAGCGGACCTGCCCAGGTTGTTCATCAACTGGTTGGATCGCCACCTGAAAGGGCAGGGCATAGATAACCCGCCGCCGGTCCACGTCTTCACCATGGGCGAGAATACCTGGAGAGATTACGCCGCGTGGCCCGTGCCCGGCACGGAATTCACGAAGTTCTACCTGCATAGCGCCGACACACTCAGCCAGGCCCAGCCCGCAAGCGAGAAGCCCGATCGGTACACGTACGATCCGGCCAATCCCGTCCCCACGCGCGGAGGCGGCACCTGCTGCTTTCCGAATATGCTTCCGTGGGGACCTATGGATCAGCGGGAAGTGGAAGCGCGGCCCGACGTGCTCGTGTATAGCTCCGCGCCGCTCACGGCCGATTTGCGCGTGACGGGCCCCATAGAGGCCAGGCTTTGGATATCCAGTAGCGCGCCTGATACCGACTTCACCGTCAAGCTGGTAGACGCTTCGCCCGATGGATTCGCCATGAACCTGACCGATGGGATTCTCCGCGTGCGTTATCGCAACTCGTTCCAAAGCCCCGAGTTCATGAAACCGGGAGAACTCTACCCGATCGCCGTGGACGTGGGCAATACCAGCAACCTCTTTCGCAAAGGGCACAAAATCCGCGTCGAGGTTTCGAGCGGCAATTTCCCCCATTTCTCGCGCAACACAAATACCGGCCGCCAACCCGAGACGGACGCCAACTTCCGTAAGGCGCAGCAAACCGTACGGCACGACGCGCGGCACGCCTCGTACATCGTCTTGCCGGTAGTGCCGGGCGCCCAAACGGGTGCTGGGGGCTTGTAGGCAGAGTTATACTGCTGACATCGTGCGAGGAGCGAACACGGTTTACGACATCCGCGAGTCGTCTTTCGATGACTTCGTTGCTTTCCTATTTGAACGGGACATCCCCCCGGAGAAGTCGCGCCCATGGTATTGGGACGCTCAAGTGATCTTCGATCTTGACCGGGTATGCGAATATTACGTGCGAATGTTCCGGGAGCCGGAATTTCTGGTTGAGCGGTTCTCGAAAGGCCAGCTTGAACAGGGTTTCTGGGCAATTCAAAGCAGCACTCTTGGATGTTCTGCATATCGCCTTGTTTGGAATACGGATCTACCCTTTGCTCGACGCGAAGAGTGCGTCAGATCGATGCTTCTCCTCTTTAGGAATCTCTTTGCCACTGAGCCTCTGGTCAACGCTGTCTGCATGTGGTGGGACTCGTTTTGCTATGACTGGCATTGCGGAAATAGGAAACGTGAGCGCGGTGGCGAAGATGCAGCGATGCAGGAGGTAATGTTCGAGACTCTTACCCAAATCCTGGCGCTCCCATCGGAAATCTGCCAGGGCGCCGCGATTCATGGTCTGAGCCACCTGCACCATCCGGCAGCCGGAGAAGCGATCCGGAGTTATTTGGAGCATCCTGACCTAAATGAGGAATGGAGACATGCCGCCCTCGGAGCCGCCCGGTTCGATCTGATGTGATGAAACCGAGTCAGGGTTGCGGGCTGGGGCGTTCCTGCTGGTCTTTAGGGGGTTCGTCCTCGCGCTCCTCGATCGTGCGCACTACCCGCAGCCACGTTCCACACCATTTGCACTGCATCCAACGTTCGCTGAACACCGTGAGGCCGGCGTCGTGGCCGCGCCGTTTGCAGATGGCTAACTCCGCCGGATCAATCACGCGATCCCCAGCCCTTGCTCGATTTCGCCCAACCTTTTTGCCAGGATTTCCACTCGGCCCGAGAGCGCCGCGTCGAGGTTTGACTGGTCGGCTTCCAGCTTTCGCACCCGCAGGGTGATCGAGCCTGAGTAGGCGGCCGTGCCCCGCAGCAGCTCGGTCTGCATGCCCCGCATGGCTATGAGGATCTGGTCGAAGCGCCGATTGATTTCGTCGTCTGTCATGGGCCTTCTCCAGTATAACTGAGGGGATCGTGGCCGCGATCTCGCCATGGCGTCCGCCCCGCCGGTGAGGATAATTTCCGATAACGGATGCCTGGAATGAGGAATCGAGGCGTACCGCCCGCGGAGCCGCCTTGTGAGTTGGGTGTACTTCATGCGTGGGAGTGGCTGCGCTGATGGTGGAATTGCCCCTCGGTGCGCGTGGGCGGGCTTACTTTGGCGGCGCCGGAGCCGGGGGGTGCTCGCGCATGTAGCCGCCCATCGCGGAGATCATGGTTTCGATGCGCGCGGCCAGGCGCTGATCGGTTTGCTCGATGCGCGCGGCGAGGCGGCTGTCTTCGGCTCGGGACTCTTCGGCGATCTCGGCCACCCGGTCGCTGAGGTCGGCGAGCTTGAGGGTGAGTTCGTTGAGTTGGCGCTGTGTGTCGCGCCAGAGGGCGCGGTCGATCTCCCGGTCTTTGCGGCGCTGTTCGTCGGAGCCGGCGGTGATGTGCTCGATGCGGTCCAGGCGTTCT
>JBEKUO010000136.1:0-12692 GCA_049514955.1 Bryobacteraceae bacterium | reverse complement strand
AATCAGGTTGTCGAGGATTACGTGCGCGCGTCCGACCGCCGTCCAGGCGCTGGCGTCGTCGCTGAAACCGTGGAGAAGGTACAGCACGGGGTATGGCTTGGCGGCGTGCGCATCGTAGCCCGGAGGAGTGTACACGTAGTAATCGCGATGGTCGCCGACCACGCCGGATTTATAGAAGTGATGGTGCAGCGTGCCGCGCGGCACGTCGTCGACCTCCCAAGCGAGCGATGGCGGGCCCGGCACATGCACTTCGCTCGCGCTGGAGAGCAGGTTCGGGATTTTGACCGGATTGGAGGGGTCGACCAGATTGACGTTATCGGCCACGAAGGAATATCCGTAGAAATCCGGTTCGAGCGGATCCGTGGTGACGCTCCAGACCCCATCTTCGCCGCGCTGCATGGCCACGCGTTGGGCTCCTGCGCGGGCCAGGAAGACCTCCTTGACATTCGGAGCGCGGAAGCGGAAAGTGACGCTTCGGTCGGCGTGCACCTCCGGCGAGACCACGGTCTTGGGCGGCTGAGCCAGCACGGGCAGGGCGGCGGCCGCAAGGCAAAGGAGAAGGTTGCGTGTCATGACAATAGCAATTCTATGCGAAATTCAGATCCGGTTGGCGCCGGTGCGGGGACTACCGCGCTAGTGCGGTAAACTCAAAGTAACTCAAAGGTGCCGTATGGAAGCGAGCGATCCCGTCGGTCTTCACCGAAAAGCCGCGCTGGAGGTTGGCGATGTGGCGGGACTGAAGTCCCGCTGCAGGCTGAAGCCCGCGCCACGTGCTGCTCGCAGCCGAGCGCTCGTCGTCATCGCCTTGTTCGCCGCCACATCGCCGTTGCTCTGGGCGGGCGACGTCACTTTCACCGATGTGGCGCCCGTCCTTTATCGACATTGCGCGAACTGCCACCACGCGAACGACATCGCTCCCATGTCGCTGCTGACGTATAAGGAGACCCGGCCGTGGGCTGCCGCCATTCGCGAAGCGGTATTGACCCACCAGATGCCGCCCTGGAAAGCCGACCCGAGCTACGGCAAGTGGTCCAACGACTGGAGCCTGAGCGCGAGCGAGATCGCCACGATTAAAGCCTGGGTCGATCAGGGCGCCCAGGAAGGCGATCCCAAACTGTTGCCGGCAGCCCCGGTCTTCTCGACGGATTGGAAGATCGGCAAGCCGGACGCGATCATCTCGATTCCGCCGCACACGCTGACCGCGGACGGTCCGGACGAATACGAATACTTCACCGTGCCCACAAATTTCACAGAGGATAAGTGGGTGGTGGCGGCCGAACTGCGTCCCGGCAACCGCCGGATCGTGCACCATGCGCATGTCTCCGTCACACAACCGGAGCACTCCAAGACCGCCGGCGACAAGAAGGAAGAACCGGCCGACCCGCAGGAAGCCTATTCGGACTGGCTGCTGGTGCACGAGGGGAAGCTGCGTTGGATGCGCTACGAAGCTCCGGTGATCGACGACGGCTGCATCGTAGACGACAACTCCTACTTCCCGGGGAAAAAGCCGCGCGACGAAATCTTCGCGGGCGCGCCCTGGGGCTTGCTCGGCTCGTACCTTCCCGGAAGAGGGCCGGACGTGTTTCCCGAGGGAACCGCGCGCCAGATTCCAGCCGGCGCCAACCTCACCTTTCAGATCCACTATTCCAAGGCGACCAAGAAACCGGAGACCGATGTCACCAGCGTGGGCCTCATCTTTGCGAAGGCGCCGCCCAGAACAGTCGCCAGGCGGGTGGACCTGTCGAACTACTTTTTCCGGATTCCGGCCGGCGATTCCAACGTGGAAGTCTCCGAGTGCCACACCTTCCATCAGGACATGTATCTGACCAGCCTGACGCCGCACATGCATCTGCGCGGGAAGGACGCGCGGTTTGAAGTCACTTATCCGGACGGCCGCAAAGAAACGCTGCTGTTTGTTCCGCATTACAATTTCAACTGGCAGATCACTTACCGTATGAGCGAGGCGAAGTTCATCCCGAAGGGAACGCGCCTCGCGATCGTTTCGCATTTCGACAACTCGCCGAATAATCCACTGAACCCCGATTCGACGAAAGTAGTGCGCTGGGGTGAGGCCAGCGAGATGGAAATGATGGACGGCTGGATCGAATACGTAGATACGCCGCCGCGGGTCAGCGGTTCAGGCGCTCAGTTATCGTCACGGGCTGGCTCAAGCGGAAACTGATCTTGGTTTCCGACGGCAGTGTGACGGCCTTGGCCCGGGTGGCCGCGACCCCGCCGGCTCCGGCAACGCCGCCCGCGCCCGCTCCGATTGCGGCGCCCTTGCCGCCCCCGGCTATAGCTCCGATGATCGCTCCGACGGCGGCAGCGCCTCCTACGATGCCTACGTCCTGGCCCGTCGAGCCGGGGGCCTGCTTCCGGAAGGTCGCGGTCTGTATGGCGACATGCTGCCCGTCGGAAAGATTCAGCTTGGTCAGCTCCACGCCGAGAGCGGCCTGGCCTTTGACGTGACTGGCTTTTTGGACTTCCACGATCTTGCCTTCGACATGGGCGCCGCGCTCGGCGATGACGAATCCATCCGCGGCCAGAGGGGCATCGAGCGTCGCGGTGAACGTGTCGCCAGTCTGATTATGCTCGCTCGACAGGCTTTCGCCGAGACGTACCGTTAGCAGCAGTCCCGCTTTCAAGGTGACCGAAGGGGCGGGCGGCGTGATGGTCGCGACTCCGTATTGGACTTCCACCTGCTCTGGGGCAGGCGCGGGAGTGGGAGTTGTTTCGACTGGGGCGGTGGGAGCCGGTGGCTCCTGGACCGGCGCCGGAGCGGGCGGAGCTGGCGCGGGAACGACCGATTGCACCGGTTCTGGCGGCGCTGGCGGCCGATTCTGCGCGACGGCGATCACCGCCGGCTTCACGGGCCGGGCAGGCTTGGCGGGACTCGATGGGCGCATCGGCTGCGAATGATGGGTCATCGCACGGACCGGCTCCTCCGCAGGCGGTTCCGGCTCCGATGTGGCCTTCTCGGGCGACGGCGAGGGCTCTGCCGCAGCGGGCGCTGCCTCGGCAGGTCGCGCAACGGGCTCAGTCGCGGCGGGCGGCGCGACTGGCGCGGGGGCTACGCTGGCGGCTGTGACTGGAGCGGGTTGCGGCCGCTGCGTGAATCGCATCACCATGGCCCCCGCCAAGGCCCCGACCAGTACAAGAAGTCCAATTTGCAGTGGTTTCATCTGATTCGCTACACCTATGGAGTCGGACGAACCGGCTCGCAGTTCCGTTTCCAGTGTAACTCCAGGTAAAATGAAGACTCCAGGCCATGCTTCGCTTCCCAGCACAATTCGAGATCGGACCCGTGCGCGTGACGCCCGCCACGGTGCTCGCGCCCATGGCCGGCGTGACCGATACCGTGTTCCGCCGCTTCATACGCAACCTGGGCGGATGCGGGCTGCTGATGACCGAATTCACCAGCTCCCATGGCGTCCGCGCGTCGCTCGGTGCGCGCAAGCCCACGCGCACCCTCAAGTACCTGGCTTTCGAACCCGTCGAGCACCCCATCACGGCGCAGTTGTTCGGCGCAGATCCGGAGGTGATGGCGGACGCGGCGCGGGTATGCGAGGATTTGGGCTTCGACGTGGTGGACATCAACTTCGGCTGCCCGGTGAACAAGGTAGTGAAATGCAATGGCGGATCGGGCCTGCTGCGCGACCTGCCGCTGGTGGAACGGATTCTGCGGCAGGTACAGACGGCTATCTCCATTCCGCTGACCTTGAAGTTTCGCGCCGGGTGGAGCGATCGGGAACTTGTGACGGTCCAGATGGCGCGACTGGCCGAGGACTGCGGAGTGCGGGCTATCGCGCTACACCCGCGCACGCGCGAACAGGGTTACAGCGGCAAAGCCGATTGGTCGCGCATTGCCGATGTGAAGGCCGCCGTGCGCATCCCGGTGATCGGGAACGGCGACATCAATTCGCCCGAAGATGCCGTCCGCATGGTTGCCGAAACCAATTGCGACGCGGTCATGATCGGCCGCGCGGCTTCGTCCAATCCGTGGATTTTCCGGCAGATCGCGCAGTATCTCGCCACCGGCAGTTACGACCAGGCCGGACACCAGGATCGCTACCAGATGATGCGGACTTACTACGCCATGCTGATCGAGCGGCAGGAGCGGGATAGCGTGGGAAAGATGAAGCAGTTCGCCACTTACTTCACGCACGGCGTGGCGCACGGGGCCAAGTTGCGTGCGGAGATCTATCACGCCGCCGAGGGCTCCCGCATCCTGGAGCTGGTCGATGAGTTCTTCAGCCGCGAGGTAGCCGCCGCATAAGTCCGGTGAAGCAGGTCAAGATCATCACCGACGGATCCTGCCTGGGCAACCCGGGGCGCGGGGGCTGGGCTTGCATCCTGCGCTACAACGAGCACAAGCGCGAGCTGTACGGATACTCGCCGCATACCACCAACAACCGCATGGAGCTGACGGCCGCCATCGAGGGTCTGAAGGCGCTGAAGGAACCGTGCGAGGTGGAAGTGATCACGGATTCCGAGTACGTGAAGAACGGCATCACCGCATGGGTGCCCAATTGGAAGCGGCGCAACTGGATGACTAGCCAGAAGAAACCGGTGGTCAACCAGGACCTCTGGGAAGAGCTGGATGAGCTCGCGGCCAAGCACCAGACCAGGTGGTCGTGGACCAAGGGCCACGCCTCCCACGCGGACAACAACCGCTGCGATGAGCTGGCCCAGATGGCCGCGCGGGAGCAGCGGAAGGGCGCGCGCTGATACAATCCGAAGATGCCCAACGAAATCTACGCTCTATTCGATACCACGGAAGGGAAGTTCAAAGTCAAGCTGTTCGCCGATAAGGCGCCCAAGACGGTCGAGAACTTTGTCAGCCTGGCCGACGGCACGAAGACCGGCAAGCCTTTTTATGACGGCACGGTTTTTCACCGGGTCATTCCGAATTTCATGATTCAAGGCGGCGACCCCGAAGGCACCGGACGAGGCGGTCCGGGGTACAAGTTCGCCGACGAGTTTCATCCCACGCTGAAGCACACCAAGGCCGGCTTTCTCTCGATGGCCAACGCCGGTCCGAATACCAATGGCAGCCAGTTCTTCGTCACAGTCGCGGCCACGCCCTGGCTCGACAACAAGCACAGCATTTTCGGCGAAGTGACGGAAGGGTACGACGTGGTGAAGAAGATCTCCGAAGTGCCGCGGGCCAGTCAGGACCGGCCGGTCAAGGAAGTGAAAGTGAATTCGGTGAAGATCGAGAGGGCGTGATGAAACGAGTGCTGCTGTTGCTGGCGTTCGGCGTCACGGCGTTTGCGCAGGAAGGCTTCGAGCCGCTCTTCAACGGCAAGAACCTGGATGGCTGGGACGGCGATCCGCGCATGTGGAGCGTGCGCGACGGCATGATCGTGGGCCACACCGAAGGCGTCACGATGACCGACAATTCGTTCCTGATCAGCAAGCAGTCCTACCGCAACTTCATTCTGCGCGTGGACATGAAGCTGCGCAACCACAACAGCGGCATTCAGTTTCGCAGCGAGGCGCTGGCCAACTGGGTGGTGCGCGGATACCAAGCCGACGCCGCGCAGGACAATTATTGGGGGAATATCTACGACGAGAAAGGCCGCGGCACGCTGGTGGATGGCTGGAAGGGCAAGGGTGAGAAAGCCGTGAAGCTCACCGATTGGAACGACTACGAAATACTGTGCGACGGCGATCACATCAAGCTGACGCTGAACGGGGTGGTGACCGCCGACGTGCACGACTCCGCGCGGCTGGAAGGGATCATCGCTTTCCAGTTGCATCGCGGTCCGCCGATGGAAGTATACTTCCGCAACGTGCGGATCAAGATTCTGAAATAGGACGCCGGACGACGTTGAGACTGGCGATCTTCGGCGGCACTTTCGATCCCATACACAATGCCCATCTGGCGGTGGCGCGTGCGGCTGCCGCGAACTTCCAACTCGACCGCGTGTGGTTTGTCCCGGCGGAACGGCCTCCGCACAAGGCGGGCGTGACGCACGCGCCGTACGAGGACCGCTACCGCATGGTGGAGCTGGCCTGCCAGGGCGAGCCCAAATTCGAGGCGTCGCGGCTGGAGCAGGGATCCGGCGGCAGTTATTCGATCGACACGATTGAGAAGGTGCGGGCGCGCCTGGCGTCCGGCGACGAGTTGTTCTTCCTTATCGGGGCCGATGCCTTCGCGGAGATCGAAAGCTGGCGGCGCTGGCGCGACGTGGTGCGCGAGGTGGAGTTCCTAGTGGTCAGCCGGCCGGGCCATCGTTATGCCGTTCCGCAAGAGGCGCGGGTACACCGCCTGGAAACTTTAGACCTGCCGGTTTCGTCCTCGGGAATCCGGCGCAGGCTGGCGGCTGGCGAGGACAGCGTAGAGGTGCCCGCCGCGGTGCTGGAGTACATTCGCGCGCGGGGATTGTATCGCGGCGGTTGAGCCGCGCCTTATTTGATGATTTCGTCCAGCCCATCGGTGAGCTGATCGAGGTAATGCAAAGATGGCGATTCGAGCAGGCCTTGGATCGCCGCGTCCCAACCTCGGGGAAGCTTCTGGCAGAGGCGGCGGGCATGTTCGACCGAGCGCTTCTCGCCGGGGTTTGGCACGGCGTTCACGGCAAAAAGGATGTCCCAGTAACTCGCCAGGAACGCGGCTACGCGATGGTTCACGCTGACCAAATCGCCGCGCCGCAGGGCCGCTTCGATCTGACGGCGATAGGAAGAGATGTTGCTCCGTAAGATTGGGTAGTTCTTGGCGACGATGGCGCGCTGCAGTGCTTCCGGATATGGCTGTCGGGCCTTGTGCTGCAATCCTGCGTACCAGCGGCTGGGATCGTAGAGCGCGCGGGAGTGCAGCACATTCCACCAGAAGCACGTCGAGTATCCGACCGATGCCTCGTGGCGCACCAGCACGCGCACGAGTTGTTCTTCGATCCAAGCCGGGCTGCGATACATGAGATCGATCCCGCGGCCAGAGCTGCGCTCGATCCACTCATCGCCCGTCTCCCAGAAACGATTGTCGATCTCGGTGCGATCCGCGAAGTCGCCGGCTATCGCGCGGCGCGCTTCGATGGGGATCTCAGCGCCGGTGTAAACGTAAAGGTCGATGTCCGAGAGAGCGTCGGCAACGCCCGCGCCTTCCGATCCTGCCAGCGCGATGGCTCTGACCTGCGGGAAGTTCGCAAAGCGCGCGGCGACCGATTCGGCAAGCGGGCTGGGGGTCATCGCAGGCAGACGCCGTGCAGAAAGCTATCGACCATTTCGTCCACAATCTCCGCGCGGTTCTTCTGCGTGATGCGATTGCCGAACAGCAGCCGCACCAGTCCGTGATAGGTCAGCATGCCTGTGAATCCGCGCGCGGCGGTCTGCGGGTCCATCGGCCGGAAAGCGCCGGCGTCGATGCGCCGCTGGATATAGCCGGCGAGCACGTTGAAGAATCCCTGGACCTGGCGCTCGAAGAACCGGTCGGCCAGTTCATGGCGTTCCAGGGCGCTGAAGAGAAGCAGGCGCATAAAGTCGGGATCCTCTTCGTAGCGCTCCAGGAGCAGGTTGCCTAGAAAACGGAAGAAGGCGCGGTCGTCGCCGGACTCTTGAAGCGACAGAAGCTCGGCGCCCTGCTGCTGACCTTGCTTAGATTTGGTTTCGATGATGGCGCTGTAGAGGTCGTTCTTGGTTTCGAAGTGCTGATAGAGGACGGGCTCAGTCACACCCAAGGCAGAGGCCAGCTCACGTGTGGTAGCACCGCGAAAGCCTTTTTCGGCAAAAAGGTGGATGGCGGCGTCCACGATAGCGGCGCGGCGATCCTGGCTTTTCATGCGCGTTGACATGGCTGGCGGCAGCCAATCCAGGCGATGGCTAAGCGGAGTATAACAGACCAGGGCGCATTGGGTCGTGTGCTCGCTCGCCTAGCTGCAGTTCTTGGCAACAGGCGCTGTGAGTCGCGGTTGGCAGGCGAAAGCGCCTGCCCCACCACCGGCTAAAAATGCAGCTTCAACGCGAACTGTAGAATGCGCGGGTCAAAGGCGGCTTGCACCTGTCCGAACGACGACGAACTGAGGTTCGTATTCATGGTCGTGAACGCCGACACCAGACCGGCCGGCGAAATACCTCCCACGAAGTTGGTGTGGTTGATGACATTGAAGGCTTCCGCGCGCACCTCCATGCGGAAGCGTTCGGTAATGCCGAAGATCCGGCTGAGCGCCACATCGACGTTCACCGTACCTGGGCCGCGCAACTCATTGCGACCCACATTGCCGAACGTGCCGGTCGGATTCGGAACGAACGCCGCGGGGTTGATCCACTGGTCGCAGGGCGCGGATTTGCAGGCGGGCGTAGCCGGGTAGACATCCGCCAACACTTGGTCGGGCCGGTCGTTGTTTAGGTCGGTGAGCGAATCGTCATGGCCCGTGGTCACCGTCAGAGGCTGGCCACTGGCCACGTGAAACAGGGGCGCAAACTGCCAGTTGTTCAGCAAGTGGCTCACCCAGGGGTTGCCACCCGTCCGGGAACTCAACGCCACCAGCGAAGCGTTGAAATTGTGGCGCGTATCGAAGATACACGGACCCCAGTCGGCGTGGCGGTTGAAAGGCTGCGAATTCGCCGGGGTGGCCAATGCCGCGCCGAAATCATAATCGGACTCGCAGTAAGAGTCCGTGTAGTTGGCGTTAAACGTGAAGTGCCCGAAACGGTGCTGGATAGATACCAGCAGAGCTTCGTAGTGGGCCACGGCTCCGTCATCGGTCGTGTCAATACTCGAATAGGACTTGCCCAGAGTGGGGTCTGTCAGGTAGAGGAGGCGGCGCTGGTTGGTATTAGACGAAGTCGAACAGGTGGAATAGGCTATGCCATTGATGGTACACGGGCCAGTGCCCAAGTACTCAGCGGGATCGATTTCGTGAGTGATCCAGAGATGGCTCGTATGGTTGCCCAGATAGCTTGCCGAGGCCAGCCAGCCGGCCTTAAGCTGCCGCTGATAGGTTACGTTCCACTGTGCCACCGAGGTGGGCTTCGGATTGATAGGCATGTTCACATATACGCCCTCGGCCGGGAAAAAGAGATTTCCGGGCTTTTGCGGGAATGGGTTGCCGCCCGAGTAGCCCGCCCACGGATTGGAGAGCGTTCCGGTCGACCCGACGTCGATATCGTTGCCGAAAGGAGGATTGGTGGTTTCGCGCTCATTGAACCAGGTTTCGGTGGAATCGTAGAGGATCGCCCCGCCGATGCGCAGGGTATCGCGGCCATCGCCGTGCGGGCTCCAAACCAGCCCTACGCGCGGCGCGAAGTTCGCCAAGTGCCCGTTCCACATCGCGGCGGGAATGCCCGGATCTCCCTTAAAGAACAGTCCAGCGGGCGCGGTGGGATGCACAGTGCTGACTTGACCGGCGAGGAAGGCCGCTTCGCTGAACGAATCGCCACGGCCATACTTGTCGGGATCGGGGAAGGTCGGCTCCCAGCGCAGCCCGTAGTTCAAGGTGAAGCGCGGAGAGATCTTGAAACTGTCCTGCGCGTAGAAGCTCATGACCCATTGCCGCAGATCGTCCGGCGTCGGATTGGTCTGCTGGAAGTCGCTCACTGCTCCGATCATGAAATCGGACAGCGGGCTGCCTGTGGTGCCGCCATTGAAGGTAAACGTCCCATTCTCGTCAAAGCCGGAGATCGTGTTGTTCTGTACGCGGATCAGATTGAAGCCGAAGGCCAGTTGATGGCGGCCCCGGATCAGATCCACGTCATCGGCCAACTGATAGCTGTTCACATCGAAGTGGCCCGGCGCGCAGGTACCGCAGAACGTGCTGAAAGCGTTGCTGATCGTGAGCAGGAGGAAGTTGGGGACCGCGCTGTACATGTCGACCCCCAGCGCAGTCGGATTGATCGGAATATCGGTCGGCCCGCGGTTGTCGCGTACCCGGTTGAAGCTGACGTGGAACGAATTGAGCGTCGACGGGCCGAACGTGTACGTGTCGCCGATGGTCGCCGACTGCGCCCGCTCAAAGTTGCCCGGCGCGGTGGTGGTCAGCAGATTGGTGCCGTTGAAGGTCGGCGGATTGCTGTAATCGTCGAAAAGGTATCTTCCATATAGCGTGTGCTTGGCGTTTTGGACCCAATCGACGCGGCCGACGATCTGGTCCTCGTCTCCGGTCACGGGAATGCCGTAGGTGACTTTGCCGCATTGATCGGCCGAGCTGACCGGCAAATACTTCGACGCGATGGTCAGGGCCACTGGGTTGAGTTCCGACTGCGGAATCATGTTGCCCGGGAACGGCGTGCCGCTGGAGTCTTTCAAGGTCAGCGGCTTGCCGCTCGATTGGCACGCGGCGGAGGCCAGCGTGCTGAAGTCCCCAGTGAGCGACGCCTCAGTAGGAATGTGCGCGATCGACTGGGGAGGATTCGAGCGATTGCGCGTGCCCTGGTACCCTCCGAAGAAGAACAGCTTATCCGCGATAATCTTGCCGCCGGCCGTGCCGCCGAATTGGTTTCGTTTGAGACTGTCATGCACGGGCGCGAAGAAGTTGCGCGCGTCCATATCGCCATTCCGGATGTACTCGAAGAGATCCCCATGGAATTCATTCGATCCGGACTTGGTGACCGCATTGACGGTAGCCCCCGGATGGGTGCCGAAGCGTGACGACACGGCGCTGGTATCCACGCTGAACTCCTGGAGCGCGTCGGGGAAGGGGAACGGCATGTTCACATTCGACATCGCGTCGGTGTTGTCGCCTCCGTCCAGCAGATAGGCCGTCCCGTTGCCCTGCCCGCCGGCCACCGAAATCCTGGTGGAACTCCAAAAGGTTTTGCTTCCTGTATCGCCGGAGTCGCCATAGGCCGCCGCCCCCAGGGTGAGAATCAACTGGGTAGCCTGCCGCCCGTCGAGCGGGAGTTCGTGGATGCGCTCCTCGTCGACCACCGAAGAGACTGAATTCTCCCTGGTCTCGACCAAGCTGGTGTTGGCCTGCACTTCGACGGTCTGATTGACCGAGCCAACCTCCATAGTTACGTTGATCTGGACGTTGTTGGCGACTTGCAGCACCAGTCCGGACTCCACGTAGTTCTTGAACCCGCTAGCCCGCACTTCCAGTTTGTATGGGCCTGCGGGCAACTCCGGCAGCGTGTAACTACCCTGTGCATCCGTGGTGGTGGAACGCACCATTCCTTTGTCGGTCTCCGCAATGGAAACGACCGCCCCCGCGATGGCGCTTCCGCTAGGGTCGGTGACAGTGCCAGTTACTTCCGCAACGGCCACTGTTTGGGCGCGCAACGCGGTGGGCAACCCGAACACAAAAAGGCTTAACGACAGAGACAAACCTCGAAACGTCGACCTGGACATCGCGATCTCCCTCCCTCTGAAAGCAACATGATGTGCCGGGCAACGCAGCCCCGCGGCCCGGCGAGTGCCTGCGAGATAAGATATCGAAAAAGCTAAGTTCTGTCCAATAGATTAATCCGTTGAGATTAATCGTAAGAACCGATTAATCTAACGTGCGGGGCGCCGGCCTTTCCTGCCGGCCAGAGCCGCAATCAGGGAGGCGGCCAGTTCCCGGATGGCGTTCGGCAGAATCTCGGCATCCGCGGAGACCAGGAGCAGTTCCCTGGTCAACGGCTTTCCCTTGACTCGTAGAACCCGCAGGAGGCCGCCGGGCGGCTCTTCGGAAACCGCGCACAGGGGCATAATGGAAGCGCCCAGCCCCACCCGTACCAGGCTCTTGATGGCTTCGTTGTTCTCCACTTCCATGGCGATGCGCGGCGTCACTCCCAGGGACTCAAAGTAGCGGTCGATGACGTTCTGCATGGCGGTGTTCTTTTCGTACAAGATGAAGCGGAAGGACGCCAAGTCGGCCGGTTCGACAGTGCGCTGGTGCGCCAGCGGGTGATCCCGGTTCAACACGACTACCATTTCCTCGTGCCCCAACGGGGTCACTGCCAAGCCCGGCTGGAACGCGGTTCGCATCACCACGGCCAGATCGAGATGCTGCGACCGTAGGGCGTCCAGCAGGAACTCCGTTGTTCCGGCCAGTACGATCAACTCGATGTTCGGGAACCGCCGGCTGTAATCTCCCAGCACGTGCGGCAGGCGATAGGTAAGCGTAGTGGGACCGACCCCGAGGCGGACCGTGCCGCGCTGCAAGGCATTCATTTCGCGCACGGCCATTTCGGCGTTCTTCAGATCGCGGAAAATGGTTTCGGCATATTGCAGCAGCACGTTGCCAGCCTCGGTCACCTGCACGCGCTTGCCCACTCGCAGGAACAGCGGGCAGCCCAGTTCCTCTTCCAGCAGCTTGATATGCTGGCTGACCGTGGATTGCGAGAGGTGCAGTTGCTCGCTGGCCCGCGTGAAGCCGCCGCACTTTACGGCGGCCTGGAATACTCGAAGCTGATGCAGATCCATCGATTCAGCCTACACCGAAGGAGTGGGGCGGCTCGGTCGCCGGCGGAGGGTCTGCCTGGAACTAAACCTTCCACCCTGCTTGGGCCCTTCAGAACAAATCCGAATGCGTTCCCGTGCGGACGAGGTGCAGGGCCTCACCATCAACCTTGTAGATCAGCAGCCAATCCGGCTCGATGTGGCAGTCGCGGTAGTGCTTCCAGTCGCCCCCAAGCGGGTGGTCGTTGCAGCGTGGCGGCAAAGGACTCCCCTCGGTCAACAAAAGGATCACGTCGCGCAACTTCGTCATGTCCTTGCTGCGTTTCTCTGCGAGTTTCACATCGCGCCGAAACTGCGCTCCGCTTATCGG
>JBEKUO010000135.1:0-12698 GCA_049514955.1 Bryobacteraceae bacterium | reverse complement strand
CTGCAAGTCCGCCGCCCAGGTCCATCGCATTTTACGCACTGCGTTCATCGGCACCGGCACTGTTGCGCCAGTGAAATCGAGACCGTCGATCGCGCTGAAATCCAGGTTGATTCGCCACTGACTCGGTGAGGCTCCGCCGGTAAGTAATTGCCACGCGGGCTGCCAACTCTCGGTTTGGGCGCCGGAAACGTTCCCGTACACGCCGGTACGGTTGCCGTTTGCCCCCGGGCCGCCGGCGGCCAGCGTCAACGTGATCGCGGCTCCGTTCGCGGACGCCTGCATGGTCGTCGAGAAGGTGTTGATGCTGGTCGCCAGCGCCGCCGCTGCGGATTCCAATGTATCGGTGCCGCTGAGCTGGTATGTGTAGTGCTCCTGATCCCACGCCAGCTCTATGTAATCGTTTCCCGTGGGCGCGCCCTGCAGTTCGAAAGTAGCAGACGCCGCTTGATAACTTCCGGTCGCCGCCGTGGCATGCTGCTGGAGGGGGATTCTGTAAATCTGCTCACCTGTTCCGGGATCGGCCCACACCCGCAGGAACGGCCAGTCCACCGTCGGATACAGCGTCGAATCCAGCGCAATACAGTTACTGCGTACTTCCTGGTACGAGAGCTGCAGTCCGCTCAGATCGCCGTCCGGCAGGTTCCGAAAAGCCGGGTGCTCGAAGACGTTATCGCGGTTCCATTCCACCACTGCCCAGTCGGATTGCTCGCGCCAGCAGCCCGACACCGTGAACCCAGTGGGGCTCGTCTGGCTCAGTGCCGCGATAGCCGACGGCTGATAGAAGTAGCACTGCAAATCCTGGTTTGGAGTGAGTTTCTGAAGTGTGGACATGCTTGCGCCGCCGTCACAACCGCAAAATCACTGTAAGGTCCGAGCCGGGACTCGTCGGCCCCACCGCGGTGATCGCCAGACTGAGTTGGGCCTGCGCCTGAAGCGGCATCCCGAAGCCGTCCACACTCGGCGAGCACGTACCGCCATCCGGAATCGTCAACGTGCAGTACAACGCGCTGTTAAGACTCAATGTCAGTTGCACCGGCCCTCCCACGGGCGCCTGTTTTACAACCGCATATACATCCAACACTGCATGCGCCGCTTCCACTATTACGTTCGGCGCCGGATTGCTGTCTACCGCCAAGAATCCTTGGACTTGAAACGAGAACTGCCCACCGGACAGCGTTCGAAGGCCGTAATCCACCGACTGCGTTAGGTTGATCGACGCAGTCGGGCTGTTGCCTCTCGAATTCGTCACGAACAATTCCGCACTGGCCACCTTCGTGTTGGGCAGCAGCACCGGATAGCTCCAATTGCCGCTTAGCGGGCTGCCAAAGAAGTCCAGTGGGAAGGGAACTACGATCACTTCGCTCGACAAATTGTACACGGGCGCCTGTGCGGCATGCGCCACCGCGAGGGTGCCATGCATCCCGCGCGTCACTTGGTAGGCCAGGCCCCCGTTCTGCACCGCGACGACTTGCATGACTTCTTCCTCGACCTGCACGAACGAGCCCGCCGTCGCAGTCCCCGCTGGCGCAAGATTCACCGTCGTGTCTGTCGCCGCCATTTCCGACGAAAGAGAGAACAGCGTCCTTCCGGCTAACTCGTCCCAGTAATGAAGCGTCAGCGTGCCCGCCGTTACACTGTGTGTGTTAGTCAGATCGGGGAACGCTACTCCGCTCAACTGCACCACTCCGCCTTGCACGGATGACGACCCCACGCCGAACACCGGCAGCGGTGGAGTGCTCATATCTCCCAGTCCACCGCCGCCGACTTGCCACCGTGTCAGTGTCGACAGCAAAGGCTGCCCCTCCAGATTGTTCACGTTCGCGGCTCTGCCCTGGATATGCAACGTGACGCCGGTTTCGTTCGGAACCTCGAACTGCACAGGGCTGGTTTGCGAAGCGGCCGCGAAATGCCAGCCTGCCTCCGCCACCACAAAGTTGCTCGTCGCGTCCGGCTGGACGGCCCAGGGCTGTGTCAGCGTCAGAGTCGTCGCCGTATTGGATGCAATCGCGTACTCCTGGCCGGACCCTGTACCGGTCATGATCCGCACGATCATGCCGGCATAACTCGCATTCCCCATCTCCGCCGTGCTGTTCCCCACAGTGTTCGCCGACACGATCGTCGCGGCGTACTCCGGCTGCAGTTCCATCCGCCAATAAAAATTCGCGTGATCGTACGCCGGATCGGGAAGCGCCGCGATCTGCACCTGCAATCCCGAGTCCGTAAAGGTAGGGGCCGGCGCTTGGTTCGTCGCGATCCGGTACAACTGCGATGGATTAGGGCCCCGGTAGACGTTAAAGCCTGTCGTGCTGGCTGAAAAGCTCAATCCGGTCAGAGTCACACTATTTGTATTGGGCCCGGCAGGGATGCTGGCGAGGATGGCGAACGACAGAGCGCTCTCGTTGCCGGCCGAATCGAGCGCGCTCACCGCGTAGTACAGTATCTGACTTCCCGCCAGCGTGCCCGTGGCGCCAATCGTGGCTGCCAGGCTCACCAGCGGTATGTTTGGCCCGCCCGGCGCCGTGGTCCCTGGGACCAGAAAGCCTGCCGTCAACTCCTCCGTGACGCCGCCGTCGCTGTCGTTATTAGAGCTCTCAGTGATCTGGTACTCGTAGTTGCCGTTCGAGTCGACAGTGTTTCCCAGCAGCGGCCGTGGTAGCCCCACGCCCGCGCCCGGTTGCCGGCGTGCGCCCGTGTCGCCCGGCATTTGACCATTCGTGTCGTCGTACCACTCGTCTTGATAGATCTGTGCAGTGATCGTGGTGATCCGGTAGTTCGCTCCCGGCGCGATCTTAGTGATGCGGAATGGCTGGCGCTCAAAGCCTTCTTTGAGGTACGTTACGGTAATGATGTCGCCCGGCCGCAGCCCCAGCGCCTTCACGCTGGTATCGAAAGAAATGTACGTGTTCCCTTGAATCGACTTATCCAACGAGAATTGCAGGATGCGCGCCGCTTGGTCATAGTTTGGAATCCCGAGCGCACTGAGCGTTGTAGTCACCACCTGCCCGATCAGATCCACGTCGTCCACATCCACCATCAACAGGCTATCCTGTTGATACTCATTGAATGCGTCTTGAAATTCCAGGGTGACCTGGTTCGGCGTGTCCGCGATGCTTCGGGAGAATATTTGTACGCTGGGCTCCCGGTTGGCCTTACGCAGGATGTTTGCGACGCCCGTGGACCCGTCGCTGAATTCGTAGCTCGGCCAACCATCTAACAGCGGCTCTGTGCTATTGCTCCACGCCGGCTGCGTCGGCTGTTGCAGCGCGATCGAATTCTCCACCTGCAGCTGCAGTAGCCCGCTCATGCTATAGGTAAACAACAGGCGGCATGCGTTGCGAATCCCCCGAATCAAGTCTCCCGCGTTTCGCCTGTAGTTCAAGTAAAGATTGCATTGGAAGCGCGGGATCATGATGCTGTTCCCGTTAAGGTCTTGGGTCTGAATCTGCTGATCGCAAAACGCCGCCGCCGCCGCGAAAGTCGTCAAATCGATGTAGCCCGCGGTCCAGCCGCTACGCTGTAAAATGTCCAGCAGAATCCACGCTGGATTCGCGGTGAATACTTGCGCGAGAAAGCTGGCGTCGGATCCGTACGTGGGCAACTGTAACCCGTCCGCCAGCACCTGTATGGTCGGCAGTGACTGTCCGTTGTTGATCTGGTTCGGGACGACTACCGATAGGTACGCCATGCTTCCGTATGGGTCGCCCGCCGGATTGCCCGAGGCATCCGTGAAGTTTGGGTCGAATGCGCCGCTTCGGCTGCCCAGGCTGATTACGCTGTACCAGCCCGTGGAGGTCATGTTCGTACCGGACTGTCCCAGGGGAATTTCGATGCCGTTCACCACTACGGTTTGGATATCCTGGATCGGCCCCATACCCAGCAGCACTTCCATGCGCGTCAGGTTGCCGTCATTCCGCGAAAATACGATCGGCGGCGCGAACCACGCCGTGCCGTACAGCAAGGGAACGTAATCGTTGTACTCCGCGGTGTTGTCGATAACTGGCGCATAAGAGCGGCCTTGTTGGCCGTAGCTTCGTACAAGAATCGACGAGGGCACGAATTCGAGTCCGCCGAATCGCATCGGCCCGCTGAACATTCCGCGAGCCTCGCAATCCGTCCGTGTATAGGCGCAGGAGGTGTACGGCGCGCCACCCACCATGGCGCCCACGCCACCGGTCATATCCGGCGAGTACCCACAGCGGTAGAAGTGCGAGTATTGCCCGCTGCTTCCTCCGGACACCGCTTCCTGCCGTTGCTGTGCGTTCGACGGAAACAACCAGGGACAGCGCCGCTGGATACGCACCTCCGGCAGCAGCACCCTCTGCATGTTCATGCGATTTACAGCGGAGATTTGGAAGAGAGATTCGGTGCTCTGATCCGGCGGGTTGACAATTCCCTGAAATAACACCGCGCTGTCGGATGTCGCTGCGTTTTCAAGGAGATTGTAGAAGAGAAAGGTTACGGTGAGAGTAGCGCCCTTCCAGCCCACCGAGCGCTCCAATTCGGAGAAGTAGGAATCTGCGTTGCCCAGCGACAGTGAGACGCGTGGAATCGCGTCCACGCCTTGATCAGACGAGGTCTGGACTTCAAACAGATTGTGCTTCATCACCCGCGGCGCATACTTGTTTCCGTTGTACGTCACCTGGTGAGTGCTCCAGGACTCCAGTTGTCCGTTCGCCAGCGTGCAGTCGAACAACAGCAGTGGAGTGTCGGTGACCGCCTGCTCTTTTAAATCATAGATGCTCAACATTGACGATATCCAGCTCACAAGAGTGGCGGTTCGGACCCACGGTCGTAATAGTTAGCGCATCGCTCTGAAATCGCGCATTGGTATAGACGCCGCCAGTCTCGAAAGTCTGCTTGTAAAGCGAAGCGGCTGTCTGCGCCTCTGCCTGCATCCCGAAAACATCCAAAGTGCTGCCGGGATCGAGCGCAATTCCGAAATTGATCGATTCCGCCTCGCTCTGCAACTGGCCCGCGGAAGTCACCCGTGTCCACTCCGTCGAAATCGCCGCCGCAGTGGTCTCCGATCCCCGCACCAGCCACACCCGCGTACTCTGGTCGCTGCGCGCATACACGCTGAGGCAATAATTCATTGATGCGGGCGCGTCAATTGACTGCTGCAGCATGAGTATGGCGCCGCTCGGGTTGCTCACTTGAAATGCGGACGTGCCGCCCAGTGGATCGGTGATGTTGCCGGTGACTGTCAAGAGCGGATCGGCTTGCCATGCCGCCTGGTTTTGTGCCTCGCTCCACGCGAGCAGATTGTCGGTGGGATCCAAGAACGTGAATGGCGTAAGCTGGCCTTCCACAGCCTGGAAAAGCGCTTCGAGCGCCGCCACTTCCTGGTCGCTTAGTTCGCCAAAAGCAAGATGCCACTCCGTGATTGCCGCCCCGGGGTCCGCCAGCTTGACGTTGTAGCTCTCGCAGCTCTGATTGACGAGCGTTCGTGCCATCCGCTGCCTTGTGATCGGGAACTGCCCCGTTGCGCCGGACGATAACTGCGGGAAATAGATCATCTCAGCTCCTGTTTTCGCAGATAGTCAGAGCGGCCTTATTCCTCATTTCACCGCTGAGCTGGAATGCGAATGTGTCCGCCCCGAAGCTGCAGTTCGGATAGACCGTTCCGTCCCAGGGATCGGTAAACGGGAAACTCGCAAACCGTCCCTGGTTCTCTTGAAAAAATTGATCGAGCGCTGCCATTTCTTGTTCGTCGAGAAGGCTGAGCTGGATAGTCCATGTGTGCAGCACAGAAGGACTATCGCGATACCGTTGCTCGGTGCCGTCCAAAAACCGAATCACTCCAGTGACGAACTGCAGCTTTCTCTTCGCCGGATATTGAATCACGGCGCCGGTCTTAAGCGTGGGAAACATAACGGTCGGAGGTCGGTCACCACATCGTTGATCGAGTTCATGTTCAGCATCGCCTGCCTTACAGCTCGCGCAATCTCATCGCTATGGTCGAGGAACGATTGGCTGTCGATGGCTTGCACCTGCACCGTGATTTGTTGGCCAGCGCCACTCGATCGCTGCCCTGCCGTCTGTCCGCCGGCCGCCCGCGGCATGCCATTGTCGCCCCATACGACATTCTGGTAGTTGCTGGTAGTCTCTAGGTTCAGCGCCGGCGGCATCGAATAGGGTACGAGTGGCGCGGGCTGCTGCTGGCCGCCTCCAAACAGACTCGAGAAGAGCGACACCAGGGGCATCAGGCTGAGTCCGCCGCCCATAAACTCGCTTACCGTGTTCATCACATCCGTCACGCCGCCGCCACCGGTGCCGCTGCCTTTGGCCTGCGTATTTTGCGCCAGCGCATCGGTATTCGCGCTGGTTGCTTGTGCTTCTGCATTGATCACCTGCGTGGCTTGCGTCAGCGCATCCTGCAGCCCCTGCACCGAGCTCGCTGAAAGTGGCGAGGTCAAGTCGCTTACGGACGTGGTGCCTGTCGGGCTGCCTGCCGCCTGGTTGAACGCGTTGAGAATGGTGTTTTGTGAGTTGCTAGGCATTCTTAGCCTCGTTCGCCAGTTCGTGTTCGAGAATCACAAAAGCTTCTACCTCGCGCGCTCCTAGCCCGTCGATACCCCTCTGCCCTAACTTACGCCGCACGAGATATTCCTCCAGCCACGCCATGCTTTGTGCCGTGATGAACGACTTTGGACACTCCGTCGACGCCACGCCATTCCGCGCCCACACCACGCGCACCGGTGTCTCTGAGGCGCGCAGTATCCACCCGCATTTGCGCTTGATCTCCAGCCCGGCCTTACGGCACGTCGCGCACTCCCAGCCGGCCTGGTTGGAAAATTGAAAATGAAGTGCGACGATCAGTTTTTTCTTTCGGCTTCCGATAGCCCGCACTGTTCCTTGACCGCGGCCAGAGCCTCCCGGAATAGCTCTTCGGGGCCGCTCGCGGCCAATGATTCCGGCGTGGCGGGCAGGCCGTCAACCTCTAGGCCTGTTACTTCTTTCAAACCCCAGAGCAGGTAAAGCCGGTCGATCTCCGACCCGAGCAAAGCGGCTTCCATCTTCTCGTTCGGAGTCTCGCCGGCCTCCACGAACTCCTTTCGCAGCGACAGCTCCCGGATTCGCCGCGTCAGCTCCACGCGCCGCCCGAACGACATCTTGGCAACCGTATAACTCACACCAGGCGCTATCTGCGAATCTTTGACTTCATGACTCATGTATTCCATAAAACCAAACCGCCGGCCATCCGCCTAGCCAAACGCCACGACAATCTCATTGTTGATTGTCCCCTGCGCGCGCGAACTCTGGAACTTCCACTGCAGCCTGTTATCCCCATCGTCGAACTCGGGCACTACCGGAACCACGCTCATCAAGTAAACGCCCATGACTTGCCCGGCTTGCTGGCCGAGCTGAAACATGACGCCGATCGGCGACTGTTGCCGGGCCGCTTGATACAGCCCTTGTGTAGCGGTATCGTTCAGTTCGTACAAGTTGAAATCCGCCGTGACAGATCTTAGGCCTGGCGCGACAGCTTGTGGCAGGTTCGTGCCGAATTCATCCGCGCGCAGATCCAGGCCATTGTCCAGTTGAAAGTTCGCGCTTGTGATGGTATAAAACTGGCTCGGACTGCTTCCCAGCCAGGCCTCCCCCATGTTGCCTGGCACAATGGCATAGTCGAAAGCGCCGATGGCGGGCTCCGCTGGGAAGCTCGTCAATTCCCCTTGCCCTCCGCTAAAGCTTGCATTATCGATCAGGTCCTGCGCCATGCCGTTGAACTCGAACTGGTGAAAGTCGCCGTTCACCTTCACCGACATGCGATTTACCGCCCCCCCACATAGAAGTCTCTGTACCGCGGTGGCGGGGTCCCAATAATCGAATATGCTGACGCTCGGCAGTTCCGTGGCGGGAAAGTAGGAAACAGTCGGCGAGATCTGCGTTCCCGCGGACGGTGCGCTGGAGAATGCCGCGTTCACCTGCACCACCGTGGTGCTTACAATCGCCGTAACAAAGCGTATCTCGCCGTTGCAAGAGACGGCCTGCCCGGCGCCCAGGCCGTGCGGTACCTCAAACACCACGGTGGTGGCCGTTGAGCCGGCCGCGGCCGTCCCGCCTACGTAGAACACCGGAGTGGCGCCCAGGCTTGCCTGAAAAAGCGGTCCATATGCCGGGCCCGAGCTCTGTCCTCCCCAGCTCGTCATGTAAGTAGTCAGATCGAAGGTAGTTTGCCGCCGCATTCCGGGGGGCAATCCCACATATGTCCGGCTACCCGTCTTGTCCTTTCGGGTGGCCTTCTCCAACTGGTTTTTACAAGTCAGCTTCACGGCCGGGAACCTGTTCTGCCCCGTAATCGCCGGCACCTGGCCGTAGCTGGTTTCCAATCCCGTGTAAAAACGGTTGGCATTTGACGAGATATAAGATGCCATACGCTTACTCGCTCACTCCCACATTGAAAGTGACCTTTCCTACCTGAATGAAGTTCTGCCCGCCGTGCTTCACCGGCGTGAAAACCGCCTCGTAACCTCCGGCATAGTACATTCCTTCCCCCCAGTCGCCCCTGTTTTGGTCGAGTACCTGCGTCACGGCATCCAGGTACATCTGCACCTGGTCCTCGATCCCCTCCAGCCGGTCTTGCGAGACCCGCACCTCGATTGCCACAAGGGCGTATCCCGAGAAGTTTCGAAACTTTTCTTTGAGTTGGTTCGCGATCTTCTCGCAATAAACACTGACCGCTGGATACGTGACGTCCGTGCTGCGCTCGGCCAGATCAATCGAGACATTCTGCACCAGAAGTTGGTTGGGTCCCACCGGCGCAAGCATCGCGTTCTCAGCTAGCGCCAGCGTAGACACACAAGCGTTCAACCCCTGCGGTGCGGCGAGTAATTCGAGCACCTGCGCAGTCACCGTACTGCTGACCCATGCCATGTTTCTAACCTCTCTGGATCACACGTGGCAGCGCGCGCAGATAGTCGGGAGCCTGTCCGCTGCCCGGCGCTCTTCCCCCGGTCGATACCGGGGCCGCTTGCACCCAGATTTGATCCATCGCCAGAGGCGACGTGTTCTGCAGCGCGAATGTGGTGGCGGATAGCCCTACGTAGACATTCCACGCCACTGCGTTTGCAGGAGCATTGACAGGCTGTACCGCCAGCGCATTTCCCCCGGTAACGGCGAGACAACTCGCGTCGCCCGCCTGTCCCTCCTCGCTTTCGACGTTCAGCCACGAAACGCAAGCATAGTAAGTCGCCGCCGGCTGCCCTCCGGGAATGGAAGTCAGTTGCGGCGCCGCAGCCTGTGGAATCGGGTCGCCCACGATTCCAATTCCCGTCTCGATCAGCTTGTCCATCGCCCACTTCGCAAGCTGCTGGAATTGGTCTCGCTTACCCTTGTAGCGGTCATTCAGTTGGTTGTAGTAGGCATCCTGATACACGCGCATCAAAGTCTGATACACGTCCCAGAGCTGCAGCGGCGGTGTGACCACAATGTTGTTCAACTGGGGGTTCGGTTGCAGCCAGAACTGCCAGTCGTAAGTATTGCTGCGTTGCAAAAGCGTCGTCAGTTCGATCCCCAGGTCCTGCTGCGCGAGCGTCAGCTTTTCATTCAAATCGATGTTCTCGTTCTCCGCGGTGGTCAGCACGGAGGAGTCCTGATTCATCAAATCCTGAATCGTCGATATCGTGTCGGTGAAAAGCGCCATCTCCCTGACCTACTCCTTGCCTTGCTGCACGGCGCCTTTCAGCTTGCGCAGTTCGTTCGGCGATATAACTGTAAACTGCATCCGCGAGGCCGCCGCGAGCTGCTCTGCCTTGCGCTTGGCCTCGGCGTTCTGTTCCTGGAACTCGATGGCCTCTTCGGCCGTCGCCAGGCGCGCACAGCCTTCCACGATCATTTTTGCCGCGATCGCCCGCGACACTTCCGTGCGCACTCCTTCACGGCCGCCGTCCGGAGTCTCGCGGCTCACCAGCACAACGGAAGGACCGCTTAGAGTCTGCTCCATCTCCCGAATCTTCTTGTAATAGATTTGTAGGTCCATGGTTCTTTCTTATGGGGTGCAGGCATGCCCGGCCCCGGGCACGCCCAACCCCTCCCCATCGTTAGCAATTCACCTGGATTCCGAAGTTGTTGCGGATCACTGCGCAGCCGTATAAGACATCCACCGTGAACTGCTGGGCCAGTGTATTCGGCTGGTAGCTCATCACTACCCGCATGCCGAAGTTACCCATCTCGGCGTAGTGCGCCACCGCGCCCGTTCCGTACAGCGGTTGCGGTAGCCGCCGGATTACCAGCCCGATGGCGCCCTTCGTAAATGCGATGTTGTGGGTCGTCATTGGCGAGCTGCCCGTATAGGCGATATACTGCGACCTCAGCACGAAAAAGTCTTTGATCTTGCCTACCGCGCCCTCGATCAATGCCCGCAGGCCCGCCTCTCCTGCGGTCTGGAATTCGCTAAAACGTTCGATCTGCCGTAACTGGGAATAAGTCGCGGCATCCACTAACATGTACTTCGGCTCGGACGGCGGAACCTTCGCCGTGAACAGAGCGCTCTCCGCCTGGTCGATCACCGCTTCCACTAGCGGCGTGCCGGGCGTGCCCACCGGCGTATTCGCCGTAAACCCTGCGTACAGGTCCATCAGATCGCTTTCGATCTTCTCGGCGATCGCCACCACGGCCGGTTGCATGTACACTTGCAGTAGGTCCGGAACCGCCAGTACTTTCGTCACGTCCGGTATCTGAAAGGTAGCTTCGGCGTGCGTGTTTAACACAATCTGTGCATTCCCCAGATTCGGGTTCTGCGGTTGAACTTGTCCGCCTTCGGCTATGTTATTGGCTACCAGGATCGGAGGAATCGGGATGTTCACCGTATCCCCCGCCTGCGCCAATACGGGTTCATAATCGCGGTTGACCAGGTTACCCATGACAAGGTTCCCAACCAAGGCGGGCAAAGCATCTGCCGCCACCAGCTTCACAATCGCGCTGGCCACATTCGCTGATGTAATCGTTGCCATTCGTTCTCCTAAATGGAGCAGGCTTTCTGCCTGTTCTCCAAAATCAGGCATCCCTGCCTGTCGTGCCTATAAGCCCCGCAGGTTCTGTGAAGCTACCCGCAGAATCTCTTTCCGCACCCGTTCCATTTCCTCCGGAGTCATTCCCGGCCGGATGCCATCCAGGTCCACGCTATCCGTGGCTTCCCGCGGCGCCTTGTGTGCGGCCGTGATTCCCGATCCCCCTGAAATTCGGGCCGGCAAAAACTCCGGATTCTCGCCGACGAAACTGGCCAGATATTCCTTGGCCGGAATTTCGCCGCTGTCGCCGCGCGCCAAAAGCCGGCCGTCTTCCGACCGGTAAATATCGTCCTGCACGGCGCGGTATGCCAGGTCCACCTTGGCGACTCCCAGCCGCTGTAGCTCCGCCCGGATCGCGGCTCCCCTCTCGGCCTGTTCCGCCGCTTGCCGGCTGCGCTTGTTCTCTTCCACCACCTCGTTCAGCCGCCGCTCCAGTTGCTCGCGGCGCTTGCGTTCCTCCACGAGCTCGGTCTTATAGGCCGGCTCGCTTTTGGACTGCTGCTCCTGCACAAACTCCTGGATTGCCTGCTTGACAATCGCTTGTACGTCGGTCTCTTCCATATGCCTCCTAACTCATTGCTTCGATTTCTTGTGCGATCTGCGTCTTGACTTCCTGCCGCACATCCGAGAGGAATTTGAAAGCCAGTTTCTTGTAGACTTGTTTCTTCAGCGTCTCCGATACGATGCCCAGGCTCAGCAGCTTTCGGGCGTCGTCCAGCTCATTGCTGAAGTCGCCAATGTCGAACTCGTCCAACCCCGAGACATCGATCGAAACGTTGTCTTTGCGGGCGGCGGAGATCGCCCCCAGCACTCGCTTCATGGTTTCCTTCACCGCATCGCCGTAGGCCCGCAACACCTCTTGGGTGATGCTGAAGTCCCGCTGCTTGCTGGTTCCGGATTGCGGCTGATTCGACGATCCCGTGCCGCCCGCGTGCGTAATCAAGTAACATACCCGGTAAATTTCGTCCTTCAGTTGAACCAGGTTGTCCGCCGCTATCTGGTAGACCTTGCCTTCCGGCTCCGTCCACCCAAACCGGTCTCCCGGTGCCAGTTGGATAAAGTAAGACTCACCCACGATCTGGTTCCACTCCCGATCCGAATAGATAACCGGCGATGCGAACAGGCCCATAGTCAGCGCCCAGGCTAGCGCGTTCGACTTATTGAAGTGCTCCAGTTGCAGTAGCGCCGCCTTGTTCATCAACCAAAGCCCCTCGCTTACCTGCAACGGAAAGACTGGCACGCGGTTTTGGCCGGCCAGACCGTGTACCCCTTCGTCCACCAGCCGCACTTCTTTGTCCTTCAACTGCTGAAAAACCTGAAAATTCCGGCGATCGTAGTAGATCCAGCGGGTCTCGCGAGTCCATTCATGCTCCGTGACCTTGGATTTTCGAAGCGACGACGTCCGGATGACCGCCCATTCCAACCCTCCTCGATCGTCGTAACTCCAGTTGATGAACTCTTCCGGTGAGTAATCCACCAGGTATGCGCGCGAGCTCCCGATAGCATCCTCCTCCGCCCGGCTGGCCACGGCAACTGGTGACCGGGGAAAGTCCACTACGATGTAACTCCGGCCATATACCAGCGTCTGAACAAACCGTTGCCGGAAGAATTCCGCAAGACTTGTGCCTTTCAGGTCGCAGTCCTCGGCGAACAGATTGTAGAAATCTTTGGCGGCCTCGTCGCTGC
>JBEKUO010000134.1:0-12844 GCA_049514955.1 Bryobacteraceae bacterium | reverse complement strand
GGCGCAGCGTAAGCTTGTCGTTCACCTGGAAGTGCTTGGTGAGGTAGAGATCGCTCCATATAAAATCGGGACCGCGCAAGCTGTTGCGCCCCAGGTCCCCGAACTGGCAGTGCGCCGGGCTGTCGCCGCCGTAGCAGGCGCCAGTGCTGGGGTCGACCGCGGAGACAAACGCATTTGGGTTGAGCCACTGGATGGTGCCCGGCTGGGTGACGCCGGATATCGGGCCGTTCGCATAGAGCGGCACGCCTGGAACCACGGTGGCGAATTGCGGCCCGCTGCCTTGCACGATACCGTGGCCATTGGCCGTATAAGGCGCGCTCAGGACCGTAAACGGAAGGCCGCTGTGCACGAAAAAAGTTCCGGAGATCTGCCATCCTTCGACCAGCGCGGCCAGCCGCGAATGCGTTTTGAAGGGTAGGGCATAAACATACGTCGCATTGAAGTTGTGGCGCACATCGTAGTCGCAGTTGCCGTATTGCCGCCAAAGCTCGCCCGGCAGCGGCGACAGAATGCCGGTGGAGGAGAACGAGAGAAAACCGCCATTCGAAACGGTATCCAGGCAGTGGCTCCAGGTGTAGTTGGCGTGCACCTCGAGACCGTGCGCCAGGCGTTTCTCCCAGGTCGTTTGCAACCCGTTGTAGTGGCTGTTCGCGCCGGTCGAGAGCTGACTCACCGCGGCAAAGCGCGGGTCCACCGGTTGGCCATATGGGAACGGCGCGAAGCATCCCGCGCACACGCTCTGGTAGCCATTCACTTCCGTCTGGTAGGGCAGGTCGATGGCGCGCGTTCCCACATACTGCACGCGCAGGCTCGCGGAGTTGCCGAATTGGTGCTCGATGCCCATGCTCCATTGCAGGAAGTAGGGAGCGCGGAGCCTGCCATCCGGCACGGCCTGCAAAGCGACAGGCGGCAGGCAATGCGCCGGATTCGCGTTCGCGGAGGCGCACGACAGCGCGCCTGCCTGGAACCCGCTCAGGAACGCCTGGTTGGCGGCCACAGTGGCATCGATGGCGCTGCCCGGCACGCCGGGAGCGATCCCCAGACCGCCGGCCGAACCGAGCAAACCGCCCTGGAAACTGTTGACGTAGGGCGGATTCGCGCCCAGCAGATCGGCCACGCTTCCGGGCAGAATATCGGAGAACACTCCAAAACCCGCGCGCAGCACGGAGCCCGGCGCGAACTGCCATGCCAGCGCCGTGCGCGGCTGCCACAAAGCCCAGGAAGTCGCGTCAAATAGGTGCGTCAAGCCGGTTTCGATCACCGCGTTCAACGGTTGGTTCACGTCGTGCGGCAGCGCGTCGAACGATCCAGGCAGGCGCGCGATCAGCCCGTGCGGGTTCTCCGGATTGGAATTGTGCGCCAGGCGAATGCCCAGCGTCCAGTTCAGCTTCGCGGTCAGCTTGATGGAGTCCTGCGCATAAAGATCCGCGTTCAGGTAATTGAACGGTTCAGACGCCGCTACGGGGAAGTCCTTCGTCGCGGTGGACGCAACCCCGTAGATGAACTGGGGCAGCGTGGTGTACGTCACCAGAGGCGTATCGTAGGTGCTGAAATCGAAGTCGTTGATGCGCAGGCGCCGCGCGCTGAGACCGAACTTGAGCTCATGCGGCCCGGCGATCCACGAGAGACTGTCGTTGACGTGAAAACGCGTCGCGCGCCGGCCCTGTACCCAGTTGTAGTCCAGCCCACCGAGAGTCGTGAAGGGCGCGTTCGGACCGTTGCCTGCGAGCACAATCGGGAAAGCGGCCAGCGTGGTCGCCAGGTTGGCGGGCCCGAACAGGCTCTCGTACCACGAGAACGCCGGATTGAAATAGTTCACCAATCGCTGATTGAAGATATGCGTGTAGCCGGCCGCGAAGGAATAGAGCGGCTGCGAGGAGATGGCGTTGAACAGCGGATTGATCGGGTCGGTGTAGGCGGCTTGCAATCCTGTATCGGACTGGAAACGATACCACGTGGTGTTCGCCGCGCTGAAGTCGTAGTCGATGCGCGCCGTGATTACCTGCTCGTGGTCGCCGCTCGATTGCGACACGCTGCGGCGCAGCGCGCAGCCGTTGCCGTTGGGAGGGGCTCCGCCCACCAAGCCTCCATTCGAATCGAGAGGACACCCCAACACGGGAAGCGGAGTTCCGCCGGAACCGCTATATAACGAGAACAAGTTGCGATAGAAGGGAACCAGTTGCGGTTGCGCCGGGTAGACGGCGCCCGATACGCTATCCACGCCGCCGCGCGGCAATTGCTGCAAAACGTAGTTAGCGAAAGCCGGACTGGGCACCGTGACCGGGGTCACGATCGGCAACGCGATTCGCAGTTGCTCGAAATCGGCAAAGAAGAAGAGCTTGTTGCGCACGATCGGCCCGCCCAAGCTGCCGCCGAAATGATTGACCGTCGAACGCGGCTTGTGATTGCCGGGCGTCGCGTTGGTGAAGAAGTCGGCGGCGTCCAGCTTCGAGCCGTTCCACAATTCGTACAGATTGCCATGGAATGAATTCGCGCCCGACTTGGTGATGTACGTGATTTGGGCGGCTCCGTAGCGTCCCTGATCTACCGCGTAGGATGTGGTGTTGACCGTCACCTCCGCGATGGAGTTCAGCCCCAGCACCAGGTTGGTGGCCAGCCCGCTGTTCAGATTGGTGAGCGGGTCGTTGGTTTCCAATCCATCCACGATGTAGGCATTCGAAAGCCCCGGTAGACCGTTGAACTGCACGTTGCCGTAGCCGTTCTGCGCGCCGACAAAGTCGTTCGAGCTGCCCGCCGTATTGATCAGGGCGCCAGGGGCGAACTGCGCCGGGTAGGTGAGATCGGAGCCGGGATTCGGCAGGTTCTCGATGGCTTTTGAGGTCAGAGTCGTGGCGGTGTTCGGATTATCGGTGTTGACGAGCGGCGCTTCCCCGGCAACCAGGATGTCCTCGCGGGCGGCGGCGACGGTGAGCGCGAAATCGATAACGGCGGTTTGTCCAAGGCCCGCCGCGATGGACGGCTTTCGCTTCGGCTCGAATCCCGGGGATGTGGCTTCTACGTCGTAGACGCCCGGCTTCAGTTGCGGGAAATGGAAGCGGCCGGAATCGTCGGTCTGGGCAGTTCGCTTCAGGCCCGTGCCCACGCCGGTAACGGTGACTGTCGCCCCCGCCACTGCCGCGCCGGTCTGATCGGCAACTTGACCGACGATGGCGCTGGTGGTTTCTCCTTGTCCGGCCGCGCGCGGGACCAGCAGGAGGGCGCTGGCGGCGAGGGCAAGGAGGGCGGAATGGCTTCGCAGGAAACCCACTCCAGCTACTTTACTATAGATTCATCCAAAAAGTAAACTATAATTAACAAATAAAAATTAAGCGACGTGGATCGTCGCGAAGGCCTTGTTCCGACTCTCATCCCGCGCGCGCCAGCCTCCGGACCGCCAGCGCGGAGAACAGCAACGTCATACCGGCGAGCACTCCGGCATGCATCAGGGCTCCGCCGGCGGCGGGCATCCCGATGGCGCCGAGCGAAAGCTGCAGCAGATGGTAAGCAGGCCAGACAGGCGCAGCGGCCGCGAGAGACTTGGGCAATGGGATGAACAGGCCCGAGAGCCACATCATGGGCAAGTAAATGAGATTCACGAAACCGGGCGAACTCGAGCCGGTGACCAGCACGCCGATGAAAAGCCCGATGGCGCAAAACGGCAACGCTCCCACGATATTGATGAAGGCGAATCTGGCGATCTGCGCGATCCCCAAATGCAGATGCGCCACGAGCAGCGCCGCGGCGATCATGGTAATCATGATCAGGGCGTTGAACACCATGGCCATGACCATTTTGGAGAGCAGATAGGCAGCCGGCGGCTGCGGCAGCGCGCGCTTGAGTTTCAATAAGCCCTGGTCGCGCTCGATCGCCACCGTGCAGCCGAATCCGAACATTCCCGGCCCCATCATGCCGAACACGGTGAGGCCCGCGAACACGCCCATCGCCGCCTTGGGGTCGTGCTGAAGGGCAGAGCCGAAGATCAGCACCCCCATGAACAGGTACACCATTACCGGGATCAGCAGAAACGGTACGGCGAACGAGGGCGCGCGCAGCATGCGCAGGGACTCGTACCTGGCTTCCGTCAAGTAAGCATGCAACAGCCGGCGGGTAGTCATGATGCGGCCTCCTGTGTGAGTTCGGTGAACGCTTCGGCGAGCCCCGCACGGCGGACTTCCAGTTCCTGCAAATCTTCATCGGTCGCGAGCAATCGCCGTACGACCGTTTCCGCATTGCTCGCGGTGATGTGCAACTGGCGCTGATCGCGGCTCACGCTGTCCACGCCCGGCCAGCTTCCCACCTCTTCGGAGGTCAGGGTGGTGGCGCAACTGATGCGCTTGCGGACCACCAGGGCGCGTATCTCGCTCACCGTACCGGACGCAATCACACGGCCTTTGGCCAGTACTGCGACGCGATCCGCCAGAGCTTCCGCTTCCTCCAGATAGTGAGTCGTGAGCACAATGGAAGCTCCCTCGTAGACCAGTTGCAGCAGCACGTCCCACAGCATCTGCCGGGCCTGCACGTCAAGTCCCACTGTAGGCTCGTCCAGGAACAACAGCTTCGGACGCCCGCAAATGGCAATGGCGAACTGCGCCTGGCGCTTCTGCCCCGCCGAAAGTTTTTCATACGGACGATTTGCCAGCGACTCGGTGTGGGTCATCTTCAGGACCGCGTCAACCGCCAGCGGGGCAGGGTAATAGCTGGCCACCAGATCGATGTGCTCGCGGACGCGCAGCTCGGGCGCCAGGGCCACTTCCTGCATCATCACGCCCACCTGGCGGCGCGTCTCCACCAGCAACGGCGATTGGCCGAAGAGGCGCACCGACCCGGCGTCGGGCTGACGCAGTCCCAGCCATAGGGAAATCGCGGTGGTTTTTCCGGCGCCATTCGGACCGAGCAGGGCGAATAGCTCGCCGCGCTGCACCTTCAGATCGACACCGTCGAGTGCCACGATCTTTCCAAAGCGTTTGCTCACGCCCGACAGCTCCGCCAGGCATTGGTCGGGTTCCGTCATTTTTGTTCCTTTCGAGAACGATTCACAGCCCGAAGGTACGGCGTCCCAGCGCTGGAGTTCGCGATTTTCGGCGAAACCCGGCAGGCTACCGGCGAACTACGACTGGCGTGTGGGCGCCCGCGGTCCTACGGTAGAGCCGCAGTGCTTCTTGGATTGCGTCCACGAGCGTGATGATAAAGATGGCACTGAGCGCGATTGACATTCCAGCGTTGGTCCACTTAGCGGCCTCCGCGAGTGCCGTGGACGAAAGCTTCGGCGCGGAGAGCGTCACCCAGGGCGCGGCATTGAGTAAGGCGCCGGCTATGATCAGGCTGATACAATCGACCGCCAGCCGCAGAGCCGAACGCCACCGTGTCCGCCAGGGCCGCAGCAAGCCCACCAGGCCGATTGGGATGCCGCTCAGCGTGATCAGCAGAATCGGCCAGAACAAGCTGCGCCAGATGGGCGCCAGTGTGATCCGCACGCTGTCGAGATCGAAGCTCGTGCGAAGCCAGGTCACGTCTGCCCAAAGCAAACTGAAGCCGATGCCCCCTAGGAGTTCGGCGACGGCGGTGGTAAGCGGCACGCGCTGCGGATCGACGACAGCTTTGGTCGCGGGCACGCGCGGCAGGCGGCGGGGATCCCACTGCTCCGTGATTTTGTGTGGGTATCGTTCCAGGGCAACGAACACCAGCGTGATCGTGCCGAATGCGAAGACAGAGGCCATGGCGAAGGTCCACAATGTCTCGATCAAGGCGGGAACCGCGCTTCGCGAGGTCAGCACGGCGGCGGGGCCGACGATCAGGACAAAAACCGGCGGCAGAATCCATAGCAACACCAGTTTCAAAACGAACCAGTAGACCGGAAACCACGCCGGACCGATCAACGATTGCTGCGGCAGATAGCGGCTGGCCACCAACATCGGGTGGCCGCGTTGTTCGAGTATCGCGGCCAGATCGTCTTCGTCCAGCTTGCGGCCGGTCTCGGCTTCTTTGTCTTCGATCTGTGAGCGGAGGTCTTCGGCCAGCTCCGCGATTATGTCTTCCTGCTGCGCTTTCGGCAGCCAGAACTTAACTGCATGCAGGTAACGATCGAGTAGTTCCATAACGTAGCTCTCTCACGCGCGGGACTGCGTTCGTTCACGCCCCGCGATAATCCGGGTAAGCGATGAATGCATGCTGCGCCACTCCTCCAGCAGTTGGTCGAGGATCAGCTCGCCGTCGGCGGAGAGGCGATAGAAGCGCTTGTTGCGCTTGTCCGTCTCGCGCCACTCGCTCACCAGGAGACCCTGGCTCTCCAACCGGCGCAGCAGCGGGTACAGGGTGTTCTCGTCGATCTCCATGCCCCGATCGGCAAGGGCCTTGCGCAGCGCGTAACCATAATGCTCAGCTCGAAGCTGCGCCAGAACGGCCAGCACCAGGCAGCCGCGGCGCAACTCCAGGCGAAGGTTCTCAAACAAGACTTCGTTCATGCTTTCTGTTACTGTGCACTACACAGTATACTACACACACTATATGGCGAACAGGTCGGGCTGTCAAGCAAAATTTTTGCAAACTTCCCGCTGACAGTCGCAACTCCGACGGTGCACGCGCGGGCGGCGCGCCAAGGACTGAATGCTAGAATCTAGTGAGGAGCCGCGTCCGGCTCTTCTCAAAAACCATGAGCACCCCGGCAGCCGGTCGCCCCGCCACCGCGCGCGACATCATTCGGGAAATCATCCGCAACATGCGGGAGGGTCTGGAGCCGCTGCATTACACCACGCTGCCTCCGGCCATCTACCACGTCTATTTGCATACGAGCGACTTCGAGCGTCTGCGCGGGATCTTTCCACGTATGCAGGAGGAGACGCGGAAGGCGTTGGACGCCCAGATGGCGGACCTGAATCGCGACTCGTTGGGCGCGCGCCTGAAGCTGGCGCGCAAATCCAGGCCCAAAGTGGTGGTGCCCGACGGCGGGTGGCGCGTCGACTTCTTCGAGAACACCGATGAAGAGGTCGAGCAGGGCGACATCGTAATCTACTCCGAGTTGGCGATGCCGGCCAAGCCGGAATATGGCGCTGGCAACATGACCAAGCGCATCAACACGCGCCGCCTGTCCGGCCACACGAGCACTTTCCACAAGTACGACGAGATCCAGTCGGGCACCAGCCCAGTTCAGGCTTACGCCGTCATCGAGTACGAAGACAAGTCCGGCCACCAGACTTACCGCATGACCAAGAACCAGATCGTGATCGGGCGCGGCGGCAAGGACTACTGGACCGACCTGAAGCTGAACACCCTCCCCGACGTTTCGCGAGAGCACGTGCGCCTGCGCAGAGACGCCGACAGCGGGGAATTCTTCATCAAGGACCTCAGCCGCCTGGGAACCACCGTCGACGGCGAGAAGGTCCCCAGCAGTATCGAACACATGGAAGATGGCGAGAAGCGGGATAAGAACCTGGAGGTGAAGCTGCCGGCGAAGGCGCGGATCGGGCTGGCGGGCGCGGTCTTCCTGGATTTCCAGACGGTGGCCCCGGCATGACGTGGCGCACGCTTCAGCGCGAGCGCACCGAGGCGGTCCGTCACCAATGTCGGAAACCTCGCACTGCGGCGTGGCGCAGGCACTCCTGCCTGTCGCGCAGGCACTCCTGCCGGCGCAGGCGAGGTTTGCTCGCCTATCGCGCAAATGGGCCTGCGCTTCCGCCAGATCAACAGCTTCTTGCTTGGGTTTCTGGAGAGCGTGCTGCGGCGAACTTCAGTTCGCCGGAGTGGCGAGCTATGCTCGCCGTGGTTGGTGGCTGGTGGCTGGTGGTTGTGCCGGCGGCTGGAACAGTCCGGCGAGTTTCAGTTCGCCGAGCAGTGGGGCGGCCAACGCCGCCGGCTGCGTACGCCTTTCCGGCGGCCTTCCCGTCTAAATAGATGGTGGCCAGAACCAAACTGAATTCCGCAGGCGACAGCCATCCGGGGATGGTGCGGCAGAACAACGAAGACCGCCTGCACCTCGACCCGGACCGCGGCATCTTCCTGGTGATCGACGGCATTGGCGGGCAAGCCGCCGGCGAAAAGGCTGCGGAGATCGCCATGAACCGTGTGCGGGCGCGCCTGGAGCGCCAGACCGGCACGCCCGAAGAGCGCATACGCGAGGCCATCACGGTTGCCAACAACGAGATCCTGCAGCTGGCGGGCACGCATCCCGAGTGGGAGGGAATGGCTTGCGTGCTGACGCTGGCGGTGATCGAGAACGGCAGCGCCGTCATCGGGCACGTGGGCGATTCCCGCTTGTACAAGATCCGGCGCGGGGAGATTCGCAAGATTACGCACGATCATTCGCCCGTGGGGGAGCGCGAAGACAATCAGGAGATCTCCGAGGCGGAGGCCATGCGGCACCCGCGGCGCAATGAAGTCTACCGGGACGTCGGCTCGGAGGAGCACGCGCCCGACGATGCCGATTTCATCGAAGTGCTGCGCATTCCGTTCGAGCCGGACAGCGCGCTGCTTTTGTGCAGCGATGGATTGAGCGACCAAGTCGCCTCGACGGAGATTCTGCGAGCCGTGATCGAGAACGCGGGGCATCCCTCCGAAGCCGTGCGCGAACTGATCGAGGCGGCCAATCGCGCGGGCGGCAAGGATAATGTCACCATCGTGATCGTCGAGGGCGAGCAATTCGCGGCGGCGCGGAAAAAGCCGGGCAGGATCGCGGCGCCCGCCGGAAACCTTCTCGGACGCAAGCCGGCGATTTTCGTTTATGGCTTGGCCTTTGCGGCACTGACCTATGCCGGGCTGCGCTATTTCGGCGTGCTGGAGCAGCACCGCGAAGCCGCGCCGCCTCCGCAGACGCTCCGGGTGGGAACTGCCGGTTACACCACTATCGGCGAGGCCATGAAGAAAGCCCGGCCGGGCGATACCGTGGAAGTCTCGAGTGGGGAATACCGTGAACAGGTCCGGCTCGCCAATGGCGTGACCTTGAAAGGCCGCATGTCCGATGTACCGATCCTGCGCGCGGCGCCGGAGCCAGCCGAACCGGCCGCCGCAATCGTAGCGCAGGGCGTCCAGGGCGCGCGCGTCTACGGTTTCCGCATCCTGGCGGATGAGAAGACGCCGTTGGCTTACGGAGTGTGGATCGCGGATTCCGACCTCGACCTGCAAGATAGCGAAATCGTGGGCGCCGGCACCGGCATAGAAATCCGCGGATATTCCAAGGCGGTGCTGCGCGCCAACTCGATTCAAGACTGCCGCGACGCGGGCGTGCGAATCTCCGGCAATTCCGCCCCTTCGCTTTTGTACAACGCTATCCTCCGCAACGGCCGGCGCGCCCACGATCCCGCGCCGGGTGTGCTGATCGGCAATACGTTCGACGATAACGGACGCGAGCCCGTCAGCATGCCGGACGGGATGGACGGCAGCGCGATCCAGAAGTTCAACTTCTTCCTGCAGGCCAAGCCGGCCGCGCCCAAACGGGGAGGAGCCAAGCGCTGATGGTGATTCCGGAGAAGCGCAAGCTCGGCAAATACGAGATCCTGAGCAAGCTGGGACGCGGCGGCATGGCGGATGTGTACCTGGCGGAGGACACCGAACACGGGCGCAAGGTGGCGCTGAAGGTGATCGAAAAGGGTCCCGACGCCGACTCGCAGGAGTCGATCGACGCCGAACGGCGCGGATCGGCGCTGCAAGCCAAGCTGGCCGCGATCGACGCGCGCGTGGTGCAGATCTTCGAGGCGGACAACATGGATGGCTACTTCGGCGTGGCCATGGAGTACGTCGAAGGCGAGGACCTTTCGGACCTCATACGCGCCGGAGCGCTGCCCGTGGACCAGGCCGTGGATATCGCGCTGGCCATCTGCGAAACCCTGCAGCACGCGCATACGCTCGAAGTGACCATCGACGGCAAGGAGTACCGGGGCATCGTACACGGCGACATCAAGCCGAAGAACATCCGCATCGATACCCAAAACCGGGTGCGCGTGATGGATTTCGGCATCGCCAAGGCGCTGTCGCTTTCGCGTAAGCTGACGCGCAACGAATTCGGCAGCGTGCCGTATGCCTCGCCGGAGCGGCTGGATTCGGGCGACGTGAATTTCATGTCGGACCTCTGGTCGCTGGGCGTGATGCTGTACGAGATGGTGGCCGGATCTCAACCCTATCAGGCGGAGAGCACCGAGCGGCTGGAGCGCATGATTCGCGCGGGCATCCCCGCGCCGCCCGCGCCGGACCCTTGCCCGGAAGCGCTGCGCCGCATCCTGTTGAAGTGCATGCAGCCCCAGGCGGATCAGCGCTATCCGTCGGCCGCCGCGTTGGCCGCGGACCTGGTGGCATTCCGCACGGGATCGCCGGTCAGCGCGGAAGAAGCGGAAGAAGTGGATACCGACGCCACGCGGCGCACGTTCCGGACCGCGCCGGACGCGGGTCAGGAGACTCGCCGCACTACCAAGCCCGTACTCCCCCCGCGGACGTTCGGCATGCCGAAGACGGTCAGCCCCTTCAATCGCCAGGGGACCCGCATTATTGTCATGCTGGCCGGGCTTACGCTCGGCTACATCGTATATGCCGTGACTTCCAACGTGCTCCTGTGGCGGCAAGGACAGCAACTGGATCGCGATATACACACAGAGGTCGTGACGGACACGGATGCGATCTGGGACCGCTGGGCGCAAATCTCCAAGGGCAATGCGCAGGCCCTATCGTTGTTTGGCCCGCGCCGTTCGGTAAAGAAGAAGCTGGTAGCGGCGGCGGACCGCATCATCGAGACTTACCGCAACAGCGATTCGCAGCCGGTTTATGAAAAGGATTGGGTGCGCGCCCGCTTATATCTGGCCCACGCGCTGGAGTTGGATCCGGGCGACGACGCGGTGCGCGGCAAGATGCGCGTCTGCGAGGGGCACATCGATCGCATCAACGGCCTGCTCCACCACAATACGGCCCAGTTGAACGAGGCCGTGCAGAAGTTCGAAGAGGCGCAGCAATCGCTGCCGCATGCGCCCGATCCGCAGTTGGGGTTGGCGCGAGTTTATGTCTACGGTTTGAAAGATATGGATAAGGCTTACGCCGCGCTGCAGGAGGCCGAGCGGCGCGGGTACAAGCTCGGCAACCGCGAGAAGGCGCAACTGGCGGACGGATACCGGGACCGCGGCGACCGCCTCTGGTGGGATTCGCGAAACGTGCGGGGGTTGCCGCAGGAAAAGGACCAGATTCGTAAGGCCGGGGACGATTACCGGCGGGCGCTGGAGCTGTACCAGGGTATCGTTCCCTATGGCAATGCCAACGTCAACATCGCGCGCGTGCAGGCCAGCCTGACTGGCGTCGAGACCCGTTTGACGGAGATCCAGGGAGATGCGCAATGACGCCGCCGGGCAAGCTTTCAGCGCGCCTGGTGGGGCAGGCGGTGGGGCAGGCGGTATCGCCTGCCTGTCCAACAACAGAGAACCGACCCGTTGCAGCATTTGGTGGGCTCTCAGCGCGGTTGGCAGGCGGCGAGCTCCGCTCACTGCGCCGGCAAGAGTGCCGGCGCGGCAGGCTGAGAGCCTGCGCCACCACCGAGAGTCAACCAATTGCGAGACTTGGTGGGGCAGGCATTCAGCCTGCTATCGGCTTGCACAACCAGCTTGAAGGAACGGGACGCCCATGGCGGTAACTCGCAGCAGGGCGGCGGAGAGGGTGCAGGCGCGTCCCGCTGCCGCGTGGCGTGGCGGCGAAGGGCTCGCCATGCTGGCAAGCTCGCTCGTGCTGATCTTCGGATTCGTGCTGGTATACGAGGCGAAATCCCGCTCATTCGCCGAGACCGAGAAGGGCTTGACAAGTAAGGAACTGCTCGATCTGAACAGCCTCGGTTCGCGCGAGGATCTGCTGCCCCGCCTGGACGTCTTCTCCGAACCCGCCGACCAGCAGTTCGCGGCTTCCAAGATCTACGCTGCCGCGGGAGCGTTGAAGAACGTGGGCGCGCTGGCGCGGCTGCGGGTGACGGAAGCGGAGCTTCAAGCGACGCCCGATCTGAAGTCGTTCCGGGAACACCGCAACCACGCGCTGTTGACGGGCGAACAGTTCCGGCAGTTGAAGCCGTCGTTCGTGGTGCGTCGTCCGGACGCGTTCCGGCGCGTGTTCCTCTTTTGGGTGGCCGTATTCTTCGCGGCGTTCTGGGTGGTGCACGTGTGGTGGAGCGCTCGCGGATTTCGAGGAGACCCCTCGCTGCTGCCAGCCATCCTGCTGCTCACCGGAGCGGGCGAGATCCTCATGATCAGCTTGCGCGATCCGTTGCGCGACAATCTGCTGTTCGTGGATTTCGCGCAAGGCGTGGCCGGGGGATGCCTGCTGCTGGCGGCTTGCAGCATGCTCGATTACGAACGCCTCTTCGGCAAGCTGAGCTTCGTGCCGCTGCTCGCGAGCTTCGCGCTTTCGGCGGCGCTGGTGGTGTTCGGCTACGGTCCCGGCGTGAGCGACGCCAAGGTCAACCTGTTCGGGTTTCAGCCGGTGGAGGCCATACGCATTCTGCTGATCCTGTTTTTGGCGGGCTATTTCGCCGACCGCTGGGATGTGTTGCGGCACGTCCACGAGCAACGCCCCTGGCTTGCGCGGATCGCGCGGCTTGGCGGCATCCCGCCCGTCGAGTACACCATTCCGGTCTTCCTCTGCGTGGGGCTTTCGCTGCTGTTCTTCTTTCTCCAAAAAGACATGGGGCCAGCCATGATCTTCACCTGCCTGTTTGTGATTCTGTACTCGATCGCGCGCCAGGGAGCGCTCATGGCGGCAGCCGGCCTGCTGTGCTTGTTCGTCGGATTCGTCGGGGGATATGCGATCAGGATCCCGCACACTGTTTACGAGCGCGTCTCGATGTGGGCGTCGCCGTGGGACAACATGATCCACGGCGGAGATCAGTTGGCGCAAT
>JBEKUO010000133.1:0-12845 GCA_049514955.1 Bryobacteraceae bacterium | reverse complement strand
CTAAACGCAGCACCGTTGCGCAGCCCTATTTCTCCATCTGCATCCCGCAGTACAACCGGACCTCCTTCCTACTGGAAGCGTGCCGATCCCTCGCGGAGCAGACATTTCGAGACTTCGAGGTTTGCATTTCAGACGACCAGTCAACCGACGGGCGCGAAGCGGAATTGCTTGCGTTTCTGGAACAGTCGTCGCTTAGCTTCACCTACGAGAAGCAGGAAACCAACGGCAGATACGATGCCAACCTCCGCGCCAGCCTGTCTTTGGCATCCGGCAAGTATTGCTTCCTGCTCGGTAACGACGACTGCCTGGCGTCATCGACCGTCCTGGACGAACTCGCCGCCGATATCGAGCGGCTCGGTCCGGCGGGCGTAGTCATGACCAATTTTGAAGACTTCGCGACCGGCGCTGCCGCCGAGCGAGTCCGGCGCACGGAGATCGTGGGCGCGGGGCCTGCCGTGGCCGCGGCCTCGTTCCGCAATTTCAGCTTCGTCAGCGGCATCGTCCTGGACCGCGATAGAGCCCTCGCGCACGCCACCACGCGTTGGGACGGCAGCGAAATGTACCAGATGTACGTCGGATGCCGGATTATTGCCGAAGGCGGTCCCCTGCTGAACATCCAACGCGTGACGGTGCGTAAAGACATTCAGCTCCCCGATGAGCGGGTGGATAGCTATGCTCTGAAGCCGCGCATCGCTCGCTGTCCGGTGAAGGAGCGGCGGTTGCCGATGGTCCAGATCGGCCGCCTGGTGATAGACGCCATCGCACCGTATCAGGCGCCCGGCCGGCTTCTCGAAAAAATCGTCATGCAACTGCTGTTGTTCACATATCCTTTCTGGATCGTGGAATACCGGCGCGTACAGTCGTGGCGCTATGCCCTGGGCATCTGCCTGGGAATGCGGCCGCGCAATTTGTTGGAGAACGTTCCCATCTCCTGGGCCGGTAAGCTGCGCCTCAGAATCCTGTACGGCGCCGTCAGCTTCGCCGGGCTGCTAGTTCCCATCAAGGCATTTCAGGCCGTCCAAGCCAATCTGTATTCCCTAGCAAAATCGTTAACTGCCCGTGGCGCAGGCACTCATGCCTGCCGCACCGGCACTCTTGCCGGTGCAAACCAATCTAATGACTAACACCGGCCAATCCTGCGACCTCCTCCTGGTCGGCAATCAGGGAGGCACCAACGTCGGATGGAGCCTCTGGCATGCGTCCGCGGAACTCGGCATTAGCGCTCACTTCGCCGACGCCCTCCAGGCCTCTCGCTCCCCTGCCTGGACCCGGCGGATCGCCTGGCGCTTGCTGGGCCACCGGCCCCCCCGCCTGGCAAGCTTCAGCGGCGATCTGGTTCGCCTCTGCGAAAAATTGCGTCCCCCCTGCCTGCTGGCCACCGGGTTCGCCCCAATAAACCGGAGAGCGCTGGAGGCAATCGGGCGCATGGGCATCAACCGGCTGAACTATCTGACAGACGATCCCTGGAATCCGGCCTTCCGGGCAGGCTGGTTTTTTGAAGCCCTGCCCATGTATGACACCGTCTTTTCCGCCCGCCGCGCCAACATGGTCGACCTAGAGAGGCTGGGTTGCCGGGACGTCCGCTACCTGCCCTTCGGTTTCGATCCGAAACTGTGTTACCCGCAGCCGGCCGATGCCGGGGAATCCAGCCGCCTGGCAGCCGATTTCTTGTTCGTAGGCGGCGCCGATCGCGACCGGGTTCCTTTCATTGCTGCGCTGGCTGTTGCGGGTTTCTCGATCGCGCTATACGGAGATCTGTGGGAGCGGTTTCCCGAAACCAGGCCCCATTACCGCGGTTACGCCGATCCCCAAACTCTCCGCAAAGCCACCGCCGCCGCCAAAATCGCCCTTTGCCTCGTGCGCCGCGCCAACCGCGATGGCCACGTCATGCGCAGCTTTGAAATCCCCGCCATCGGCGCCTGCATGCTCGTTGAGGATACCGAAGAGCATCGCGAGATCTTCGGAACGGACGGGGAATCCGTCGTCTATTTCCGCTCCATTCCGGAGATGATCGAAAAAGCCCGCTGGCTGCTCGATCGTCCGGCCGAGCGCCAACGGCTGGCTGCCGCTGCTCACGCGCGCGTCGTCGCCGGCCGACACACATATCAGGACCGGCTGGCCGCCATGCTCGGCCTCCACACCAAGGACCATGAAGATCGCTATCGCCGTCCACGGCCGCTTTCATGCGTTTGACTTAGCGCGCGAGCTGTCGCGGCGGAACGACGTGACTGTGTTCACCAACTACCCGAAGTGGGCCGCCAGGCGTTTTGGCCTTGCGCCGGCCCAGGTGCAGAGTTTCTGGGCGCACGGCATCGCCTCACGGGTGGCTTGGTGGCTCCACGAGAACCTTGCGCTTCCCTACCCGGAAGCCTTTCTGCACCGGCTCTTCGGCCGCTGGGCGGCCGCCGGCATCGCCCGGGAGCACTGGGACGTTGTGCATTGCTTTAGCGGCGTTTCTGAAGAGATCTTGCGCGCGACCAGTGGACGTACTGAACTGCGAATGATGGTGCGAGGCTCGGCGCACATTCGCACGCAGGCGCGGCTTCTGGAAGAGGAACAGCATCGAACGGGAACCCGGATGGATCGCCCTAGCCGCTGGATCGTCGGCCGGGAAGAGCGCGAGTATGTGTTGGCGGATCGCATCCTGGTTCTTTCGCGGTTCGCTTGGGATAGCTTCGTGGCTGAGGGAGTCAGCCCCGGCAGGCTCACCCTGCTGCCTCTGGGCGCCCGGCTGGATGATTTCCGCCCTTCGCCCGAAGTCGTGGAGGCTCGCTGCTCGCGCATACTCTCGGGCGAACCGCTTCGCATCCTGTTCGTAGGCGCGCTGTCTTTTCAGAAGGGCATGCTCGACATGGCCTCGATTCTGCGCAGCCCGGGCAACGAGCGTTTTCACTTTCGATTCGTCGGACCAGTTTCCAAGGAAGCCAGGATGCTGGTGCGCGGCCTCGATTCTTCCGCCGAGTTTATTCCCAAGCAACCGCAACACGATTTGCCGGTAAGCTATGCATGGGGAGATCTATTCGTCCTCCCGACCATCCAGGATGGATTCGCAGTCGTTCTCGCGCAAGCCGCAGCCGCCGCCCTCCCCATACTGACCACCACCAACTGCTGCGGTCCGGATCTGATTTGCGAAGGCCAGACCGGGTGGGTGCTCCCGATTCGCAGCCCGCAGGCGTTTATTGAACGGCTGCACTGGTGCGATGCGCATCGGGAGGAACTTGCCGGGATGGTGCGCCGCATCTACTATCAATTTCAACCGCGCACCTGGGCGGAAGTGGCCGCCGATTTCGAATCGATCTGCGCAGAGTATATCGCCCCGAGCCATGACCGCTCTGAACCGAGCCGCGACCGTTCTGAACCGAGCCACGACCGTCAGGGAGTGGCCTCCACTCATCACGCATAATGGATACCAGCAAGTTATCTGAATATCTGCTCATCTGGATGGCTGTGATGGGCCTGGTAGCCTTGGTGCGCTGGCGGCGGAGGATGCCGTCAGCCGGCCTGACACTGGCTTACCTGCTCAACCTGTCGCTGATCCATTGGATCGGCGCCGCTGTTTACGTGCTCCCTGCTTTTCAAAACCAGGATTTACGCCTCACCGAGTTGGGTCTCGAACAAAGTTTGTATGGCCTCTTGGCGTTTGCGTTCGGCGGTCTCATACTTACTCCCATCCTGGCGAGCAGGGGTTGGCTGCCGCGGTCGAAGGCGGCTCACCAGCCCGACCCCAGGCTGCCCAAGGCCTACATGGCCTGTGGAGTGGCTTTCTATCTGTTGCTGACATCCACATCGCTCGGGCATCTGCCGACCGCCACGGCAATTGTGTCCAGCGGCCAGCAGCTTATAGTGGCCGGTCTGGCGCTCTGTTGTTGGAAGGCCTGGCGCGAAAACCAGGTTCGCCGCCTGATCGGGTGGCTCCTCCTCGCGTTTCTCTTGCCCGTTACCACCCTGGTCAGAGCGGGAGCGCTCGGTGCGGGGGCCATTGCACTGCTGACCCTGCTCATCTTCGTATCCGGTTTTGTGAGGTCGCCATTCAAGATCGCGCTGGTCGCGCTTCCATTGCTGTATCTGGGCCTGTCCGTGTTTGTCACTTACATGCGCGACCGCACCGACATCCGGGTCACGGTTTGGGGCGGCCAGTCTTTGTCGGATCGCCTCGATCGCCTGAGTGAGACGGTGGCCACATTCGAGTGGTTCGATCCCGCCAATTTCCATCATCTGCAGCGCATCGACGCGCGGCTCAACCAGAACTGGCTGGTGGGCGCTGCGGTGAACCGGCTGCATGAGACCGATGGCTACGCCCGTGGCGATACGCTTTGGGATGCTTTGCTGGCGCTCATTCCGCGGGCTCTCTGGCCGGATAAGCCGATCCTGGCGGGGAGCGGCGACTTGGTCAACCGCTATACCGATATCAAGTTTGCCCCGGGCACCAGCGTCGGCATCGGTCAAGTCCTGGAGTTTTACGCCAACTTTGGGACCACCGGCGTGGTCATAGGCTTCGCCATCATGGGCTTGGTGATCACCGTGCTCGACTACCAGGCGGCCGACCGGCTGGCCCGTTCGGACCTGCAAGGCTTCGTGTTGTGGCTTCTGCCCGGCATCGCTCTGTTGCAGGTGAACGGGCAGCTCGTCGAGCTCACGGCCAGTGCCGCGGCCAGCTTGGTCGTAGCTTTACTGACAAATAAGTATCTGGATCGACTGCAAAAGCGCGACGTAGGCGGGGCGCCCTTTGAACCCACCGGGGTGCCCTTCGGGCATGCCGGCACTTCCGTGGACGGAAGCTTAATTAATGGACCCCAGCAAATTATCTGAACTCCTGCTCATCTGGGTGGGCGTGATGGCATTGTTTGTCCTGGTGCGCCGTCGGTGGAACATGCCGGGCACGGGCTTGACTGTTGCCTACCTGCTCAATCTGTCTCTCATCCACTTGGTTGGCGCTGCCATCTACCTGCTTCCCGCTTTTCAGGATCACGATCCGCGCCTGACCGAAATGGGGTTCGAGCAGAGTCTCTACGGCGTGGTGGCATTCGCGGTCGGCGGTCTCATCATCACCCCGATCCTTGCGTATAAGGGCGTGTTGCCGCGCGCCAAGGGCACTCAACAGGCGGACCCCAGGCTGCCCAAAGCTTACATCGCCTGCGGAGTGCTCTTCTATCTGCTGTCGGCTACATTTCTAGGACACCTGCCTACTGCCACGGCCATCGTATCCACAGGCCAGCAGCTTATAGTGGTCGGCTTAGCGCTCTGCTGCTGGAGAGCATGGCGCGAGAACAGCATCCGCAGTCTATTAGGCTGGCTCGCGATATCCCTCGTGTTACCCTTCATCACACTCATAACAGCAGGAGCGCTTGGCGCTGGATCCGTTGCGGTCCTAACCATATTGATCTTCATTGCGAGCTTTCTCCGCTCCCCCGTGAAAGTGATCCTGGCAGGCACGCTGGTAGTCTATCTGGGCCTGTCAGTGTTCGTCAGCTACATGCGCGACCGTACCGATATCCGGGCCACGGTCTGGGGTGGTCAGTCTTTCTCGGATCGCCTCGATAGCATTTCAAAAACCGTCACGACCTTCGAATGGTTCGATCCCGCCGATTTCCAACATCTTCAGCGGATTGACGCACGGTTGAACCAGAACTTCCTTGTGGGCGCAGCGGTATATCAGTTGGGTCAGACGCAGGCCTTCGCCCGAGGCGAGACGCTTTGGGACGCGCTGCTGGCCCTCATTCCCCGCGCGATTTGGCCGGACAAACCGATCGAGGCCGGAAGCGGCAACCTGGTCAGCCGGTATACCGGTATCGACTTCGCGTCTGGTACCAGCGTGGGTGTCGGACAGGTGATGGAGTTTTACCTCAACTTCGGAACTCCCGGCGTAGTCATCGGCTTCATCATCATGGGCGTGTTTGTCACCGCTTTCGACTGGCAGGCGGCCGACCGGCTGGCGCGCAACGATCTGCATGGTTTCGTGCTGTGGTTCCTGCCGGGCATCGCTTTTTTGCAGGTGGGCGGCCAGCTCGTCGAGATCACCGCCAGCGCCGCGGCCAGCCTGGTAGTCGCGTTGTTGGTGAACCGGTTCCTGGATAGTTGGCACTCCGGATCCGCGGTGGGGCAGGCGGTTTCGCCCGCCAAGGCGGTTACCGCGCAATGAAGATTCTGGTATACCAGATCGGTTCGCTCGGCGACACGATCATCGCCATCCCCTCGCTGCGTGCGGTTCGCTCGCACTTCGGACGCGATGCGCACATTGCCGTGCTTCACAACGTGAGCCAAGCCGGGTTAGTCACTACCCGGGACGTCCTCGAATGCACGCCGCTCGTGAATGAGTTCATCCCTTACCAGTTTGAAGAGCCGGTGAGTCGAAGGGTTTGGACAGCGTGCTCACTCTGGCGGCAACTGCGCGCGCGACGCTTCGACGCCGTCGTGAGTCTCTTGCCCAGTGAGCGCCCGCCTGCGTCTTTGCGCCGTGACGCCTGGTTCTTTCGAAGCTGTGGAATCCCGCGCGTGATCGGATTTCAGACTGTTCCCGATTCCGTCGTGCGCCCCCGCGAAAATGGGCTCGCGATGCCGACTCAGAATGAAGCTGTAATTCTGTTGCAGCGGTTGCGCGATAGTGGGATCGCCGCGGAGGCCAACGGTCATCTCCGGATTCCCCTTCTGCAACCCAGCCGCGACGATCGAACCGCAGCCGCCGGATGGCTCGGTGCCCGCCGCCAGCATCCCCAACGGGCATTGGTCGCCCTTTGCCCGGGGTGCAAGAAGCCAGCCAACTCCTGGCCGTTGGAACGCTTTATCGCACTGGGTCGCCGCATCCTGTCAACCGGCAGCGCCGAGATAGTGATACTCGGCGGACCCTCCGACAGGACCTACGCCCAACGCCTGATTGAGGAGCTCGGTGGAGATGCACTAAATGCCGCTGGCGAGTTTGCGGTTGCGGGATCGGCCGCCTTGCTGAGCCAGTGCAGCTTGCTGATTGGTCTCGATACAGGCACCAGTCACCTGGCTGCCGCGGTCGGTGTCCCCTGCGTTGTGATTCAGAGTGCCAATAGCTACGCGGGGCATTGGGATCCGCTCGGCGAGTCTCACACAGTTCTGCGTCAGTCCGTGCCGTGCGCCGGTTGCTTGTGCACCGAGTGCCCGGTCGCCGGCCACCCATGTATGACCGGCATTTCCGTAGACGACGTTTGGCAGGTTGTAGGGCAGGCAATCGCGGCCCAACATGCCAGTGCATAAAATCCTCCACGTGATCCCCTCGGTCGGCCCCCAACGTGGCGGACCCAGCGTATTGATGCGCACCCTCGCGCGCGCGCTTTCGCAGGCAGGCATGGAAGTCCACGTGGCCACTACCGATGACAACGGCCCGGACCGGCTGCGCGTTCCACACGGCGTTCCGCAACAGGAAGACGGCGCTACGTTCTGGTATTTCGCGCGCCAGACGCGCTTCTACACGTTCTCGTGGCCCCTCACCCGCTGGCTGGCCCGGCACGTACGCGAGTTCGACTTGGTGCATATCCACGCGCTTTTCTCGTATGCGGCGCTTCCCGCCGCGCTCGCGGCGCACCGCGCCGGAGTGCCCTACATCGTTCGGCCTCTGGGGACGCTCAACCGCTGGGGGATCGAGAATCGCCGCCCATGGCTGAAGAAGCTCTCGTTCCGCGTTTTGGAAAGCCGCATCCTGGCCAGCGCCGCGGGCATTCACTACACCAGCGAGCAGGAGCTCGTGGAGGCCGGCGAATTAGGCGTATCCGCGAATCCGCTCATCATTCCGAATGCAGTGGAACTCCCCGCTCGCGAAGCCCGCCCGCGGCGTCATGACCGTAAAGTCATTCTCTTCCTCTCCCGCTTCGATCGGAAAAAAGGTCTCGATCTTCTCTTCGAGGCCTTCTCGCGCGTCCGGAACGAGTGTCCCGATGCGGTCCTGGTGCTTGCGGGAACGGGCGACCCGGAATGGGTGGCCAGTCTGAAAATTAACGCCGAACGCCTGGGCATTGCCTCCGATGTGATTTGGGCCGGCTTCCTCACCGGAGAAGACAAGTGGGCGGCATTGAGCGGCGCGGATGTTTTCGTCCTGCCGTCCTATTCCGAGAATTTCGGCATCGCGCTCGTGGAAGCTCTGGCTTGCGGTTGCCCTGTGGTGCTTTCCGACCAGGTCGGCATCCACCGGGAGATCAGCCGCGCCGAAGCCGGACTGGTCACCCCGTGCCGGGTCGAGGAACTTTCTAGGGCGCTCCTCAACGTTCTGAACGACGCCGCCCTCCGCCGCCGTATGAGCGAGAACGGCGTGCGCCTGGCCCGGCAACAATTCTCGCTGGAGGCAGTCAGCCGGCAACTGGCGGCGGCCTACGCGGCGGTGGCCCCATGACATCTCCCACGCTCGCCGTCGTCGTCCTGACTTATAACGAGGAAGCCAACCTGCCGCGTTGTCTCGACAGCCTGCAGGGGTTGGACTGCTCCGTGGTGGTCGTCGATTCGGGAAGCACAGATAAGACTTTGCAGATTGTTGAACGGTACAAAGTCGCGTCGCTATCCCATCCATTCGAGAATTATGCCATCCAGCGCAACTGGGCACAGGAAAATCTCCCGGTGGAGTCCGATTGGATTCTCCACCTAGACGCCGACGAGCGGCTCACTCCCGAACTTGCGTTTGAGATCAATCGGACGCTGGCCGCCGCGGATGACTCCATCGACGGCTTCCTCCTGCGCAAGCGGACCATCTTCATGGGACGCTGGATTCGCCACGGCGGACACTATCCTTCTTACCACCTCCGCCTCTTCCGCCGAGACAAAGGCCGCTGCGAAGACCGGCTATACGACCAGCATTTCGTAGTCGCCGGGAAAGTCAGACCTCTGGACAGCGATTATCTGGACATCGTAGCCACCAACCTCAGCACCTGGACTCTGCGTCACAAGCGATGGGCCGAGCTGGAAGCCAACGAAATGCTGGCGCAGGACGATCGCCGCCGGCAGGTGAGACCCGATCTGCTCGGCAATCCGATCGAGAGGCGGCGTTGGTTCCGCAATGTATATTCACGCGGTCCGCTCTTTACCAGGGCGTTCGCCTATTGGTCTTACCGCTATCTGTTGCGTCTAGGGTTCCTGGACGGCAAAGAGGGACTGATCTTTCATTTCCTGCAGGGATTCTGGTTTCGATTCTTAGTAGATGCAATGATCTACGAGCAGCACAAAGCATAACAACTGAGTACCGAGCCACGACCGTAAGGGAGTGGTTACAACCACAAGGGGCACAAGGGTGAACATTCTCGGGTTAAACGCCTTCCACGGCGACGCTTCGGCGGCTCTTCTCAGCGACGGCCAACTGGTCGCGGCCATCGAAGAGGAGCGACTGAACCGCATCAAGCATTGGGCAGGATTCCCCAATCTCGCAGCAGCCGCATGCCTCAACGGATCGGATCGCAACGACGTCGAACACGTGGCCATCTCCCGCAATCCATTCGCCCACATCTCGCGGAAAGTGCTGTACGCCGCCGCCCGTCCGGCCTCCTGGCAGCGGTCCATGTCGCGCGTCGCCAACATCGTTCAGGTGACCCGCCTGAGTTCCGAACGGCCCGGCACGATTCTCTCCGAGCTGAAGCGCGCCCGTATCCACAAGGTCGAGCACCATCGCGCGCACCTCGCCAGTGCCTTCTTCGCATCTCCGTTCGAAGAAGCCGCCGTAGTCTCCGTAGATGGCTTCGGCGATTACACCAGCATCCAATGGGGCGTCGGCCGCGGGAATCGTATCGACGTGCTTGGCTCCGTGCTGTTCCCGCATTCGCTTGGCATTCTCTACACGGCCTTCACGCAGTTTCTGGGATTCCCCAAGTACGGCGACGAATACAAGATGATGGGGCTGGCGGCATACGGCGAGCCGCGCTTTGCGCCACAAGTCCGTCAGATCGTTAGGACCGAATCCGGCAATTGCCGCCTGGACCTCGATTACTTCACGCATCACAGCCAGGGCGTCAAGATGACCTGGGACGGTTGCGAGCCGATGTCCAGTAACGTGTTCTCGCGGAAAATGCTCGAAGTATTCGGCGAGTCGCGTGAGCCACGTAGCGAAATCACCGCGCGCCACGCGGACCTGGCGGCGTCCGTGCAGGCCGTCCTGGAAGAGAACTACTTCGCGCTGCTGAATCATGTCTATCGGCGCACCGGTCAAAAGGCGTTGTGTCTCGCGGGCGGAGTCGCTCTCAACTGCGCGGCCAACGGCAAGATTTTCGAACAAACGCCCTTCCGCGACATCTATATTCAGCCGGCCGCCAGCGACGCGGGCACTTCCATCGGCGCGGCGCTATCGGTCTGGCACGAGCGCCTGAATCAGCCGCGCTCCTTCGTCATGCAGCATGCTTACTATGGCCCGGAATACAGCGACCGCGAAATCCACGCGGAGCTGGAGAGCGCGGGCGTCGCGTATCGCCGCCTAAGTGAAGCGGAATTAGTGGATGCGACCGCGTTGCAGATTGCCGACGCCAAAGTGGTCGGCTGGTTCCAGGGTCGCATGGAATTTGGGCCGCGGGCCCTCGGTAACCGCAGCATTCTGGCCGACCCGCGCCGCAACGACATGAAGGACCTTCTGAACAGCCGCATCAAGCACCGCGAACATTTCCGGCCCTTCTGTCCCTCCGTCCTGGCCGAGGCCGTCTCGGATTTCTTCGAGACCAGTTATCCGTCGCCCTTCATGGTGACCGCGTATCGTATCAAAGGCGGCCGCCTGCAGGATATTCCCGCCGTTACGCACGCCGATGGCACGGGCCGTTTGCAAACCGTCGACCGGGAATCGAATCCGCTCTATTGGAAATTGATACGCCGGTTTGGCGAGATTACCGGTGTCCCCGTTTTGCTGAACACTTCGTTCAACGAGAACGAACCGATCGTCCAAACCCCCGCCGAAGCGCTCGACTGCTTTCTGCGCACACGAATGGACGTGCTGGTTCTTGGTCCGTACATACTCCAGAAATCCGAGAATTTGCATCTAAGCGAACACAAGCGCGCCTTCGCGATGGTGTAGCGACAGCGCCTATCTACCAGCCTGGGAGGCTCAGTCCATGAAAATACTGCTATTGAACCAGTGCTTTTATCCGGATGTCGTATCCACCGCGCAACACGCGAGCGATCTGGTCGCAGCGCTCGCCGAACGGGGTCATGACGTTACCGTGGTCGCGAGCAGGCGCGCATACGACAACCCCAATACGGAATTCTGCAAGAAAGAACGGTGGCGTGGCAGCCAGATCCTCAGGGTGCCTTGCCTGGCCCTCGGCAAAACTTCAAAGTGGCGCAGAGTCGCGAATTTCGCCAGTTACTTCCTGAGTTGCGTGCTGCGGCTTTTGTTCCTGCCGCGATTCGACGTGGTGATGGCGCTGACATCGCCTCCGCTCATCTCGTTTCTTGGAGCACTCTTTGTAAAACTGAAAGGCGGCCAGTTCATATTTTGGGTGATGGACTTGAACCCGGACGAAGCGGTGGCGGCCGGCTGGCTCAACAAAGACTCGAAGACCGCGAAAATTCTCGACAGGCTCCTATTGTTCAGCTTGCGTGCGGCGGATGAGATCGTCGTCCTCGACCGGTTCATGCGCGACCGCGTCGTACGGAAGGGCATCCCCGCCCAGAAGGTGAGCGTCATTCCCCCGTGGGCACACAGCGAGGTTGTGCATCACGATCGGGAAGGCCGGCATGCATTTCGGGAGCGGCATGGCTTGACGGGCAAATACGTGGTGATGTATTCCGGCAATCACAGTCCCTGCCATCCGCTGAACACCGTGCTGGAAGCCGCGCGGCGCATCGCCGATCATCCGGAAATCGTGTTTTGCTTCGTCGGCGGCGGGAGCGAATTCGCAACCGTAAAGACGTTCGCGGCCCGGCACGGACTGCCGAATATCCGGTGTCTGGCGTACCAGCCCCTATCCGAACTTTCCGCGTCGCTCTCCGCCGCCGACCTACACATCGTCGTCATGGGAGCGCCTCTGGTGGGGATCGTCCACACATGCAAGATCTACAACATCATGTGCGTTGGATCTCCGGTCCTGTACATTGGTCCCGCCGAAAGTCACGTGATGGATATCGCGGCAGGCAACGGCATTCCGCTATCCGCGGCGGAGCATGGCGACGTCGACACCGTCGTGCGCCGAATACTCGCGGGCGTGCATCGCAGTGTGCCCGACGATGGCATGTTGAAGCGGGGTATGAACTTCCACCAGGAGCAGCTTGTGCCAAAGTTGACGAGCCTGGTCGAAGCGCTGCAGAAGCCCGAAGCGGCGGCCGTTGCCGTTCCAGCGCTGAGCAGCGTATCCCCTGGACCGCCAAACGGCAACATCCCGAAGTCTATGGCTGCATCCGCGGGCCAGGAGCATAACTGGTCGCAGGGGGATTAGCTCGCGTGAGGGTGCTTGTAACAGGAGGGGCCGGGTTCATTGGTTTTCTGTCCACCGCACTCTCCGGGCAACAACGGCCCGCGAATCTAATCGAGACTTTCTCGGTTGCTGAGATCTTTGGCGTTGCTCATCCCAAACAGATCGTCGATTTCGATTGTCAGAAGCGGATTGATCCGAAGAACAGCTTTATGATCGGGCCGCAAGGTATCGAAGTTCCGTTCCAGCTTCTGCATGACGGCAAGATCGCCGTCGAGGCCGCCCTTAGCGCCAACAGCCGCGCGGAGTGGAAACTGTACGGGGCTGAGGCACGCCGCGCGCCGCAGCGCTTTCCAAACGCCGTGAACATCACTGAAACCTCAGCCTGGTACGAGATCGTCAACGGCCTCACCGGCGTGCGCATCGCACGCGCCGGCCACCCCAACTGGGCGCCTATCCAGGGCATCCAGTACCGCGACGGAACCTGGACGGCCACCGGCCCCAATGCCCTGG
>JBEKUO010000132.1:0-12881 GCA_049514955.1 Bryobacteraceae bacterium | reverse complement strand
GCCACGGCTCCAGCTTGGGCGCCCACGCGGGCACCTCCGCGGGATGCTCCTGCATATACTGCCGCACGCCGGCCAGGAAGGCCTCGATGGTCTCGCGGCTGCGCGGGCTCAGGTCGTTGTAATGCTGCTCGGCCACCAGGCGGTGCCGCCAGAGGCGCTGGCGCCAATCGTCGCGGTAAAACTCCGGACCGAAGGCCTCCGCCATGGTGCCCTCGGCGCGGCGGTAGTTCTTCAGCATTTCTTCGAGGCGATCTTCGGCCTGCGCATAGCCCGAGCCGAAGGCCGCGCCGGCGGCGTCTTGGGCGAAGATGTGCGGCACCCCGTATTCGTCGCGCAATATTGTGACGTGCTCGCCGTGGGCGAGCGGAAGGAAGCACAGAAGCAGGCAGAGTCGTTTCATGTTGAGAGAGCGGCTACAGAGCCGGATCTCATTCTATCGCGTGAGGCCGCGGAGTATGCTATCGGAGAGTGGTGTCTCCAAAGGTGAAGATCGGATTGGCCGTGCTGTTGGCGCTTGCAACAGATGCGCCAGCGCGCGCGCAAACCTGGATCGCGCAATCAAGCGGTACAACTGCTTCCCTGCGCGGCGTGAGCGCCGTAAGCCCGGCCGTCGTCTGGGCCAGCGGCACGCTCGGCACGTATCTGCGCACGCTGGATGGCGGCGCGACGTGGCACGCCTCGGTTGTGCCTGACGGCGCGGATCTGGACTTTCGCGCGGTACACGCGCTCGATGGCGACACCGCCTGGTTGTTGAGCAGCGGGCCGGGCGACAAGTCCCGGATCTATAAGACCGTTGACGGCGGCGCCCACTGGTCGCTGCTCCTCACGAATCCCGATGCCAGCGGCTTCTTCGATGCACTCTCGTTTTGGGACAAGACTCATGGCATCGTGCTGGGCGACCAGGTGAACGGGCAGTTTGTGGTCCTGACGACGGACGACGCAGGCCGGACTTGGCAGCGGCGAAAGACACCGCCAGCACTTCCGGACGAAGGCGCGTTCGCCGCCAGCAATTCCTGCCTGGTGATTCGCGGCAAGCGCGAGGTCTGGTTCGGCACTGGCGGACCTGGGGGCGCGCGCGTGTTTCATTCGAAAGACGGCGGGCGAAAGTGGGACGTAGCCACGACGCCGCTGCGGCACGGCGCGGCCGCTGGAGTCTTCTCGCTGGCGTTTGAAGACGCGCTCCACGGCGTGGCTGTTGGCGGAGATTACACAAAACCCGCGGAGGCGCAAGAGAACGTGGCGGTGACCGTGGATGGCGGGCGCACGTGGGTCACTCCGTCAGGCGCGCATCCCAACGGGTATCGATCCGCGGTGGCTTTTCTCGCCGGCCGCGGGATGTGGATCGCGGTGGGAACCAACGGTTCCGACGTATCCAGCGATGGAGGCCAGACCTGGAAACCGATTCAGCCGGGCGGATACAATGCGATCGGCGCGGCGGAGGGCGATGCGGTGTGGGCTGTGGGGCCTGGTGGACGGATCGGGCGACTGCAGTGACGGGGCTGGACCAGCAGCCCGCGGTAAAAGTGCAGGCAGGCTGAACGCTTGCCCCACCAAAATCGCGAGCTGTAGATTTTGCGCTGGTGGGGCAGGCGGTTTCGCCTGCCAGGCGCTGCTGGGGGCGCGAAACATTTGTTACCCAAGCCGTGACCGGCCGGCGGCTGTTCGATTCTGGCACGCAGTTTCCCAACCTCGCGCGAGCGGCCATTCTTGATTCGGACGGGCCGCTGCTCAAGTGTTTGCACAGCGTGTGGATTCCGCCGCTCCCAAAATGGCCGACGAGTTGCACGGCACTCGCGCAACATGAAGAACAAGTTTCGCGCGATTCGGATTATCGGAATGACAATGGCGGTTCTGGGGCCATTGCTCGGGAATGTTGCGGCGCAAACGGCCGCCGGTGACGAGCCGGGCACGATCGGGGCCGCATTCGCTCAGTTATACGACGACGACCATGCCAACAAGCGCGGCGAACTGGTAGTGCTGGGGGTGGCCGATGGATTTCCCGCCGCAAAGGCCGGCATACAACTGGGGGATGTGGTGCTCAAAGCAAACGGTTCACCGGTCGGAGGGCGGGAGCTGCAGGAGATTACGCGTAAGGACATTCAGGGCGCCGTGGGAACCACGCTGAAGTTGTCGCTGGTGCGTCCGGCGAACGGAAAGGAAATGGACGTCGACCTGACCCGCGTGGCTTTTCCGATGCAGGAGAACCCGGCTTCCGATCCCTTCCATTATTCGCTTAAGGGGAGTTGGCGCGTGGAGCGCGTTAGTTTCCCCCTGCCCTGGTCACCGCAGATTTCGTATCGCGGTCTGGAAGATTTGGCCTTCGCGCCGGAATTCGACGACACGTCTTCACCGTACTATCACAGCTACTTGTTCTTTTGGTGGCTGGAGGGGACGGTGGCCGTCACGCCCAGCCAGTTGCAGTCCGACTTGAGCGTGTATTTCCGGGGCCTGTGCGAACAGCGCGGACGAAACTACCACTTCACGCCCGATCTTTCCCAAGTGTCGGTGAGTTACCACGCGGACCCGCACGGCCCTGGCAGCTTCGGAGGATCTCCGGCGCAGAGCTTTCGCGGAGTGGTGAGGTTCTATGACACGCACGGAAAGGTCATCACGTTGCAATCCGAGGTGGTGGCGGCCGCATGTCCGGAGTCAAACCACACTGCGGTGTTTTTCGGCCAGTCCCTGGAATCTGGCGATGCCGCGATCTGGAAGCGGATAGACGCCATACGCGACACGTTTCAGTGCAGCCGGCAGTAACTGACCTGTACTGTGCAGCCGGATGAGCCGCTAGCGCTGTTGCGCTTCAGTAGGCCTTCGAGCGTCCGCTGTTCCCGCTGTGGCCGGTGGATCGCGCGCGTACGCTCGCGGTCCTCGTTGATCGACAGCACCAGGCGCCGGTTCAGCAAGTCCTCGTCGATATCGGTGGCGGTGGTGGTGAGGAGCGTCGTGACCGGGCCTTCGGCGCGGTACTGATCCGCGACCAACTTGTCAGCAGCCGCTCGATAGGGATTTCTCTCTTTAGCCGCTGGACCTCGTCGTCCGGAGTGCGCTCGATGAAACGGCCTCCTTCGAAGCCTGCGAAGTAGTTCCCGGCGGGGGTATGCCACGGGACTGGCAAATACGGTAACATACCGTATATGGAGACACTCCGTTTTCGTCCCGCGGGCTGCACAGCCTTCGTCATGCCCGAGGTTTCGAAACTGAAGGTGATGCCATTGCCCCCCACCGACGAGAATCCCGGCCAGCGACTGGCGCGTATCCGCCGCGAGCGTGGCTTCACCCAGATCGAGCTGGCCGCGAAGACAGGCCTGGTCCAGACGCTGGTCTCCGACTATGAGCGCGGCAAACTGCGCCTCAACGCCGACGTGATTCTGCGGTTCGCCACGGCTCTCAAAGTATCGACCGACGCCTTGTTGCAGCCCGCCGGGCCGGTCGAATCCAAGAAGCCCAGCCGCAAGGTGCTGCGCCGCCTGGAGCGGATCGAAGCGCTGCCGCCGGCGCAGCAGGCCGCGCTGCTGCGCACCATAGATACGTTTCTGGAAGGAGCCGCCGCGCGCGCCGCGCGCCGCGCCTGAGGCACTCAGCCGCTAATGGAAAAGCACATGGACAAACAGCATGCCCATCACTTGCTCGACCAGCTCGATCCAGGCCAGTTCGACGCCGTAGTCCGGCTGCTCGAAGTCATGACCGATCCCGCGACCGGCTCGATCCATAATGCCCCCATCGATGACGAACCAGTCACGGAAGAAGAGGATCGCGCCGTCGCCGCTTCCAAAAAATGGTTCCAAGATAACCGAGGCATCCCGTTCGAGGAAGTGGTCGCCGATCTGGGCTTCACGATGGAACAGGTCCGCGGTCCTAAGGGACCCGCGTGAAGCGGATCGTATTCTCCGAACAGGCCAAAGCCGACATTCGCGCCGTCCCGCAACAGATCGCCATGCAGATTCTCACCGCGCTTCACCGCCTCGCCGAAACCGGAGCGGGCCGGGTCAAAACGCTCCAAGGCCAGGGCGGCGAAAAGCGCCTCCGCGTGGGTGATTTTCCGTCCGCTTTACGGAAGAGAGCGGTGAGGTCAAGGAAGGCGGCCAGGGCAAACCGAGCGAGGGTATCCTCCGCATCCACGCAGTCCGCAACCGCAAGGAAGCTTACCGCTGAGCGGGTGGCGCATCATTGGCTTCAGCCACGCCTGCCAAGTCGTCCTTCCCACCCTGGTAATCTGCTCGCCACGGCACGCTGAAGGTTGCGCCACCTACCGGTTGCGACCGTATTTTTCGTGACTCGACACCCAATCCGACGATGAGATAGCCGCGCCCAACGAAATCTCACCGGCCAGGCAGACGCCGGCCACGATCTCGGCTAAACGGTTGACCTTGCCCTTGCCGGAGCAGCCCAGAAGTTCGAGGCACTCATGCTGCGTGGCCAGTGCTGTTCCGCCGCCATAAGTAGCCACGATAAGCGACGGAATGGTCAGCGAGATATACAGGTCCCCTTCGGGTGTCATCTCGGTATAGAGAATCCCGGCCGACGATTCGGCAACATTGGCCACGTCCTGCCCCGTGGCGATGAACAGGGCCGTGATGCCATTGGCCGACTGCGCACCATTGTTGTTGGCGCCCGAGAGGAATGCGCCGATGTTGGCGACTCCCCAGTGATAGGCGAGCTTCTCCGGCTCGACCCGTAGCTGCTGGATCAAGACGTCGCGGGCGATCGTGGCTTCCGCCGTCACCCGTTTGCCGCGCGTGCGCATGATGTTGATCTGGGAAGCCTTCTTATCGGTGGCGAAGTTGGACTCCAGATAAAAGTTGGTGACGCCTTTGTACTGGTCCAGAATCCAACTGCAAGCCTCGAAGGTGGCGCGTCCGACCATGTTCTGACCGGCCGCGTCGCCGGTCGAGAAGTTGAAGCGGAGATAAACGAACTTGTTCGAGACGTAGGGGTCGATGTAGAGCAGCTTGGCTACCGAGGAAGTGGATTCGGCTTACTCGCTAATCTGCTCGACATTGGCATTCACCCACTTGATGAACTCACGGGCGCCGCGCGCGTCGGGGAACACAAACACAGGTGCGCGCTGCATGGCATCCGCCATCACGGTGACTTTCACTCCGCCGCATGCATTCAGCGCCTTTATGCCGCGGTTGTGCGAGGCGATGAGGGTGCCTTCGGAAGTGGCCAGCGGAATCAGAAACTCGCCATCGGCGTGCTCCCCGCGTATGCGCAGAGGACCGGCCAGGCCGATAGGCACCTGGGCCACTCCTACGAAATTCTCGCAGTTACCTTTGGCGATATGCGGGTCGAAGGAATAGCGGGTGATGTGGTGCAGATCGACGCCACTAAACCGCTGCATGACGGCCTGGCGTTGCGCGATGATCTCCGGGGAATAGTCGTCGCGTTCGTCGCGCGGCACTTGTAATGCCGGGCGGACCGCATCTGCAATGGTGTCCTCTACCTTAAATTGCAGCTTGCCAAACGGGCGGGTTTCGAAGGCAAGCTCGATCTGATGCTTGCCCTTGGGCAACTCCGGCGCATCGGTTTGGATGCTGACGATGGCGCGGAGCGGGAACGGGAGCGGATGTGTGGCATCCACCTGGGCGGCGGGGAGCACGGTGCCATCCACGAGAGCGAGCCGGACGCTTTCAATGGCGAGCGGAGCGCCGTTGATGGCAATGCGGCCGACGCCGACGAGCTCGGCATCGCTCAGGCGGTTCTTGATGGCGAACTGGACGCCCGTGGCGGTGTTCTTTAAGCTGCCCAACGTGTAGAGCTTCTTGAGGACGAGACTGGGGATCATCATGGGGTTTGCTCCGGTACAGAGATCATTGTAGTCGCTCGGCGGGGCGAACCGGCGGGGCGCTGGAGAGTAGCCGTGGCGCCGACAATGATGTGCGGCGAACTTTCGCGGCGGCACGCTGAAGAGTGCGCCACGACCGCTTGCTGACGCGCGCGGCTCCGAAACGTCGATTGTCAAGAGTTAGACGGGACACTACACTACAAGCCCAGGGTCACCGAAGCGCGCTCGCGGTAAACTGGGACGACGTTTTCTATGCTGGCGTAGGGGCCGGCGGCGTCATCCGAACAGTCGTCATCATTGCCCAATGACATGCGCTTCGTAGACTTGGCGATCATCCTCGCATACCTGATCGCCATCACTTGGTTCGGCGCGCGCTTTCGGAAGAGCCAGGCCAGCCTGCGCGATTACTTTCTGGGGGGCCGGCACGCACCCTGGTGGGCCATCAGCCTGTCGATTGTTTCCGCGGAGACCAGCACCCTCACCATCGTGGGGACGCCCGGCCTTTCCTTCGCCGGGAACCTGGGCTTCCTGCAGATCGTCTTCGGATATCTGCTCGCGCGTGTGGTCATCTCGCTGGTCTTCTTGCCCCAATACTTCCGCGGCGAAATGTTTACCGCTTACGAGCTCATGCGCCGGCGCTTCGGCGACCGCGTACGGCGGCTGACCGCTTCGATCTTTCTGGTCACACGCGCCCTGGCGGAAGGCGTGCGGGTCTTTGCCATTTCGCTGGTCATTTCCATCGTGCTCGGAACCGGCGAAGCGGCCTCCATCATCCTGATCGTCTGCCTGACCCTGTTTTACACGTTTGAAGGCGGCATGACCGCGGTGATCTGGACCGATGTGGTGCAGATGTGTTTGTATGTCGTGGGAGCGGTCGTGAGCCTGTTCGTGATTCTGGCCAAGATTCCCGGCGGATGGGCGCATGTCGCCGCCGTTGCCGGGCAGGCCGGCAAGTTCCAGGTTTTCGATTTCAGCTTTTCCCCAAGCATGCAGTTCTTTTCGCGCACCTATACCTTCTGGGCAGGCTTGGTAGGCGGCTGTTTTCTGACCACGGCCAGCCACGGCACGGACCAGCTCATGGTGCAGCGGCTACTAAGCGCCCGCAACGAGGCCCAAAGCCGCGCCGCGCTGCTGTCGAGCTGGCTGGTCGTCTTCGTCCAGTTCAGCCTCTTCTTGCTGATCGGAGTGCTGCTGTTCGTGTACTATCAGGACACGCGGCTGGTCGTGCCGGCGCTCAAGGACCGCATTTATCCGGAATTCGTTTGGCGCCATCTTCCCATCGGCGTGGCCGGGCTGGTGACCGCGGCGATCCTCGCGGCCGCCATGGCGAATTTGAGCGCCGCGCTGAATTCGCTGGCGTCGACGACGGTGATGGATATCGTGCGGCCGCTGCGCCGCCGTGCCGATACCGGAAGCGACCTGATGCTGGCGCGGAGCATGACGGTGATCTGGGGCGTGGTGCTGGTGGCGATCGGGATGCTTGCGCGCCATTGGGGCTCCGTGCTGGAATCGGGTTTGTCCATCGCATCCGTGACCCTAGGTTTGCTGCTGGGCGTCTTTCTGCTCGGAGTGCTCACGAAGCGCGTAGGCGAGCGCGCAGCGATTGTGGGTGTACTGGCAGGACTAGCCACGATACTCTATGTGCGCTTCGCCACGCCGATCGCCTGGACTTGGTGGGTGTTGATTGGCTCGGCCGCGACTTTCGCCGCCGGATATGGCGCGTCGTTTTTTCCGTCCCGCACGCCGGAGACTTCCGCATGAAAAAAGATCGACCCGTAATCGAATTGCGCAGGGACCTGGGCCTCTGGGGCGCGGTCGCCATCGTGGTTGGGACGGTGATCGGCAGCGGTATATTTCTGGTGCCGCGTGCCATGGTGCAGCGCGTAGGCTCGCCGTCCATGGTTTTCGCGGTGTGGGTTTTTGGCGGGCTGCTCTCGCTTTGCGGCGCGCTCAGCTACGCCGAATTGGCCGCGGCGATGCCGGAAGCCGGCGGAGAATACGTGTATCTGCGCGAAGCCTACGGTCCGCTCTGGGGCTTTCTCTACGGGTGGACGCAGATGTGGGTGGCCAAGAGCGGGTCCATCGCCACTCTGGCTACGGGCTTCTTTTACTATTTGACGAATTTCTTCCCTTCACTCGATGGCGTTTTCTACACAGTTCCGCTGCCGCTGGGCGCACACGGCGCGCCTCTCGACCTGCGTTATGGACAACTGCTGGCCATGGCGCTGATCATGTTTCTGGCGGGCGTGAATTATTTTGGCGTCAAACTCGGGGGCGAAGTTCAGATCACGGTAACGATCGTTAAAGTACTGCTGATCGCTTTCATCATCGTGGCCGGGATGGGCTTCGGAAAGGCGCACGCGCCGGCCCCCGTGGTGGCACATCCGCTCACTATCGCCGGATTTTTTGCCGCGTTGGTGGCCGCCTTATGGGCCTACGATGGATGGAACAACGTCAGCATGGTGGCTTCCGAGATCCGCCAGCCGCAGCGCAGTCTTCCGCTGGCGCTTATTGGCGGCACCCTGGCGGTGATCTGTATTTATCTATTGGCGAATGCCGCGTACTTCCACGTACTCACCGCGCCGGAGGTCGGCGGGAGCGAGCGGGTCGCCGCGGATATGATGCGGCGAGTAGCCGGCGGTTGGGGCGCCAATGTGGTTTCCATGGCGGCCATGATCAGCATCTTCGCCGCGCTCAACGGTTCTATTCTGTCCGGATCCCGCGTGCCCTATGCCATGGCCCGCGATCGCCGCTTCTTTGCGCCGGTCGCCAACGTGAATCCCGCGCATCACACCCCGGGAGTTTCCATACTGGCCCTCAGCGTCTGGTCCGCGCTACTGGTTCTTTCCGGCCAGTACGACCAGCTATTTACGTACGTCATTTTTGCCAGTTGGATTCTTTATGGCATGACTACGGCGGCCGTGATCGTGCTTAGACGCAAGAGGCCGGATCTGCCACGACCCTATCGAACACTAGGATATCCGGTACTTCCGGTACTTTTTGTTCTGGTCGCCGTTGTGCTGGTACTTTCGACTTTATTCGATTCTCCGCGAGAATCGCTGCTTGGATTAAGTTTCATTTTCTTAGGACTGCCGTTCTATTTTCATTGGAAAAGGCGGTACCCTGACGCAGGGCTGCGGCCCTAAGTCCTAGAACGTACATTACAGGGGCCTATTCTCTCAAATTCGTCGTAGTCCCTTGATATCGCTCGGCAATTACGGTACAAAAAGGTGAGCCCTGTTCCATTCGTGGAACGTCGAGGGCGAGTCGAAACCAAGAAGCGAAGTCCGGGGAGAAACCAGAATGGATGTCGCAAAGATTCTTGCCGAATTACGTCAAGAAAGAGAGCAAATTGAGGAAGCGATTTTGAGTTTGGAACGCTTGGCGCGAGGCCGTGGGCGCCGGCGGGGCCGGCCACCATCGTGGATGAACGAAATCACTGCCAAGCGGCGCGGCCGTCCGCCCGGCAGCAAGAACAAGACCGGCCCGAAAGCGGTCAGCGCAGCAACGATAAGTTGAGGGCGGCCCGCCGCGGGCCGCGCGGGGGCCTGCCCTACTCTTACAGGGTTTGGGGGGCCTCTCCCATTTTCACCCGGAGGTGTTGCGTGTGGCCGTTGCGGTAAATCGTTAGGTCCAGAACATCTCCTACGCGCTTCTTGTTAAGGGCCCTCAGCAAGGAGTCGGTGCTTTCCACAGGTTGGCCATCCACAGCCACAATATAGTCGCCGCCGATCCGGATCTGGTAGACGCCAACGATGGCCACGCGGTCGGGGCCGTGCAACCCGGCTTCGGCGGCCGGCGACCCAGGGTCGACGCGCTGTATGAGTAGGCCGCCCTCAGTGGGCAATCCCAGATTCTCGGCCACATCGCCATAAATGTACATGGTCTGAATGCCCAAGTACGGCCGACTGACGCGGCCCTTGGCCTGGAATTCGTCGAGCATCGCCTTGGCGCGGTTGATGGGCAACGCGAAGCCTATCCCGATATTCCCCTGCCCGTAAATCGCCGTGTTGATGCCGATCACCGACCCATGCGAATCCAGCAACGGCCCGCCGCTATTCCCCGGATTGATGGCGGCATCGGTTTGGATCATATCCTCCAAGCGGCGGCCTTCCTGCGGTTGCAGCGTGCGCCCTAACGAGCTGACGATTCCGGTCGTCAACGTCCCTCCCAATCCGAAAGGATTGCCGATAGCCAGCACTTTCTGACCGACCTGCAGGTTGTCAGATTCACCCAACTTCAAGAACGGCAACGTATGCACGGCCTCGATCTTGAGCAGCGCCAGGTCGTTGCGCGGATCGGTGCCCAGCACCTTGGCTTTATACTGCTTCTTGTCGCCGGCCAGCGTCACGGTGAGTTGCGCGCTGCCGGAGACCACATGATTGTTGGTGAGGATCAACCCATCCGGCTTGATGATGAACCCGGAGCCGGTGCCTTCCTGCGGGTACGGTTGAAAGAAAAAGTCCTCCCGGTAGACGATGCTGGTGATATTGACCGTCGCCGGCCGCGCCATTTTGTAGATCTCGATGTTGTTGTTCTCGTCGGTGCTGAAGCCTGCCGACTTGGCGGAAGCGGGAGACGTCCACAGTTGCCCCGTGCGCTGCAGCGGCTGCAGAAGCTGGCCCACGTTCCAGTGCGCCGCCGAGGTCAGATACCAGAAGCCGCCCACCAAGATGGCGGCCCACAGAAAGGGTCGCATTCTCATTGTTCTATTCTCCGCAAGGATTCATAGACCGCGCGCGTCTGGCGCAGGGTCTCCTCTTTTGTGCCCGAAGCATCTATGACGAAGTCCGCGAACTTGCGCTTCTCGGAAAGCGGCATCTGGCGGCTGAGGCGCGCCAGCACTTCTTCGCGCGCGATACCGTCGCGCTTCATGGACCGCTGCACTTGCTGCTCCTCATCGCAGGTCACCACGATCAGCTTGTCGAACCGCTTGTGACTGCCGGTCTCAATCAGGATAGCCGCTGCCACCACGGCGATACCGTGCGGATCCTCGGCAGATACCAGCGCGAACCATTCTTCTTCCTGCCGCATGACGGGCGGGTGGACGAAACTGTTCAACAGCGCCAGCCGCTCGGGGCTTCCGAATACTTGCGCGGCCAGGGCACGCCGGTCGATTTCACGGCTTGCATTCAGAACGCCACGGCCGAATTCGCGGACCACTTCAGCGTAGGCCTCGCCACCCGGCAGCAGCACTTGGTGACCCAACTGGTCGGCTTCGAGCAAATGGCAGCCCAAATCGGCAAGCGCCTGGCCTACGAGGCTCTTGCCGCATGCCAGTCCGCCGGTCAAGCCTACTTTCAGCATACGACGGATGCCAGCTTCCGGCCCACCCTGGCTTCCGCGGCGGCTACGGTGTTGGCCATCAGCATGGCGATGGTGAGCGGGCCTACGCCGCCCGGCACCGGCGTGTACGCTGCCGCCTTCTCCTGCATGGCCAGCGGATCGACATCGCCCACCAGCAGGCTGCCCTTGCGCTCCAGAGTTGCCAGGCGCTCCGGCGAGTTGCGGAAAATGCGCGCGGCTTCGGCGGGGTCCGTGATGCGGTTCATACCCACATCGATGACAACTGCGCCGGGCCGTATGTAGTCCGCGGTGAGCATGGCGGGCCGGCCCATGGCAGCCACCAGGATCTCGCCTTCGCGGCAGACGCCCGGCAGGTCCACGGTCCGCGAGTGGCAGATGGTGACCGTAGCATGCGCGTGCAGCAGCATAAGCGCCATGGGCTTGCCCACGATGTCGCTGCGTCCCACAACGACGGCGCGCTTGCCGGCCACCTGGATTTGGTACTGCTTCAACAGTTCCATGATGCCCGCTGGTGTACACGGCTGGGGACCTGGGCGTCCGGCCACCAGGTTGCCCATGTTGTACGGATGAAAACCGTCGGCGTCTTTTTCGGGGGAAACGGCCAGCAGCACTCGGCGGGTATCTACTTGGTGCGGCAAAGGCAACTGCACCAGGACGCCATCGATTTCCGGCCGTTGGTTGAGGCTTTCGACAATCGCCAGCAACTCGCCGGTGGTGACGCTTTCGGGCGGCGTAATGCTCTCGCTGTAGATGCCGAGGTCCGCACAGGCCTTCACTTTGTTGCGCACGTAGATTTGGGAGGCCGCGTGGCTGCCTACCAGCACGACGGCAAGTCCGGGCGGGCGGGCGGCGGAGGCGAGCGCCGCTACGCGTGGAGCAAGGTCGCGGAGGATTTGGTCACGAACTCGGTTTCCATCGAGGATCAGGGGCATTCTTCTTTATGATAAGGCGTGGCGCAGGCACTTCTGCGTGCCGCGCCCGGCACTCTTGCCAGCGCACGCGAGTCGCGCCCGCCCGCGGTTGACCCAGTCGGTCGACCTGTCGGACACCCTGTCCGTCAGCCTTGACAGGCCATCGTCGTCCGCTTATGATACCAACAGTAGGCCATCATACTTAGTATTGACAAGCACGAACCAATATGAGAACCAGCAAAACCCTGTCCGTCTCTTTGCCGCCAGCCCAGCTTAAGCGTGCTGAGCGCCTGGCAAGAAAAGAAAACCGGACCTTAAGCGAGCTCGTCCGGGAAGCTCTGCGCCACTACGAGCAGAAGCAGCAGTCCCCCATCAACCACGACTTGATCGCCGCTCTGCGCGCCATCCAGGAAAGCGCCAGAAGGGCCGGCCTGGACAAGTTGACCGAACGGGAAATTGACGCTGAGGTGACCGCCTACCGCGGGGAACGTGACAAAAAGATTAAACACACTGTGAGATGAAGCCCCTTCGGATCGTGCTCGATACCAACGTGCTCATCTCCGCCGCTGTAAAGCCGCTGGGCCTCCAGGCGCTAGTCATTAATGTGGTGGCTTTCCGCGCAGTCCAGTTGTTCGTTTCTGAGCCAATCCTGGCGGAATATCGCGAAGTTTTCAGCCGCCCGAAGTTCGCCCGCCTCCCTCCCGCCGAGGTTGCGACCTTGCTGGCTTTGATCGAGAGCGAGGCCACTATAGTCACACCCAACATCCGCTTGGAAATCTCCAAACATGACTCCGACAATCGGTTCTACGAATGTGCCGATGCTGCCCAGGCCGACTATATCGTCACCGGCAACACCAGGCACTTTACCAAACCCC
>JBEKUO010000131.1:0-14084 GCA_049514955.1 Bryobacteraceae bacterium | reverse complement strand
CGGCGAGAGGCTGACCGTCGCGCAAGAGAAGCTTCTGCTCCAGCTTGCTCAGCGCAATTCCATTGGCCCGAGCATAACCGATACGCCTGTTCGCCAGGTGGTCTACTTTGGCAACAATGCCATCGACGATAAGGGGAAGCCTGTCTACGGGCTGCTCGCGAGTTACGACGATGAGCAGTTCACCACGTTCTGGCAAGAGCTGGAACTCGGTCCAAATGGAGTGCGTAAAGTCGCCGTTTCCGAGAACTATCAACCATTGGAAGGCCCGCGGAAAGTGCCAGAGGGCATGGTGAAAATGCTGCGGAGCCAACTCGCCGCTATACATTTCGGGCCTGGCGCGAACTATACCGCGGTGCCTCCGCCATTGGAGGCCCGTTACATGGATTGGTCGCTGCCGCCTTTCAACGCGGGTTATCATGCGTGGTCCGCGCACTACGACATCGGTGACGTACAGCGGAAGATCCGCAAGCCGTCCCAATTAATCGACGGCGCGGATGCGAATATCTTCATCGTGGGCGAGACCTATTCCAACGATCAGGCCTGGGTCGAAGGGGCGTACTGCACTTCGGAATCCGTGCTGAACGATTTCTTCGGGTTTGTGCCGATCATCTCCAACCAGGATTATCCGTTTATCTGCGGGTGTTGAGAGTTGAGTGGGATGAGGAACGAGAAGTCGGGAAACCGCCGATCCCGGATCATTTCGCGTGAAGATTGTAACGGCGCGGTTCGATGACGGACGCCCCGGTTGAGCTTTTCTAGTGACCGTCGACGTGTATCTGTGGCTACCGCAGACGCGATTTGCGTTAGGCTCAGGCACTCGCGGCCAGACTTCGCAGTGGCAGACGCTGGCTGAACGGGCAACGCGCTGAATGCTTTAACGGCTCGCGCCATGGCTTCCGTCACCTTGTGCAGCATGCACGGAGCCGGGGCAGTTCCGTCTTCAGCCAGGCATGGTGTTTCGTGAGATGGTCGTTGAGCTCGTTCAGGCTGGCGGTCTGCCAGTCGCGCGTTGTGCCGGCGGCGGGTACCAGTGCCGCATCGAGCTTCTGCAGCAGTTGTTCGGGTGGGATGCCGTGCCCTGTGCAAGCTCCGGTCAGCGAGATCTTGCCGCCACAACAATAATCGATACCATACTTATCGAAAACCCGCACGAAGCCAGGCCGCTCCGCCGCGATTTCGCCAGTGGTCTTTTCTTCCGTCAGCACCCCCGCAAGCGTGTGGACAGGCCGTCGAGGGAGGGCGCCGGCAGGAGTGCCGACGCGGCACGCAAGAGTGCGTGCGCCACGCCCTGACCACGGAAGTCTGTGAGAAATGCGGGTTAGGGTACAATCGACACTTATGCGCCGAAATGTTCTCCCCATGGCGGCCGTCCTCGTTTGGGTGGCGGCGGCCTGCGCGCAACCCGCGCCGGAAAGTCCCAGGCCGTCCGGACCGCCCTCCGGTCCCGCCGCGTCACCAGCCAAAGACGAAAAAGCCAAGGACGAAAAGAAGCCCGAAGAGAAAACCTCTCCGACCAAACACACCATTCAAATCGGCGGCAAAGAGTTGAAATATACAGCCACCGCCGGAACCATGCTGTTGAAAAAAGAAGATGGCACGGCCACGGCGAGCATCTTCTACATCGCTTACATCAAGGATGACGTTTCAGACGCCACCCGCCGCCCCCTGACATTCGCCTTCAACGGCGGCCCGGGTTCGTCGTCGGTCTGGCTGCAGCTCGGCGCCCTGGGGCCCAAGCGCGTCATGATGGACCCCGAGGGGAACCCGCTGCCGCCGCCCTACAAGTTCGTGGACAACGAATACTCGATCCTCGATGTTACCGATCTGGTGTTCATCGATCCCGTGAGCACCGGGTTCAGCCGCGCTATTCCCGAACAGGATGCCAAGAACTTTCACAGCATCACCGGCGACATCGAGTCGGTGGCCGAGTTCATCCGGCTGTACCTGACGCGGAACACCCGCTGGACCTCTCCCAAGTTTCTGGCCGGCGAAAGTTACGGGACCACGCGCGCCGCCAACCTCTCCGGGTATCTACAGACGCAGAAGGGCGTCGCGTTGAACGGCATCATGCTGGTTTCGACCGTGTTGAACTTCGGAACCATCAGCTTCGACCGTGGCAACGATCTGCCCTACCTGCTGTTTCTGCCCACTTACACGGCTACGGCTTGGTATCACAAGAAGCTGCCGCAAGACTTGATGGGAAGCCAGCGAAAGGCGCTCGACGAGGCCGAGCAGTTCGCGTCGCATGAGTATAGCCTGGCGTTGATGAAAGGCGACACCATCTCCGCCGAGGAGCGCTCCCAAATCGCGCAGAAGCTGGCGCGCTTGACGGGACTCTCCCCCAAGTATATCGACGAGAGCAATCTGCGCGTGCCGATCTTCCGCTTTACCAAGGAGCTGTTGCGCGACGAGCGGCGCACGGTGGGCCGTTATGACAGCCGTTTGGAAGGCATCGATCTGGACCCAACCGGCGCCGCGCCCGAATACGATCCCAGTTACGCCAGTGTATATGCGCCGTTCACCGCCGCCTGGAACCAGTATGTCCGCGCGGATCTGAAGTGGGAAAGCGACCTGCCGTACGAAATCTTAACTGGACGGGTGCGCCCCTGGAGCTGGGGCGATAACGAGAATCGCTACGTCAACGTATCGGAGAGCCTGCGCACGGCCATGACGCAGAACAGCAACCTAAAGGTGTTCGTGGCGAATGGCTATTACGATCTGGCCACGCCGTATTTCGCCACCGAATATACGTTCGATCATTTGGGGCTGGACCCCTCGCTGCGGAATCACGTGAGCATGGACTTCTTCGAAGCCGGCCACATGATGTACACCTACAAGCCGTCGCTCGAGAAGCTGAAGGCCGACCTGGCGAAGTTTATTGTGGGGGCGGTGCCGTAGACGCTATTGTTGATTGCGCAGGAACCGCCTCACCTCGTCGTGCATCCCGAGGAAAACGAAAATTACCCGATCGTCTTCCAGGCGAAAGATCGCGCGCATCTTCAATCCGAGCCGAGCTTCCCACACGGGATACGGATTCAGTTTCCTCAGCCCCAGCCCCGAGTGGCGAGCCGGATCTGCCAAATCCGCCCTGAGATCGACGAAGATTTGCATCAAGACGGAAAGCTCATCCCGCGTGAGGCGGCGGCACGCTCGCAAGAAGGAATCTCTGAGGACGATGTTCAACGCTTCTTCCTGAACTCCGCCTTGAGATACTTGACCGCAGCTTCCGGAGAGGAAAACGTTTTGCCGGGCTGCTTCCGATCCCATTCCACGAGACGCTGGAATTCTTCGTCCGTCAGCTCCGGAGTCAACGCCAGATCGTCGTCGTCGATGCGCCGCAAGGCCGCCACCGGCCGCGAATCCTTGATGATGACGACATCCTCTCCCTGCCGGGCCTGCTCAATCAGCCGGCCGAGCTCGCGGCGCGCTTCGGATATGGATCGAGTGATCATAAGATTACTTTAATTGTACATGAAATTGGGCATGCGCAGAGGTCAGCGCGTACCGGCCGGCGGGAGTCGCGCATGACTTGGAACTGGCCGCGCTCGCGCTGCGCGGCCCGCCGCTCTCAATCCAATACCACCACGGCCTTGCCCAGGATCTTGCGCTCCGCCAGTTCGCGCAAGCCGGCCGGCACCTCGTCCAGCCGGAAAGTCTTGCCTACCACCGGATGGATCTGCCCGCCCAGCGACATGGCCGTGAGCACTTCGTGCGTGTGCGCGAGGAACTCCGGGTGGTGCTGGACGTACTGTCCCCAATGCACACCCACGATGGAAATGTCCTTCAACAGCACCCGATTGGCCTGCACGTTTGGGATGCGCCCGCTGGCAAAGCCGATCACCAGCATGCGCCCTTCACCGGCGATACAGCGGGTGGACAGTTCGAACACATCGCCACCCACCGGATCGTAAACCACGTCCACGCCGCGGCCGCCGGTGATTTCCTTCACACGCTCCACCCATGCGGGGTCGGCGTACGACAAGGCATACTCGGCGCCTTGTGCCCGGCAAAAATCCAGCTTCGCCTGGCTGCCGGCGGTGGCGATCACATGCGCCCCATAGGCCTTGCCGATTTGTATCGCGGACATGCCCACGCCGCTCGCGCCCGCATGCACCAGCAGCCATTCGCGATGGGCCAGGCCCGCGCGGCGGTGCAGCGCGAAATAGGACGTGTGATACACCACGGGCATGGCGGCGGCTTCGGGAAAATCCATTCCTGCGATCAAGTGAAACGTGCGGCTGGCCGCTGCCAGCGAGTATTCGGCAAATGCGCCGTTGTGGGTCATGGCCACCACGGGATCGCCCACGAATACGTGCTTCACTTCGGAACCCGCGGCGTCCACAATGCCGGCCACTTCGGCGCCCGGAGTAAACGGAAAAGGCGGCCGAATCTGGTACTTGCCTTGAATTTGTAAAATGTCGAAGAAATTGAGCGCCGCCGCGCGATTGCGGATGCGCACCTCGTTAGGGCCGGGGTCGGGAATAGGGATTTCGTCCAGCGTCATCTGCTCCGGCTCGCAGAATGCGTGGACTTGCCAGGATTTCATGCGAACCGAACATTAGCACACGGCTCAACGCTGCGGCAAGCGAGTGAGCTGATTGGCAGTCCCCAGGATGCCGCCCATCGCCAGGTCGCAGCCAAACCGTTACACAGTGCCGATGATGAACCAGGTCTTGTTCTCGTGGCTAAGGAGCGCGGAGTCATCCAACCACGCCGGTCCAAACCGCGAGACGAGCGCTATTGATGGCAGTTCAGCACGGTCGAGCCCGCCGACTCGATACAGCCGCCCACGTCCCCACCGTTCGAAAAGTGCGAACGGATGAGCGCCATGCCGCGATCGCCGCCCACGGCATTGTAGGGAACGAAGTCCGGCACTGTGATATTGACGTTGTCCTCGATCGCGCTAACCAGCGATTTAGCGTTGGTCAAGTTGGCACCGCTGGCGTCGGTTACCACGCGCAGAAGCGACCAGGCGGTGTACGTTCCATTGCGAAGATTTGGGAAACTCGTTCCCGGCTCAGACGGGCAAACACCAGTCACGCCCGTGCTGCTGACGCAGACTGGCAATTGGCCATCGGTGTAGGTTGCCTGGATCGGATCGATGCCATTTTGCGTCAGGTAGCCGTAGCTGGGACTGCCGGCGATCTGCGCAACGTTGCGATAGCTGAAGAAGGCATATCCAACGGAATCCGCCTTATTCTTAATGGCGGTGCCGACCATTTCGGTAGTGCCGATGGCGCGCTGGCGCTTCCCACCGCCCGAGACACAGGACAGGTCGAGCGGGTTATTCAAGTGGAGACGGGGGTTCACCCCCACTTCCTGCGAATTGTCCTTGTTGTTGGCGCCCGTGATCGCGCAAGGGGAGCCTCCGCAGCGAAAGGTCGTGAACTCGGTGGTGTCCATGGCGCCGGATAAAGGCTCGCGGAGCATTGGAAATACGGGGACGTCCGTCGGCGGGCCATCTGCGCCAAACGCGTTGGTATCGCACTCGTCACCGTTAAATATTTTCTGCGCATTCTGCACAGAAAGGTCGGTGATCGCGGGCGTGCCTGACCCGCCGTAACCGAGCCCATTGGGGTTCGTGCGGTTCACGAGAAACAAGATGGGCGAAGCTCCGACATTCAACGTCGTGTATGCCGAGATGGTATCGCCCGTAAAAGGATCCGTGCCTTTGATGTTGAAATTTACCGGGTTGGCCACCGCGCCGGAGAACGCGCTCAAGATCTGCGTTCCGATAAGGGTTGTGCAAGTGGTTCCCTTTCCGTATCCCAAACCGGCATAGGTGACGGGATTCAACTGATTCAACACCCGGCAGTTCGCAGCCTTCGCGTCTGGCGGCAGAATGTCCGTGAACGCCGCTGTGACCGCGGCGTTGTTCAGTGCGGTATAGACCGCTGACGGCAGGGCGGTGGCGTCGAGGCCCCACAAGTTTGACGAAATCAGATTGGTCTGGCCCGGCGGCACGCCGTCGACTGTCTCTGTTAGAGGGTCGACCTGCAGGGTTGCTCTGGGAGCCGCAAAGTACGCGCGATTGCCGACCAAGGAGTCCACCGAGATATAGGCCCAAATCTGGGTCATGTCGGAGGTCCAGACGACCCACAGGTCCCCGCCTTCGTTAAGGATTGATGTGCTGCGCGAATCGTGGATCTGCGCGCAGTTGCCACCTGCGGTGCAGGTTCCGCTTACCGTGTAGTGCTGAGCGCCTGAGCCAGCCAGTTGGTTGAACGCTCCGAGGGCCGCCGCCTGCCACATGGTGGAGGAACCGGCGCCAAGCATCTTAACAACCTCCGACGCTGCCCGGCCCGATGGTACTGTCAGTACCGTTAACGCCGCTAGGACCATGAACCTTCTTTCAGCTCTTCCCATAGCACGCTCCAGGGTAAATCATGCACCCTCTGCGTCAAGGTGTCAAACTAATTGTTAGTTACTTTCCGGTTAGTTATAAGGTCATTCATGCCAGTATCTCGCGCTCCGATAGAATCATAGCCACCACAGAGCTGGCTCACCGGAGACCACGTGGTTCGGTCCGCGCCCTCCAGCCACATGCCGCAAATTACCGAAAATTATCGAAAGTTTTACATCTCCATGACACAAACAACGATTGCTTCCGCGAAACTGAGATCACCGGGCAAACCGGGGGGCTTCTTTTGTAGACGGCTCTCTCTCCACGCTATATAAGCGGTGACAAGCACGCCGTGCTGCTCAGCCCTAAATAGCCCGCCGGCCGAGGCCTATGGGAGTTTACAGGTTGTTCAAAGGCCATGAAGTTGCACAGCGGAGAGTTATGAGACTATTAACCGTTTCGATCGTCATTGCATTTGCCGTCGCCGCTCCCTCTTTTGGGCAGTCGGACAACAAGAATGCGAGCAAAGGACAGGAGATCTTCCAAGAACTGTGTGTCGGCTGCCATGGACCCGACGGCCACGCCCAAACCGACATGGGCAAAAAGGTAGGCGCGGCGGATCTTACGTCGGATGCAGTTCAGCACCAAAGTGACTCGCAGCTTGAGAAAGTCGTCACGAACGGCAAAAAGAAAATGCCCTCTTTCAATGAGAAACTCTCAGACGACGAAATCCACGCGTTGATAGTATATATCCGGCGACTCGGGAAGACTCCGTAACACCTGCCCCACGAAAATCGCCGGGCCTTACTTCGGCTGGAATCCCACCTCGGAAACGATCACGCCGAGCTCCCGCTTGTCGGTTGCGTTTGGTGGAATGGTCTTGTCCACGGAGAAATCCACGCTGACGGATTCGCCGTCCAACTGAGCGGCTGGAATGTCGCGGCGGTAAGCGAACTCCCCCGCATGCGTGTAGGTCTCCGGTGCGAGCGCCACGCCGTTCAGAGATGCCGACAACGTAATGGCTTTCTCTTGCGTTATGGATACATCCGGAATCGTCAATTTCAGTTGCAAGATCGCGCCTTTGGATGCGGCGTTGCGGGGCACGCGCAACAGCACCGAGAACTTCCCCGCGGTCCAGCGCCAGGCATTCGCTTCCACGGCGTAAAACCCGCTGACCAACTGGGAGGCGGCGCGGGGGTCCGCCGCGTGTACGATGGTCGCTAGAACATCTTCCTCGGTCTGCGCGCTTGCTTGCCTGTGCCGTTTGCACCCTAGCGGCGCAATCGCCAGGCTTACGATCAGGATCGCGGCGGCCGTGGCGGACCGGCGCCCGCTCGAAATTGCAGCGCCATTTTGTCTCGTCATTAGTCTCCGCTCTTCTCTACCTGTACCAGGCAACTGTAGAAAGTGGGGCCGCCACCGATATCGGTGAGGCGCTCGGAGGTAAGCGCGTTCACGCTGCGGTGGTCCGGCGCCATCTTGGCCCAGCGCACGGATGGGGCCGAGACCACGCCAGTGCGTAGAGCGCCATTCACGTGGGCCCGCAAGAGGCAGGAACCCCGGTCGTTGTAGACGCGCACTTGGTCGCCGCTCGAGATCCCGCGCGCCGCCGCATCGGCAACGTCCATGTGCAGCGTGGCGGTGGCAAAATCGTTTTCGGCGCGGTTGCCGAAGGTGGAGTTCATGCTGTCGTCGTGCTTGGGCGAGATCAGCTCCAGCGGGAAGCGCGCCCGCAGGCTCGCGTCTCCCAAGCGCGACTCCACCGGCGGCGTGTACTTCAGCGAGCTTGCGCGGAATTCGCATTTGCCGGACTCGGTGCCGAAGCCGCCGTTGGCGAACGGTAGAAAAGGATCGCCGTTCGGCGCCACCCGCAGGCGCACGAAATGATCGCGCTCCAGTTCCTCGAGCGTGATGCCGCGGACGAAGGGATGCTCGGAATTGAGAAGCGCGCGGATCATGTCGTCTTCCGAGTCGCGGAAGCATGCGTCGTCGAAGCCCATGCGCTCCGCGAGCAGCCGAAAAACTTCCACGTTCGACTTGGCCTCGCCAGGCGCCGCCAGTGCAGGCCGCGCGAGCTGCAGGTAATAGTGGCCGTACGCGTAATATAGATCGGTGTGTTCCAGAAACGTGGTCGCCGGCAGCACGAAATCCGCATAATCGGCAGTGTCGTTCTGGAACTGTTCCAGTACTACGGTGAACAGGTCGTGGCGCAGGAAGCCACGCCGCACCGAATTCTGATTCGGCGCGATGGCGCCGGGGTTGGAGTTGTAGACCACCAGGGCCTTCACCGGCGGCTTCTGGACCTCGTTGAGGGCCTGGCCTAGCAAAGACATGTTCAAGATGCGCGCCTCCCGGCCGAGCGCGCGCCACTGTAAATCGGGGCGCTCGAGGGCCGCGCGGTTCAAATGAAACGCCTGCGACGTGGAGAGTTGCAAGCCTCCGCCCACGTCTTTCCACGAGCCGGTCAGGGCCGGCAACAACGCGATCGCGCGCACCGCCATGCCACCGCGCTCGCTGCGCTGGACGCCATAGTTCAGCCGGATCGCTGCCGGCCGTGTGGTGGCGTATTCCCGCGCCAGTGCGACGATCTCGTCCTGGGCGATGCCGGTTAGCGCGGCGGCGCGCTCGGGCGGATATTCCTTGACGCGCTCCGCCAGTTCGTCGAACCCTGCGGTGTGCCGCGAGATGTAATCGGCGTCATGCAGCTTCTCGCCGATGATGACGTGCATCATGCCCAGCGCCAGCGCCGTGTCGCTGCCCGGATTGATGAAGAAATGCTTGTCCGCCGCCGCGCCCGTGCGATTGCGCCGCGGATCGATGGTATAGAACTTCGCCCCGTTGCGCCGCGCCTCCACGATGAAGGGCCACAGGTGTACGTTGGTGCCGAGCACGTTCGCGCCCCAGGCGAGGATCAGCTTCGCGTGCCGGAATTGCTCGGGCTCCGTGCCGTAGCGGAACCCCAGGGCTTCGATCAACCCGGCGCCGCCCGCCGACGCGCAGATCGTGCGATCCAGGCGCGATGCACCAAGCCGGTGGAAAAAGCGCCGATCCATGCCGGCGCCTTGCAGGAAGCCCATGGTGCCCGCGTAGCTGTAAGGCAGAATGGCTTCCGGCCCGAACTCGGCGGCCTCGGATTTCAGGCGCGCGGCGATCTCATCCAGCGCCTCGTCCCAGGTGACTCGCGCGAAGCGGCCTTCGCCTTTAGCGCCGTTGCGCCGCAGAGGATACAACAGGCGGCCTGGCGCATACTCGCGCTCCAGATACCTTGCCACCTTGCCGCACAAGAATCCGCGCGTCACGGGATGCGCCGGATTGCCGCGCAGCCGCGTCGCCGTGCCGTTCTCGATGGTGACCAGGACGGAACAGGCATCCGGACAGTCCAGGGCACAGACGGAATGGCGGATTTCAGGCACTTATGAGGATTATAACAAGGGCGGCTGCGCCGGATGTCGACGGCTCTAAAAGCTCCAATCGTTCATCTTGATCTGGGCCTCACCCGTGAATTCTGCCTGCCGGAGCGCGCCCATGCCGGCCGCCGCGGGTGCGAATCGGGACGCCCCCGAAGAAAACTGGTCGTCCACAGCCTGCCAACCACCTCTATGAGGGAACCTACAAACCAGGGGACCTCCCATACCATTGCGCTCGCCAAATAGTTGCAGTATGCTGTTATCGGAGTTTCAGATCTTCAGTAGAGAGGCAAATAGCGTATGTCGCCGTTGAACCTGATACCGGCGTTCTTCGTCATCGCCCTGGCTGCGCCTGCGGCCTGGGCGCTTGGAAAAGTCTATCGGCGCTCCCGCACTCCAAGGGAGATCACCTGCCCGAGAGACAACCAGTTTGCAACCATCCAATTGGACGGTCGCCACGCCGTAGCCATGCATGCCTTGGGAGAAACGCATCGCCGCATCGGATCCTGCTCGCTCTGGCCGGAACGGCGGGCTTGCGACCAGGCCTGCGTGAAATAGCGGCGCAGGCACTCTCTTCTGCGCAACGGCGGACTGAAGTTCACTGTTGACAGGCGAAAGCGCCTGCCCCACCTTCTTGTTCGCCTTGCGTCGCTGTCCAAAATCTGTGCATCCTATGACTCTGTAGCCGGAGCCAGCATGCAATCACAACCACTCGGAATCGCGATCCTGCGGATCGTCGTCGGAATCGTCTTCACTGCCCACGGAGCACAAAAGCTGTTCGTCATCGGCCTTGGCGGCGTCACTCACATGTTTCAGGGTATAGGCATCCCCTCGCCCCACATCGCCGCGATCGTCGTCACGCTGGTGGAGTTCGTCGGCGGCATTGCCTTGATCCTGGGGTTGCTCACCCGCTATGCTGCCGTTCTATTGGCCATCGACATGGCGGTAGCCGTCGTGAAGGTGCACCTGCATAACGGCTTCTTCAGCTCCAAAGGAGGATACGAGTTCCCCCTGACGTTGCTGGCGGCTTCTATCGCGCTGGCATTGGCCGGTCCCGGCAGTCCCGCTCTGTCGAGGCTCTCCAAGACCGCGCGCCGCTGACAAAGCCTAGCAGCCCGCGGCAGGAGTCAGTGCGAATCGCGGTTGGCAGGCGAAAGCGCCTGCCCCAGTGTGCTCAGCATGGGCGAACCAATAGCTTGACACCTTTGGTGGAGAAGCGTTCAGCCTGCCGGGACTTCTACCACGGCTAGTCCCAGCCGCCACCCCCTACCCCCTCGGGGTCGTTTCGTACTTCCAGATAAACAAGTATAATATGGCTGTACTCACAAGGAGCCTGGCATGCATATCGATCCGGAAGAGGCTCTCGCCTACCATTCCTCTCCTCCCGCGGGCAAATTGGCCACTGTCGCGACCAAACCGTGCCGTACGCAACGCGATCTGAGCCTGGCCTACACTCCCGGCGTCGCCGTGCCCTGTCTCGAAATCGCACGCGACCCGAGCCTCGTGTATAAGTACACTTCCAAAGGCAACCTCGTCGCGGTCGTCAGCAACGGCACCGCGGTCCTCGGCTTGGGCAACATCGGCGCCGCCGCCGGCAAGCCCGTCATGGAAGGCAAGGGCGTCTTGTTCAAACGCTTCGCCGATATCGACGTCTTCGATATCGAGTTGGCCACCGAGAACCCCGACGAAATCATTCGCACCTGCCAGTTACTGGAGCCTACCTTCGGCGGCATCAACCTGGAAGATATCAAAGCGCCGGAGTGCTTCTACATCGAAGAAGAGTTGCGGCGCACCATGAAGATCCCCGTCTTTCACGACGACCAGCACGGCACTGCCATCATCTCGGGCGCCGCGCTGCTCAACGCCCTGGATATCGTCGGCAAGCGCATCGAACAGGTCAGGGTGGTCTTCAACGGAGCGGGCGCGAGCGGAATCTCCTGCGCGCAGCACTACGTGAAGCTGGGCGTGCGCCGCGAGAACATCATGATGTGCGACACCAAGGGCGTCGTTTACAAGGGCCGCAAGACTGGCATGAATCCCTACAAGGAGCGCTTCGCCGTCGACACCGAAGCGCGCAGCCTGTCGGACGCGCTGGTGGGAGCGGACGTTTTCTTCGGGCTCTCCAGCGGCAATTGCGTCGCCCCTGAAATGCTGATGACCATGGCGCGCGACCCCATTGTATTCGCCATGGCCAACCCCGATCCGGAAATCCCTTACGACGTGGCGGTGGCTGCCCGCCCGGATGTCATCATGGCCACCGGGCGCTCGGACTTTCCAAACCAAGTGAACAATGTCCTGGGATTCCCCTTCATTTTTCGCGGCGCCCTGGACGTGCGCGCCACCACCGTCAACGACGCCATGGAGCTGGCCGCCACCCGCGCCCTGGCAGCCTTGGCCCGCGAAGATGTGCCCGATGCCGTCTGCCGCGCCTATGGCGTAGAGCGCCTGGAGTTCGGCCGCGAGTACATCATCCCCAAGCCGTTCGACTCGCGCGTGCTGATTTGGGAGGCTGCCGCCGTTGCGCAAGCCGCTATGGAATCCGGCGTGGCGCAAGTTCCCGTCGATATCGTCGAATATCGCGAGCAACTCGAACGCCGCCTCGGCAAAGCGCACGAAGTTATGCGCGTCATGATCCACAAAGCCCAGCGTCAGCCCAAGCGCGTGGTCTTTCCAGAAGGCGAGGAGGGCAAGATCGTGCGCGCTTGCCAGATCCTCATCGATGAGAAGATCTCGATCCCCATCCTGCTTGGAGACGAAGAGAAGATTCGTGCCCGTATGGCCGAATTGCACCTGCAGCTCGAAGGCATTCAGATCGTCGATCCAACCAAATCGGAGCGGCTGCCGGCCTATACCGAAGAGCTGTACTGCCTTCGCCAGCGCAAAGGCGCCACGCGGCGCGAAGTCGAGCAACTGATCCTGAATCGGAACACCTTCGCCGCCATGATGGTCCGCCTGGGCGATGCCGACGCCTTGATCGGCGGACTCACCCAGCACTATCCCGATACCATCCGTCCGGCTCTTCAAGTGATCGAGGTGCGCCACGGGCTGCGCAAGGTCTCCGGCGTTTACGTCATGATCACGCCCAAGGGCGACATCTATTTCCTGGCCGATGCCACCGTGAATATCGAACCGACCGCGGAGGATCTGGCGGAGATCGCCGTCACCACTGCCGAACTGGCCCGGCGCTTCGACGTGGAGCCTCGCGTAGCCCTGCTTTCTTTCTCGAACTTCGGCAGCACCCGGCATCCGCTGGCCGAAAAGGTGCGCCGCGCCGTGGAACTGGTCCGCCAGCGCGAGCCCGGACTGATGGTGGATGGCGAGATGCAGGCCGACACCGCCGTCGTACCTGAAATCATCGAGCAGACCTACCCCTTCAGTACGCTGAAGGGCGGCGCCAATGTCCTGATCTTCCCGAACCTGGAAGCCGGCAATGTGGCTTACAAGCTGCTCGCGCGCATCGGCGGGGCCGAACCCATCGGGCCGATTCTGATGGGCTTGTCGCGTCCGGTGCACGTTTTGCAGCGCGGCGCCGAAGTCAACGATATCGTGAACATCGCCGCTATCGCGGTGGTCGATGCGCAAGACGCCGGCGCAGTGCCGGGATCGTCGTTTCATGCCGCATCGGGTTTGACCGGCCGGGCGTGAGTGTTTGATAATAGCGATTCTGTCCGGGCAGGCTGTGGCACTTGATATATGCAGCCATGCGCTCCCCCGGTCCCGCGTAAACTGGATGGATTAATGATCCGCGGTATTACTGTGCTGGTGCTGCTGTGCATATTGTCGCCGTGCACGTTTGCGGTACAAAGCGCTAAGAAGAAAAAAACGCGCAAGGCCGCGCCCTCCGCGTCGCGGAGCAAGCCTGTATTCGCGCCTGCGCGCGCGCCGCTCCGCTCCTCTACGGCCGCACGCCGCCGCACCGCCGCCAGGCGCATGCCGCGCATGCCCCTCTTCGATCCCACTGCCGGCGATTACGTCGACGGCGACGACCTCGCCGTGCGCCGCGCGGCCGTCGAAGCCTTGGGTCCTTATAATGGCACCGTCGTGGTAGTCGATCCCCAAACCGGCCGCATTCTCACCATCGTGAATCAGAAGACCGCCCTGGCAAGCGGTTTCACACCCTGTTCCACCATCAAGCTGGTTACCGCGTTCGCCGCGCTCCACGAGGGCCTCGTGGAACGTAGTACGCCGCTGCGTCTTACTCGCTACACCAGCCTCGATCTCAGCAACGCCCTGGCGCATTCCAATAACCCTTATTTCAAGATTCTCGGCAACCGCCTGGGCTTCGAGCGGGTGGTCCGCTACGCGCGTCAATTCGGTCTCGGCGAAAAGGCGGG
>JBEKUO010000130.1:0-23738 GCA_049514955.1 Bryobacteraceae bacterium | reverse complement strand
AACTGCGCACGGGAACCCCGGTATCGCGCCAGAACTGTCAGCGCGGTGTAATCCGACGAGCCCTGGTTCGCGCGATACTCGATCTCGGGAAGGTTCGGATTATCTACAAACTCGCGGTTTAGAATATCCGTGGTCAGCAGCTTGCGTCCCAACTCGCCCGTTCCGTTGACCTCCAGGGTGAACTTATCAGTGACTCGCTGCTGCACTCCGAGAAAGAAACTTTGGACGTAGGCGTTCTTAAGGCTCGGATTGACCCATGTCACCATGGGGAAATCGAGGGCTGTGGGGGCTTGGCCTTGGGTGATGCTCGCAAGCTGCGGAAGATAGGGCGCGAAGAGGTTCGGAAAAGCTTGGTTGACGGTGAAGATCTGTAATTGCGACCCATTGAGCCGCACGTCCTGCCAGAGGTTGTCAAACGGGCGGTCATAGAAAATACCGTAAGCTCCGCGCAGCAGCGACCGGCCCTTGCCCGTCAGATCGTAGGATGCTCCGAACCGCGGCGCAAAACCGTGGTTGTCCCTTCCATAGACCTGCTCGTTTCCGGAGCCGGGATTGGTCAGTACGCCGCTGGCGACTCTCTGCGACAGACTGCTGCCTGCGCCAGGCTCAAACAACTGATCCTTCCCGGCCCCCGTATTGACCGGCGCGCCGAAGTTCTCATAGCGCAATCCGTAGTTGATCGACAGGCGCGGCGTCACTCGAAATGTGTCTTGCGCGAAGAGGTTGAACTGGTTGTAGCTGTAATTGCGATTGTAGTCCGGTAACTGGTAGTTGCCGCTGAGAGCCGCCGCGCTGTTCAGAATGGTTTCAAGATAGGAGGGGCTCCCGATGGCAAAGTCCGAGACGGAATTGAAGAGGTAATTACCATCACGGCCGGCAGTCAGGAACCCGTTGATACCGCGCAGCAGAAAACCGCCTCCGAATTGCAATAAGTGTCCTCCACGCAACCACACTACCTCGTCGGAAAGCTCGAACGTGCGGCTGCGGTTGAGATAGGAGTAGAAGGCAAGGCTTCCAGGCAGCGTAGCGCCGTCGCCGGATGTGAGCGTTGGGATGTTCGGATAGGGCCGGTTCCACCCTATATCGTCAGAACTCCAGCTCACGCGGGCCTCGTGCGTGATGTTGGGGCTGAAGGTGCTGGTCAACGCCGCCATCACCCCGACCGTGTTCTGGGTGAGGGGCGCGTCGAAGCCCTGGTAGGGCGACCATAGGAAGTCCGGCCGATCCAGGTGGTTGTATGCAACGCGCGTCGTCAAACGATGCTTGCCTCCCGGCAGGGCGTAGTCCAGGCGCTCCAGCGCCAGCCACTGATCCGCGAAGCTGGGAATGGACACGTTCACCGGCGCCGTGAGAGAAGTGCTTTGGGGGACCGGAAATGGATGCTGTTGCAGCAATTGGTTGACGGCGGCCGCGCTGGGCAGTTGGGTCGCGGCGTCCGCCAGGTACGAGAGGAATGCAGTGGTCGGCAGGATCACTTGCACCGGATCGCCATAGCTGCGGCTGCGCAGGTACTCGACCGAGGTCGAGGTGAAGAGCCGGTTCTTCAGAATGGGGCCGCCCACTTGAAATCCCGGCTGCACCTGGTGCAAAGGGGCATTCGGCAAACCGAGCAGATTGCGCTGGAAGTCGTTTCCGTCGAGCGCGTCGTTCTGCCAATAGAAGTATCCGATGCCATGCCAACGGTAACCGCCCCCGCGCGTCACGGCGTTGGCCAGTACTCCGGTGGTCCCGCCGTATTCAGCGGAAAAGTTGTTGGTGGAAATGCGGTACTCCTCGACCGCTTCCGGCGCCACCATCATCACCGGCCCGCTGATGAGGTAGTTGTTGTTCTCCACGCCATCCAGCAGAAAGTTGGATGATGTGGGCCGCTGACCACTCACCGCCAGCCCCAAGCCGGGCGCATCCGCCGTGGCTGCCGCCACACCCGGCTGCAGAATGAGCGTGGTGTATATGTCGCGGCCGGCCAACGGAAGATCCGCGATTTCGACGGGATCGACAACCTGTGAAATGGAGGACTCCAGGGCGCCCTGACCGGTGCGCGGGTTCTCCAGAATCACCGAGTGGCTGGTGTCCACATCCGGCCCGAAGAACGTCAGGACGGCGTTGCTGCCGGGCATGAAGACGCTGCGGTATTCGCCCGCTTCCCAGATATCGGTGAGCAAGCGCAGATGAAACTGATATTCGAGGCGTCCCGCCACCGGCAATTCCACCTGATAAAGTTCCTGGGCCTGGTATCCGGCCGCCTCAATTCGCAAACGATATAGACCGGGAGAGAGCAGCGGCAAGACGAAATAGCCGTGCGTTCCACTGTGCGCCAGAATCTCGGGACCGCCGAGACGGCTCTCGCAGCGGATGGCGGCCCCATCGACCGGCTGCGCGGAGCGCGCATCGAGGATGCGCCCGGAGATCAAGCCTTGTGTCGTCTGCGCGAGCCCGGCGACGCACATTGCCGCCATGCACACAACTGCTTTTGCTATCCCGTGCATCGCGATCTTGTGCTCACCCGGCACTGTAGGTCTCGTTAGTATAGCACTCGTGGATTGAGGCAGTGCCCGGATCTCCGTGCCCGGATGCGGCGGATCTGGCCCCTTTCTTGCCTGCGTGAGCCGCTCGGGATGGAACGGCTATGGCGACTTATTTAGGGGGCGGCGGACGGCGGTAGGCGACGTGTTACGACGACTTCTTCGATTTGCATAACATTGTGTTGCATGGTGATGCGTCGGGAAGGCTTGGGCGACACTCGACAGACTTGGAAAAGCGTCGAAAGTGTCGAAAGTGTCGAATTGTGTCGGACCGTGAATGACTGGACCTCGACGGAATTCTCTTCAAGAAGTGTCGAATGTGTCGAAAAGTGTCGGATTTTGTTTGGCCTGTGATCCATACAGTCCATACCCGATTTCATGATAGAGCTTGCAGGCTTAGGAGCGGCCGCATGAAGGGGGATGGTGGGGACGTAAGCGGCTTAGTTGCTGTGGGATGCAGTTGCGGAATATTCAGGCGAAAGTTGTGATCGTGCTGGGGCAAGGTTTGTTTTACGAAACTTCCGTATAGCGATGGACAATAATCTGGTTGATTGGGTTTGTGATCCGCGATTCGACGCGGCCGGCGAGGCTGCGCCTATAAACGGGGTCTCCGCCGGCCGGGAGCTAAGGACGTCGGGTCTTTTGATTTTTCGGTTTTTCGTTTTGTGCATCGTACCCAACGCTGGTATAATGCTCGCCACGGTCGCCACGCTGCGCGACGTCGCGACACGGGGAAGCTCCCTGGTTGGCCTTCTTTCCGTAGGAATTGCGCTTTCGAGTTTGGGAGGTCTATCCAGTGGAACTGTACACTCCTTCGACGGTGGTCTCGCTCTTCCGGCGACGCGCATGCCGCGCCACTGCCAAAGGTTTGTCGCTGGCGCTGCTGTTGCTGAGCGTCTCCGCGGCTTCGTCGGCGCAGTATGCCGTCTTTAGCACGTTCGATGTTCCGGGGGCGGGCACGGGCTCCGGACAGGGCACCTACGCGGTTACCATCAACGATGCGGACGCCATCGTAGGATGGTATTCTGACGCGAGTAATGTGAATCACGGCTTCGTGCGCGCTGCCAATGGGGCCATCAGCACTTTCGATGCTCCGGGCGCAGGAGGAGGCGCAAATCAGGGCACTTTCCCCTATGACGTCAACACGGCGGGAACCATTGACGGCTATTACATTGACGCGAGCAAAGTGTATCACGGCTTCGTGCGGGCCGCCAACGGCACGATAACCACGTTCGATGCTCCGGGCGCCGGCACGAGCGCCGGCCAGGGCACCTCCGTCCAGCAACTTACCATCAACGATGCGGGGGCTATCGCGGGCTATTACATCGACGCGAGCAATGTGGAGCACAGCTACGTGCGTGCTGCCAGTGGGACGATAACCACGTTCGATGTTCCAGGCGCCGGCACGAGCGCCGGCCAGGGCACCTCCGCCGCGTGCATCAACGATGCGGGGGTCATCGCGGGCGCTTACACTGACGCGAGCAATGTGTTTCACGGCTTCGTGCGCGCTGCCAATGGGACGATAACCACGTTCGATGCTCCTGGTGCAGGCACTGGCGCCGGTCAAGGCACCGACGGCAATTCCATTAACGATGCGGGTACGATCGCGGTCTTTTACAGCGACGCGAGCAATGTGTTTCACAGCCTCGTGCGCGCTGCCAATGGGACGATGACCACGTTCGATCCTGATCCTCCTGGCACGACGAATGCCTTCGGGGTGGAGATCAACGCGGCGGGGGTTATCGCGGGTGTATACGGTGACGCGAGCAATGTGTCTCACGGCTTCGTGCGGGCTGCCAGTGGGGCGATATCCACATTCAATGTTACTGGCGCAGGCACTGGCGCCAACCAGGGCACCACCTCCAATTCCATCAATGACGAGGGAACTGTCGCTGGATTTTACGTTGACGCGGGCAATGTGGCGCACGGCTTCCTCACGCTGACCACCCTGGTGCCCACGCCAGCTTCAATCACCTTCAGCTACCAGTCGGGCGGCAGCCAGCCTCTCGCGCAGGTCCTCAGCATTGCCAGTTCCGGCGCCGCAGTGTCTTTCACGGCGACGGCCAGCACTACCAGCGGCGGCAACTGGCTGTCGGTGAGCCCGGCCAGCGGGAGCACTCCTGGCAGCCTGTCTGTTTCGGTGGACACCGCAGGGCTGTCTCCCAATACGTATAGCGGTTCGATCATCATTACTAGCGCGGGGGCCGCCAACAGCCCTGTGAATGTACCGGTCACGCTGGTTGTCTCTGCGTCGTCGGCGCAGTACGTCATCTTTACCACGTTCAATGCTCCGGGCGCGGGTACGGGCCAAGGGCAGGGCACTTTCGCCATTTCCCTCAATGATTCGGAGGGCATCTCGGGCAACTACGTTGACGCGAGTGATGTGGGCCACGGCTTCACGAGTGCCGCCAATGGCGCCATCACCACGTTCGATGTTCCGGGTGCAGGCACGGGCTCCGGTCAGGGATCCTACGCCGGTAACATCAACCTTGCGGGGACCATTGCGGGACAGTACCTGGACGTGAACAATGTGTATCACGGCTACGTGCGCGCCGCCAGTGGCGTCATCACCACCTTCGACGCTCCGGGCGCAGGAACCGGCGCCTACCAAGGCACTCAAGTCACCGGGATCGACGGCCTCAACGACGCGGGCGCCGTCGCGGGACTGTACCAAGACGCGAGTACTGTGTATCACGGCTACGTGCGCGCTGCGAATGGCGCCATCACCTCGTTCGATGTTGCGGGCGCAGGCACAGGCGCCTATCAGGGCACCTATACCTCATCCATCAACGATGCGGGCGCCATCACCGGACCGTACCAAGACGCGAGTAATGTGTATCACGGCTACGTGCGCGCTGCAAATGGCGCCATCACCACGTTCGATGATGCGGGTACCATCGCAGGCCAGTACACTGACGCGAGCAATGCGTATCACGGCTTCGTGCGCGCTGACAGTGGCGTCATCACCACCTTCGACGCTCCGGGCGCAGGCACCGGCGTCTACCAGGGCACCGAAACCGAAGACATCAACGCGGCAGGGGTCATCACGGGGTCTTACATTGATGCCAGCAACGTGTATCATGGCTTCGTGCGCGCTGCCAGTGGGACCATAACCACGTTCAATGTTCCGGGTGCAGGAACGGGCCCCGGCCTGGGCACGTTCGCCAATGCTATCAACGACGGGGGAGCTATCGCGGGATATTACGTTGACGCGGGTAATGTGGCTCACGCCTTCCTCACGTTGCCCAACCTGGTCTCCACACCGGCGTCGCTCACCTTCAACTACCAGCCGGGCGGCGCACAGCTTGTCTCGCAGGCGTTGGGCATCTCCACTCCCAGCGGCTCCTATCTTCCCTTTACGGCCGTGCCTAGCAGCGGCGGCAACTGGCTCTCGGTGAGCCCGGGCAGCGCAACCACCAGCGCCAGTCTGATAGTCTCCGTAAATGCGGCCGGCCTGGCTCCGGGTGTCTACAGCGGCGTAATTAACTTATTCAGCACGGGCGCGGCCAACAGCCCGTTGATTGTGCCGGTTACTCTCAATGTATTGGAGCCGCCGCCTACTATCACCAGCATTTCTCCAACGTCGGCCGCAGCGGGCGGAGCGCCCTTTACGCTGACCGTCAGCGGGTCTAACTTCATCCAGTGCGCGGCGGCGCCGTGCCTGGGAATCAACTGGCAACCGGCTACCGGCGGCTCGAGTTTTATCTTCGGACAGGCCAATGCAAGTGGCACGCAGTTGACTGTAGCTATTTCCGCCACGCTGCTCGGAGCTATTGGGACGGCCAATGTCAGTGTCCGGGCCGCCGGAGGTACGTCCAATTCGCTTCCATTCACTGTCACGAATCCGGCGGCCACGATCACCGGTATTTCTCCAGCTTCGGCCACCGCCGGCGGAGCGGCATTCACGCTGACGGTCAATGGGTTTGGCTTCATACAGTGCGCGGCGGCGGCGTGCTTGGGGGTTAACTGGCAATCGGCGGGCGATGCTGCGACGTTCATCTCCGGGCAGGCCAATGCCACTGGCACGCAGTTTACAGCTACCATTCCGGCTGCGCTGATTGGCGCGGCGGGCACAGCCACGCTCACGGTCCAGGCGGCCGGGGGCACGTCCAGTGCGGTTTCATTTATTATTGCCAGCGCTGCTACTACTGGCAGTCAAACTGGCGCGGGACACCTTCTGTTCCCCAACGTGGGTCTCAATGCGCTGCAAGAGTTCGATGCCGCCAGCAAGATGGTTGTAAATACGATTCCTTTGCCTGCGCCGTTCACTTACTCCGGGTCCTCAGTCATCGAGACGGTGCTGATTCGCCAGAGCGACGGAGGAATCCTGACAAACGCCTACACGAATGGGAATAGTGCGGTGGTGGCACTGTCGAGTTCGGGGCAGTTTGTGGGGGCGGAGCAGGTATCCGGCGGGGCGGTGCAGGAGCTGGGCTTCGATCCGCTGGACACCACGAAAGGTACCGTGCTGGCGGGGAGTCTGTCTGGTTCGGATGTAATCGCAGTTGACCCCTATAGCGGCACGCAAAGCACGCGGATCAATCAGAAGGGCGCCAGTTATACGGGCTTGGCGATCGACTCGGTAGGCCGTGTTTACGCCGGTAACTCCGCAAACGGCCAGATCTTCCGCTACCTTGCCAACGGCACGCAGGGCGGCGTGTTTGCCGACGTGCAGCAAGCGACGGGCAGCGGCGAAATCGACACACTGGCCATCGATTCCGGCGGTAACGTCTATGCGGCGCAGGGAAGCAGCAACCGGATCGCGGTTTTCAACAGCACGGGCACGTTTCTGAACTTCCTTACGGATCCCGGTTTCAATGGGAACACCTCGGTGTACTTCAATCCGAACGACGGGTTACTCTACGCGGGGAACCAGGCCGACGATGCGCTGACCATATTGACTACCGCGGGCACGCCGGTAGCGGTGGTTCACATGGGCGGGAAGACGGTGGGAGTGCCGGACGTGGTGCCGGGCGCGCCGGTTGCGATCCAGGCGGCGTTGGAAACTACTCTGACGGGACTGACATTCCTGACGCCGCAAGGGGGCAGTGCGCCGCCGCCCCAAAGTTTCGCCGTGGTGAATAACTCATCGGCGGCATTTTCGTTTACCACCAGCGTATCGACAACATCGGGCGGGTCGTGGCTCACGGTGTCGGGTGGCAGCGGGTCGGTGGGCGCGGGCCAGGTGGGCGCGCCGATTATGGTGAGTGTGAATCCGTCCGGCTTGGCGCAGGGCGACTACTACGGCACGATCGAAATCGACGCTGCGGGGGTGGCGAACTCGCCGCAGTTCGTTACGGTGGTGTTGAATATATTGCCGGCCACGGCGAATCCGGGTGCTTCGGTGACGCCCACGGGAATGATCTTCACGGCGGTGGTGAATGGGGCTAATCCCGCGGTGCAGTCCGTGGCGGTGAGTGACGTGCTCAGCCGTTCGACTTCCTTTACGGCCACGAGCGCCGCGACGACCAGCCCGAGTCGTTTCACGGTTACGCCATCGTCGGGAACGGTCCAGCCGGGTCAGACGGTGAATGTACAGGTACAGCCGAATGTGGCCAATCTGCCGGCCGGCGTATATAGGGGCACGCTGACGCTGCAGTTTCCGCAGGACAATGTGACGCGGCAGATTGCGCTGTTGCTGGTGGTGTCGACGAGTGCGACGGAGGTCGCGCAGGGGAAATACGCGCCCAGGGATGCCACGGTACCGTGTCAGCCGACGGAGCTTCTGATGGTGTTCGCGACGTTAGGCGATGGATTCACCACGTTTACAGCCTGGCCGGCGACACTGGAAGCCTTGGTGGTGGATGACTGCGGGGTACCGATGGCGAACCCTAACGGGAGCGTGACGGTGACTTTTTCGGACGATGAAACACCGGTCCATCTGAAAATCGCATCGCCCGCTGGAACGTGGTTGAATTCCTGGTCGCCACCCAGCACCACCTCGGTGATCCTGACAGCCACAGCGGTGGACGGTGCGCTGACAGGCAGCGTTACGATTGGTGGGACGGTGCAGTCCAATGCGGATGTTCCAGTCCTGAATGCGGGGGGAATCGTGAGCGCGGCCAGTTATTCGCCGATCGCCATTCCGTCACCCGGCGAGATCGTATCCATCTTCGGGTCGAACCTGGCAGACGGGACAGAGTCTGCCACGCAGTTACCGTTGCCGACTCAGATGCAGAATGCATTCGTGCTGCTGGGCAGCCAGATGATGCCGCTGCTATATGTCAGTCCGACACAGATCAATGCGGTAGTGCCGTACGGACTGACTGGAGGCACGGCGCAGCAGGCTGTGGCGCGGCGTGGCAGCCGCTTGTCGCTGCCGCAGCGGATCCCGGTGGCTGCGGCGGACCCGGCGTTCTTCACCACAAATGCGTCAGGCCAGGGGCAGGGACATATTTATGTGGAGCCGGGGAACAGTCTGGCAGGCTCATCGACGCCCGCCACTGCCGGCGACGTACTTACGATGTACTGTACGGGGCTCGGGGCTGTGACGCAGCCGGTGACGGCGGGAAGCGCGGCGCCGTCGCAACCACTGGCCTACACGGCCGGCACGGTTTCGGTGACGATCGGCGGGCAGCCGGCTACGGTACAGTTTGCAGGTCTGGCGCCGGGATTTGCGGGGTTGTACCAGATCAACGCGAAGATGCCGAGCGGGGTTCCCACTGGAGAACAGATTCCGGTGGTGATCACGGTGTTCGGAATCAATAGCCCGCCCGTGACGATTGCGGTGAAGTGACCGGGCTCAGCCGTCCCGTGTGAAACAACGCAGCCTGGCGACCAAAAGAATTATCTTCCATTAGCCGCGAATTTGGGCTATCATTCCACGTAACCCAAGACGGGTAGCGGAGTGGCCGCTGCGGTGCCGGGGCTTGCGCAGGATTTGAGGTGGGTCTGGTGAAATTGTACTCTTGTTCGACGGCTGGCGCGCTTCTGCGACGGATCCCATGGCGCGTTGCGCTCCCAGGTGTCTGGTTGGCAGTACTGCTGATGGGCATTAGCGGTGCGGCGTCCGCACAGACGCCTGTCATCACGAGCCTTTCTCCACCTTCGGTCACCGCCGGCGGACCGGCATTTACGCTGACCGTCAACGGGACCAGCCTCTTCCAGTGCTTTGCGGCGCCCTGCCTGGCAGTTAACTGGCAGCCGGCGAGCGGCGGCCCGACCGTCATCTCCGCGGTGGGCAACGGCAACGGCACGCAGTTGACAGCGACCATCCCCGCGTCTCTGATCGCCGTTGCCGGAAGCGTAACTGTCACGGTGCAGGCGGAGTATGGCACGTCCAATTCGCTTCCATTCACCATCAATAATCCGGGGCCTACCCTTACGAACATTTCCCCTGCTTCGGCCACCGCCGGCGGCCCGGCTTTCACTCTGACGGTCGAAGGGACAAATTTCATCCAGTGCGCGGCGGCGCCCTGCCTGGGAGTAAACTGGCGGCCGGCAAGCGGCGTCCCGACCTTTATCTCCGCGCAGGCCAATGCCGGCGGCACGCAGTTGATGGTGGCCATCACGGCGGCGCTGATCGCTAATGCCGGAACCGTACAGGTCAGCGTGCAGGCGGCAGGAGGCACTTCCAATCCGCTTTCGTTCACCATCAACAATGGGGCGCCTACCATCACGAGCCTGTCTCCAGCTTCGGCAGCGGTCGGCGGACCGGCATTTACGCTGACGGTCAAAGGGACGAACTTCGTCCAATGCGCGGCGTCGTCATGCCTGGGGATTACGTGGCAGCCGGCGAACGGTAGCTCGACTGTTATCTCGGGACAGGCGAATGCGGGCGGCACGCAGTTGACGGCGGCGATCCCGGCGGCGCTGATCGCCACTGCCGGAACCGCGCATGTCAGCGTGCAGGCGGCCGGCGGCACGTCCAATTCGCTTCCATTCATCGTCAGTGCTTCAGGACCTACGATCACTAGCCTTTCTCCCTCTTCCACCGCAGTCGGCGGACCGGCGTTTACACTGACAGTCAACGGGGCTAACTTAATACAGTGCTCGAACACGGCGTGTCTGGGAGTGAATTGGCAACCGGCGGCGGGCGGCGCGACCTTTATCTCCGGGCAGGCGACTGCGACCGGCACGCAGTTGTATGCCAACATCCCCGCAGCCCTGATCCTCGCTCCAGGAACAGCCAGTGTCAGCGTGCAGGCGGCCGGAGGCACCTCCAATTCGGTTCCATTCACCATCAATAGTCCGGCGCCTACCATCATCAGCCTGTATCCGGCTTCGGCGGCCGCCGGGGGACCGGCATTCACCTTGACCGTCAGTGGGTTTGGCTTCATACAGTGCGCGGCGGCGCCGTGTCTGGCAGTTAACTGGCAACCGGCGAGTTGACGGCTTCCATCCCGGCCGAATTGATCGCGTCGGCGGGTACAGCCAACCTCACCGTTCAGGCGATCAGTGGCACGTCAAATACGGCGCCGTTCATTATTGGTGGCGGCGCCACTGGCGGCACTCAGATCGGTGCGGGCCACCTTGTCTTCCCGAATGTGGGTCTCAATGCGCTGCAAGAGTTCGATCCAGTGATGAGAGCGGTGGTGAATACGATTTCCTTGCCGGCGCCGTTTACTTACTCCGGGTCTCCGGTTATCGAGACGGTGCGGATTCGCCAAAGCGATAGGGGAATCCTGACCAACGCCTACCTGAATGGGAACAGTGCGGTAGTGGCGCTCTCCAGCTCCGGGCAGTTCGTGGCGGCGGAGCAGGTATCCGGCGGATTGCTGCAGGAGTTGGCCTTCGATCCGCTGGACGGCACGCAAAGTACGGTGCTGGCGGGGAATCCGTCGAGTCCGAACGTGATCGCCGTCGACCCTTACGGCAGCAGTCAGAGCACGCGGATCAGTCAGCAGGGCGCCAGCTACACGGGATTAACGACTGATGCAGTGGGCCGTATTTACGCGGGCAACTCGGCCACCGGCCAGATCTTCCGCTACCTTACCGATGGGACGCAGGGCAGCCTGTTTGCCGATGTGATGAAAGCTACGGGCAGCGCCGAAATCGACGCACTGGCCATCGATTCCGACGGTAACGTCTACACGGCGCAGGGCAGCAGCAACCGGATTGCGGTTTTCAATAGCACGGGTACCTTTCTGAACTTCCTGACGGATCCTGGCTTCAATCAGAATGCCTATGTGTATTTCAACCCGAATGACGGCTTACTCTACGCGGGTAACCAGGCCGACGATGCGCTGACTATACTGACTACCGCGGGTACGGCGGTGGCGGTGATTCACTTGGGTGGGAAGGCGGTGGGCGTACCCGACCTGGTGCCGGGTCTGCCGGTTGCGATTCAGGCAGGGATGGAAACGACCCTGACAGGACTCACTTTCCAGACGCCGCAGGGAGGTAGCGCGCCTCCTCCCCAGAGTTTCGCGCTGCTGAATAATACATCGGCGACGTTGTCGTTCACCACCAGCGTCTCGACCACATCGGGCGGCTCCTGGCTTACGGTGTCCGGTGGCAGCGGTTCGGTGGGCGCGGGCCAGCTTGGAGCCCCGATTATGGTGAGTGTGAATCCGTCCGGCCTGGCGTCGAGCGCCTACTACGGTCTTATCGAAATCGATGCGGCGGGGGTGTCTAACACGCCGCAGTTCGTCGTGGTGGTGTTGGATATACTCTCGGCCACAGCCAATCCGGGAGCGCCGGTGACGCCCACGGGAATGATCTTCACGGCGGTGGTGAATGGCGCGAATCCCGCGGCGCAGTCCGTGGCAATCGGCGACGTGCTCAGCCGAACGACGACCTTTACCGCTACGGGCACTGCGACAACGAGCCCGAGTTGGTTCACAGTTACGCCCTCGGGAGGAGTCGCCCAGCCGGGTCAGACGATGAATATACAGGTGCAGGCGAATGTGGCCAATCTGGCGCCCGGCGTTTACAGCGGCACGCTGACGCTGCAGTTTCCAGAGGATAATGTGACGCGGCAGATTGCTCTGCTGCTGGTGGTGGCGTCGAATTCGACTGAGGTTGCGCAGGGGAAATACGCGCCCAGGCAGGCCGTCATTCCGTGCCAGCCGACGCAGCTTCTGATGGTGTTCACGCAGTTAGGCGCCGGGTTCAGCCAATACGCAGCCTGGCCCGCGACACTGGAGACCTTTGTGGTGGATGACTGCGGAGTGCCGATGGCGAGCGGGAGCGTGACCATGAGTTTCTCGGACGGAGAAGCCGCCCTGCCGCTGATCTCGCAAAACGATGGCACATGGTCGCAGACCTGGTCGCCGTCCGGAGCCTCGAGTTCTGTAACCCTGACAGCCAATGCGGTGGAGGGTGCGTTGAAAGGGAGCGTGCAGATAGGCGGGACGGTGCAGTCCAATCCGGGTGTTCCGATTCTGAATGCGAACGGGACGGTGAGCGCGGCCAGCTATTCGCCAATCGCCATTCCCTCGCCCGGCGAGCTGGTATCCATCTTCGGGTCGAACCTGGCGGATGGAGTAGAGGCAGCTACTCAGCTACCGCTGCCGACTCAGATGCAGAGTGCATTCATCCTGCTAGGCAGCCAGACCATGCCGCTGCTATATGTCAGCCCGACTCAGATCAACGCAGTGGTGCCTTATGGCTCGGCGGGGGGCACGGCGCAGCAGGCCGTGGCGCGGCATGGCAGCAGTTTGTCGGTGCCGCAGCGGGTCCCCTTGGCTGCGGCGGATCCCGCGTTCTTCACCACGAATGCCTCGGGCCAAGGGCAGGGGCACATTTACGTGATCCCGCCGCCCAAGTATGATACGCAGATTCTGGCAGGCTCGTCAACGCCCGCCACGGCCGGCGATATCCTCACGATGTACTGCACGGGGCTGGGGGCGGTGAACCAGCCGGTGACGGCGGGCAGCGCGGCGCCGTCGCAACCACTTGCCTACACCGTAGGCACGGTTACAGTGAGCATTGGCGGGCAGCCGGCCAAGGTGAGTTTCGCGGGTCTGGCGCCGGGGTTTGCGGGTCTGTACCAGATTAACGCGACGGTGCCGAGCGGGGTACCCACGGGAAATCAGATCCCCGTGGTGATCATGGTGGATGGCATCTCCAGCCCGGTCGTGACGATTGCGGTGCAGTGACATCAATCGGGAATTTGCGCTATCATTCGACCTGATCGAGGGCGTATCCAGATAATCGCCATGAGCCGCGCAATCGTCCCCTCCATGATCGTCGCGATAGCAGTGGCGGCGGCGCAGGTCGGTCCGCCTCCGAAGGAACGTCCCGTGGCGCTCGTTCTGAAAAGCAACGGGGCTGAACTTCGGCGTGCCAACTCCGCCCTGCCTCTGACCGCCAAACCGGGAGATGTCCTGTTCGCCGGGGATGCCCTGTTGAGCGGCCGAGAGGCGTCTGCCACATTCCTTTATTGTCCGGACAGCGCATCGGAGGTGCTCGGTCCAAATGCCGAGGTGATTTTCGACCCGCAACAGCTTCGGATCAAATCGGGTGAGATCGCCAGCAAAACTTCGGTATCCATTTGCCTCCTTCCGGAACTGGAGCGGTCTCCAATTGCCGGTGACCAGTTTTATACCAGCGCGACGACCCGCGAGCTTAAGGGTGCCCTACCCACGGGTGACCTGAATTCCCGGATTCAGGCTCTCCCTGAAAACGAAAAAAAAGCGCTCCTCAACGACCTCGAGCCCATCGATAAGGCGCTCAGCGCGGGCCCAAAAGATCCGGCGCTGCTAATTGCCAAGGCAGCCGTGCTGCAGAAATACAATCTGACCGCGGACGCCGCCGACTTGTTCCGTAATGTATCGGATGTGCTGCCGGACTCCGTATGGACACGGCAACTGGTGCACGTCACGCCGCAAACATCGCCACGTCGTGACACACAGGCGGCGCCTCAGACGCCAGACCTGGCATCGGGGAAGACATACGCCCTGCTCGTGGGAATCTCCAATTATCAGAAGCTTCTGAAGGAGCAGTTCCTGCACTTCGCCGACCGGGATGCCAACACTTTTTACGAGCATCTGCAAAGCGGCAAAGGCGGATCGGTTCCCGCAAGCAATATGGTGCTGCTCTTGAATGACCAGGCCACCACTGCCAAGATCCGGGATAACATCCACCAATTTCTGAAGAACCGCGCTTCGATCAATGACACCGTGGTCCTCTTCATCGCCGCTCACGGCATTGTCAGCGACACTCCGGACGACCAGGACGCCTATATTGTCACTTATGACACCGACCCTCAGGATCTAAGGAGCACAGCCTTGCCTATGGCGGAGGTGGAAAGGGTGATGGATGAAGATCTGCAGCACGTGGGGCGCGTCTTGGTATTCATCGATGTCTGCCATGCCGGCAGCATTGGCACGGTGGTCGACAAGAAAGGCAACAAAGTCAATGCCATTGTCGCCAAGGTTTTGGAGCGCAAGGGGCAGGTATTCGGGCTGCTCGCCAGTCAACCGGATCAATATTCGATCGAAGCTACGAATTTTGGCGGCGGCCACGGCGCCTTCACGTATTTCCTTCTACGAGGCTTGAATGGCGAGGCGGAGAATCCCAGCACGGGCATGATCGGCCCGAACGATATTTTCAAGTACGTCCTGAACAAGGTCGAGGAAGCCACCGATTCCCAGCAGTCGCCCGAAAAGACCGGATTCCTGAGCAGCGACGCCTCGTTGGTGGATTTGGATAAACCTGGCATCCAGTTACCGCCCTATACGCCTTTCAAGAAGGAGGACTTGGCCGGACTACGGCGGAACCGGAACATACGGGCCTTGCAGGTGACCGGCGAGCCTGTGCCGCAAAGGAAAGTAACTCGCATCAACCGGAATCTGGCACTGTTGGACGATGCGCTCGACGCGGGACGCGTTCTGCCGGAAACCCCGCAAAACGCCTTTAGCTCATTGCAGCAGTTAGAGAAGGACCTGCAGCCTCAGGAGTTCGCCATCGAGCAGGGCAGGCTTCGCAGCGTCCTTGAAGATAAGGCGCAGCAGATTCTGTTGCGCTACCTGGAAGGCGACCAGATACCTCAAACACGCGACGACTTTCTAAGCGGTGCGCTTTACCTGGAAGCCGCGGAACTTCTGCCGCCCGATTCCAGGGTCATTGAGAGTAAGAAAGATTTCTTTCGCGGCCGTGCTCTTATCTTCGACAAGAAGTATCCAGAGGCGGCGGCGGCTCTCGAACTGGCTGCGCGTCTCGATCCGCGTGGCGCATATTCCTACAACGCTTTGGGGATCGCGTACCTCGAACAAGCCAATTACGATCGTGCGAAGCTGGCTTTTCGCGATGCCACTCAGCGCGCTCCGCACTGGGCATACCCTTGGCATAACCTGGCGCTGTCTTACACCGAAACGGGGGACTACGACTTAGCCATCCGTGCGTATCAGGAGGGCATGCGCCTGGCGCGGCAGTACTCGTATCTTCCCTATAACCTGGGTCTTGTCTATCAGCGGCTGAACCGCCGCGACGAGGCCAGGGCAGCCTACAACAAAGCGATGGCCCTATCTCCCAATCTCGGCGAGCCTTACAATGCCCTGGGGTTGCTGAGCGCACTGAGCGGGCACTTTGCGGAAGCCGAACGCCTATATCGGCAAGCGCTGGAGAAGAATCCGGAGTTGGTGGCGGCGCGGCACAACCTGGCAGTACTCCTCTCCGGAAAGCCCGATCGCATTTCCGAAGCAATTGAGTTATGGCGGGCCAATTTGGCGAAGGACCCAGACTATCTACCCTCCCGGCTCAGCCTGGCCGAAGCCCTCGATCGGCAGAATAAGACGGCTGGCGCGATTACCGAATACGAAGCCGTTGTCAAATCCAAGCCGGACTATGTCGCTGCGAGGCGCGCGTTAGCTGCCCTGCTGATACGGGAGAAAAGCTACGGCCCCGCTCTCGATCAGATCAAAGAAGCTTTGAAGCGCGCGCCGCGAGATCCGGATTTGAACGAACAGGCGGGCGACGTTGAAACCGGGTTGAACCATGCCGCAGACGCCAGCGCGTTTTATCAGGTTGCGTTGCAGAACGCCGTCGATTCCAAGATGCGAAGGCGCATTCGTAGTAAGCTCGGGCGTGTGAAAATTGCGAAATCCATCGGACCGCGCTCCGATAGTTGGCCGCTCAAGCCCAGGCGCTCCTGAACGCGCCGGATATTTCGGCATTGAAGGAGTTGCGTGGCCGCGCCTTCTCCACCAGGATAGCGATCGCGCCCGTGGTACGGATGCGTGGCTCCTTTGCTCCCCGCCACCGACTCCGGCCCAGCCGCCGTTGCCGGTGACTCCACCGCGAGTTTGCGGGTGGCCGACATGCGTATGGCGATGTACTACAGGTCCGCCCGTATTCTCTGTAGGGGTTGTGCGCTGGACGCTCGCGGTGCCTTGGTGAAGCCAGGCCGCGGCTCCAAGTCATGCCCGGAGGAGACCCGTCCAGCACGATGTTATAAACCTTCGTTATGGGAGACGATACGGTGTGCAGAGCTTGTGCCATGGTTAACTCATTCATTTAGAAACTCTTAGCTTAGTGGGAATTGTCGGAAGTTATTGAGATCGAAACTAACTTCGGGACTGCCGGGAGATCCGGCAAAAAAGAGAGCAAGCTCACACTGGACCATTAGTCAAAGGCACATCTCCAGGCTTCCGATTTACCGGCCACGTTCCGGAGGATACGGGAGTTGGCTTGTTTCCTCCGGCCACCAGCGTCGACCGGGATGCAAAAGTACCAAATGAAGATACACACGGAGGTCGAGTGGTGTATACTGGCCAGAGTCCGGGTTCCAAAAAGGGGAGCACTGATTACAATTCGGGGCATCTCTTGTTTTCGCGGAGGAGATTCCGGCGTTAACACCGGGCCGATAGTGAGAGCGCAATTTCCCGAGACCGGACAAGAGGAGAAATCGTGATTCGAAGACTAACTACATCGTTGCTGACAATCGTCGCGCTTATGGCGGTCGTCTCCCAAGCGCAATCGTTGCCCACGTTGACGCGTCATGTGCGCAATGAAGTTCTCAATGGGCAGGCGAAGCCTATCGGGCAGCTACCCTTAAACCAGACCATAACCCTGCACGTCGTTCTGCAGTTGGGCGATCGGCCTGGGCTGCAGTCGTTTTTGAAGGAACTCTACGATCCGGCCAGCCCCTCCTACAGAAATTTCCTCACAGTGCCGGAATTCACCGAACGGTTTGGACCCAGCCAGGCAGACTATGATGCTGTCGTGCATTTCGTGCAGGCCAACGGCTTCGCGGTCGTTGGTGGCTCACGCGATGGCATGGACGTACAGATCAAGGGGACCGTTTCGGCTGTGCAGGCGGCTTTCCACGTAACCATGAGTACCTATCAGGACTCCACGGGCCGCACATTTTACGCGATCGACCGGGAGCCCACCGTTAACCTGCCGTTCCCGCTCTGGCACATCTCCGGTTTGGACAACGATTCCAACCCGCATCCCATGTTCGTCAAGAAGAGCGACTACGCCAACGCCCATGGTATGGCTGTGGAGGACGTTGTTCCGCATGCCACCACCGGCTCCGGCCCGTCGGCTTCATTTTTGGGCAGCGACATGCGCGCGGCCTACTACGGCGGAACCGCCCTCACCGGCGCCGGCCAGAACCTCGGACTATTCGAGTATCTAGGCACCGACCTGACCGACCTGACCACCTATTTCAGCAACGTCGGTCAGACCAACAACGTGCCGATAACCCTGCTCTCCACCGACGGGACCAGCACTTCCTGCGTGGATACCAGAGCCGGTGGCGACTGTGACGACACCGAACAAACGCTCGACATGACCCAGGCGATCGGCATGGCTCCCGGGCTGGCCAGCCTGGTGGTGTACGTCGGGTCCACCGACACCGCCATCATCAGCGCCATGACCACCCACAGCCCACTGCCCACTACCATCGGCTGTTCGTGGGGCTGGACGCCGGCGGACGCGTCCACTCTCGACCCGTACTTCGAAAAGATGTCCTCTCAGGGCCAGAACTTCTTTGCGGCTTCCGGCGACTCCTCCACGTGGTCTTCGAGTAACGAGCCTTGGCCGGCGGACGATGCGAATGTCGTTTCGGTCGGCGGCACGGACCTGGTAACCGCCAGCGCGGCGGGCCCCTGGAAGTCGGAAACCGCCTGGTCCGACAGCGGCGGCGGCATTTCGCCGGACAGCATCCCGATCCCCGCATGGCAGAAAATCTCGGGCGTGATCAACTCCAGCAACAAGGGTTCCACCACCCTTCGCAATGGCCCGGATGTCTCGGCCAACGCCAACTTTACGTTTTACGTCTGCGCCGACCAAAAAGCCTGCACGGCAAACGACTACGGCGGTACCAGCTTCGCCGCGCCCATGTGGGCCGGCTACATTGCCCTGGCCAACCAGCAGTCGGTTGCCAATACCGGCAAGACCCTGGGCTTCATCAACCCCACCATCTACGCGCAGAATGTGACGTCCAGCTATGCCACGGACTTCCACGACATCACCAGTGGCACATCCGGCAGCTATTCGGCTGTGACCGGCTATGACCTGGTAACCGGCTGGGGCAGTCCGAACGGGAGCGGTCTGATCAACGCGCTCACCGGATCGGCGGTTCCCGGGTTTAGCCTTTCCGCATCGCCCACTTCGGTCTCCGTGGTACAGGGCAGCTCGGGAACGTCCACCATTACCAGTTCGGTGACTGGCGGCTTCGATTCGCCCGTTACGTTGTCCGCTTCCGGCCAGCCAACAGGCGTGACCGTCGGCTTCAGTCCCAGCTCGATCACCGGGGCTGGAACTTCGACCATGACCTTGACTGTGGCCTCCAGCACAGCCACCGGCACTTATAGCATTACCGTGTCGGGGACCTCCGGCAGCACCACCGAAACCACCAGCGTCTCGCTGACCGTGACTTCCACGCCGACCCCTGCCTTCACCATCGCCGCCTCGCCCACTTCGGTTTCCGTGGTACAGGGCAATAGCGGCACTTCTACGATCACAACCACCATCTCGGGCGGCTTCAACTCGGCGATTGCCTTAACCGCGAGCGGCCAGCCGACAGGGGTGACCGTGAGCTTCAATCCCACGTCCATTGCGGCGCCGGGCTCCGGAACGTCAACCATGACCATGGCAGTGGCCTCGACCACCGCGACTGGCACGTACACAATCACCGTCACCGGTTCGGGCGAGAGCATTACACACACAGCGACCGTATCGCTCACCGTGACTGCGGCGGCGAGCGGTAACTTCACCATCTCCGTCTCGCCCACGTCGGGATACCTATATCGGGGCCAAAGCGGCTATGCCGTCGTCACCACCACGGTCTCCGGTGGCTTTGACTCGGCCATTGCCTTGTCCGCGACTGGCGTGCCGGCAGGCGTCACCTTCAGCTTCACTCCAGCCTCCATCGGCGCGCCGGGTTCCGGCACGTCCGATTTCAACCTGACCGTGTCCGAAAGCGCCGCGTTTGGCACCTACCCGATCACGATCACGGGCACGGGCGGAGGCCTTACGCATACCACTGTCCTCGATTTCGAGGTCGCGAGGCGCTGACACTCACAATCGCCTGCCCTCACTGCGCCGGCGTTGAACCATGACAAGGGCCCGGACTCTTCAGTCCGGGCCCTTTTTTTGTGCCGGGCATGTTCAACCAGCTTGGCGGTGAGAGTCTTATCAAACCGGTCCTCGATCTCTCAATGCGAGGCGTCCAGCGCATGTCGGCGATAGAACCTCGGCGACGTGCTAACGCGCTTCGCTTATAGCGGGAGCTAAGGGAAATAGCTGGATATCGCGGAAAAAGACCTCCGCACCTTCCGATTGGATCAGTATCTTGCCGCTGGATGGATACGCATCTGAGCCTTCGTTCACCAGCCTGCCATTCAGGTACTGTTTCACGTGGCCACCCTGCGCCACCAGTTCCACCAGATTCCACTCGCCGTGAGGCCTTTCGATCTCCCCGTTTGGATCGCGGTATCCGGTCACGTTCTGCCAGGGCCCTTCGCCGAACCGGCGAATCCGGGCGGCCGAACCGGGAGGGCCGGTCTCGCGCTTCCCGTCAGCCCCGGTCAGAGCCGCGCCGTCCGTCATATAGAAATCGCCGGTTTGTCCCTCACAGATCTGAAATTCGATGGACGTCGGCCATACCTTTTGGTCCCCTTGAATGTAATACAGAATTCCGCTGTCACGCGCCATGCCCTCACGCGGGGGGTGAGTGGCTTCACCCCACTTGAACTCTGCGCGCAGGTAATAGTTCGCAAACTCACGCTTGGTGATCAGGTAGCCGAACTCCGCGCCGGAGATGTGAATCAGTCCGTTTTCCAGGCGGAACACATGCTCGGGATCGGAGTTCAGCCCTTTGGTCTTTAGGAAACTGTCGAAAGCGTCGAGGCTGGAGCCGTCAAACAGGACGATGGCCGCGCCATGCGGCGGGATATCCTGCGTACCCTGAGCCGCCGCTACAAATGCGGCCATGAACAACGCCGCGGCGATAATCACTCGGCAAGTACGGTGCATTGTCTTACTCCAATCGCGTACGCGGATCGACCGAAGAATGCGGTGGATGCGCGTGCATTTTGATCGACGAAGAAGTTACGCTTCGCCGTGTGCCAGAACAAGCCGCATTTGGCTAGTATCACCTTATCGCGGCGCCCACGAATGGCCTCACCCATAACGCGCTCGAAAAAACCGATCCCATAGGCCGGCGCCGTGTCGATGAAGTTGACACCGGCATCGAGTGAAGCTTGACTGATGCACTTAGACGGCAATTCGCAGGCCGTTCGGGTGCGTGTTGCAGAAGTGCAAGTTAGGGTCTTGGGGCGAAGAAACATCGCGAAACAGGCCGCGAGGCGATTCACGAATTCACGAGATACCGCAACTTTGATTGTGGGGGCGGACAAGCCCTGCCCGCGGACACGCTTTCCAGCGTGTCCAAGCCGGCTGAAATGCCGGCTTGCAGCCAAATTTGGCTGCACCAGCGCTGTTAATCCGAAGCGGTTGGCCGCTCGGCGATTCCGAATCTGGCTAACTAGCTACCTAAGTGGCTACTAGCCGAAAGGGAAGGCCGCAAGTACCAGAAGTACTATCAAACATTGCAAAAACCTCCGATGTAGGCAGTTGCGGTGTTATACTGGCGCAAGTCTGGGTTCTAACAGTTGGGAGCCCTGGTTAAAATTGGAGCGATCTCTTTCGGGCAAAAAGGAGATTCCGGGTTAACAGCCTGGCCGATGACCGAAGCGGAATTCCCGACACCAGACAAGAGGAGAAGTCATGATTCGAAGATTATGTACATCTTTGCTAACAATCGCCGCGCTTGTGCCGGTCGTGAATATGGTCTGCAAGGCGCAGTCACTGCCCCCGGTGACGCGTCATGTGCGTGATGTGGTCCTCAACGGGCAGGCGAAGTCCGTCGGCCGCCTTCCCGCCACGCAGTCTATGCGCCTTGTCCTGGTTTTGCCGCATAGCAACGAGGCAGCGCTGCAGAGCCTTTTACAGGACCTCTACGATCCTTCCAATCCTTCTTACCACCAGTTTCTCGCGGTGGAAGAGTTCACCAACAGGTTTGGTCCCACCCAGGCGGATTATGACGCTGTGGTGAATTTTGCGCAGACACACGGGCTCACGGTGGTTGGAACTTCCCGCAACCGCATGAACGTGGACGTGATGGGACCAGTGGCGAGCATTGAGGCGGCTCTCCATGTGAACATGGCCGTCTACCAGCACCCTACCGAAAGCCGCACGTTCTACTCACCGGACCGGGAGCCGACTCCGGATCTGTCGATTCCGCTGTGGCACATCTCGGGCCTGGACAACTATTCCATCCCACAGCCCGCCCTCGCGCGTAGACCTGCGGGTGCGCAGCCCGCCGCCACCACGGGCTCCGGTCCTTCGGCCTCATTTCTCGGCAGCGACATGCGGGCGGCATACTACGGTGGAACTCTCACCGGCAGCGGCCAGTCGGTCGGGTTGCTGGAATATTATGGCACCGATTTGGCCGACCTCAACACGTATTACACGAACGCGAGCCAAACCAACAATGTCCCTGTAACTCTCTTGTCTACGGACGGAACTAGCACGAGCTGTACCTACCCGAGTTGTGACGACACCGAACAGACCATCGATATGACTCAGGCGCTTGGCATGGCCCCGGGCATGTCCAGCCTGGTGATGTACGTGGGATCCACCGATTCCGCCATTTTCAACGCGATGGCTACGGCCAGTCCGTTGAATGCGCAATTGAGCTCTTCGTGGACGTGGACCCCGGCGGACCCCAATACGGACAACCCGTACTTTGAAGAGTTCGCGGCACAGGGTCAGAATCTGTTTCAGGCAGCCGGCGACAGCGGCAAGTGGACGGCGACTGGGCGTGATTCCAGGATTTGGCCGGCAGACGATGTGTATCTAACGTCGGTGGGCGGGACGGACCTGGAGACCAGCAGCGCGGGCGGCCCCTGGGCTTCAGAAACCGCGTGGTCCGACGGCGGCGGCGGAATTTCGCCGAACAAGTTTGCGATTCCCTCATGGCAGACGGCCGCGGCCGCCGGCTGTTCCAGTTGCTCGAAAACCTATCGCAACGGCCCGGACGTTTCGGCCAACGCGAATTTTACTTTCTACGTCTGTGCCGACCAAACCACCTGCACTGCCAACGATTACGGTGGAACCAGTTTCGCGGCGCCCATGTGGGCGGGCTACCTGGCTCTCGCCAATCAACAGGAATTCGCTAACACCGGCAAGACGCTCGGCTTCATCAATCCGGCCCTTTATACGATTGGTTTGAGCTCGAGCTATGACACCGATTTCCACGACATTACCAGCGGCAGCAATGGCTACTCGGCAACCACCGGCTACGATTTGGCGACCGGCTGGGGCAGTCCCAACGGGGCCAACCTTCTCAACGCACTTACCGGAAGCTCGTCGAGTCCCAGCTTCAGCCTTTCCGCTTCGCCCTCGTCGATTAGCGTGGACAGGGGTAGTTCCGGAACCTCCACGATCACCGCGACTATTTCCGGCGGTTTCAACGCCGCGATTACCTTGTCTGCTTCAGGAGAGGGAACCGGGGACACGGTGACCTTCAGCCCTAACCCCATACCGGCGCCCGGCTCAGGGACGTCGACCATGACAGTCAAGGTGGGTAAGGCCGCGCTCGGAAACCACAAGATTACGATAACAGGCACGGGCGGAGGCGTAACGAGTACGACTACGGTCACTGTCGACGTTCTGGTGAAATAGTTACCAGCGATGTTTAGCCCGCATTTCTCACAGACTTCCGTGGTCAGGGCGTGGCGCACGCACTCTTGCGTGCCGCGTCGGCACTCCTGCCGGCGCCCTCCCTCGACGGCCTGTCCACACGCTTGCGGGGGTGCC
>JBEKUO010000129.1:0-12917 GCA_049514955.1 Bryobacteraceae bacterium | reverse complement strand
TTACCGCGCATCAGGTCGGAAATCCTGGGCTGCGAAACGCCCATGATCTTGGCGGCGCTGGCTTGACTGATCTTTCTGTCCTGGATATAGCCGCTCAGGGCAATCATCATCTCGGCTCGCATACGGAGGTTCTCGGCTTCGGCTGGTGGAAATCCGCAATCCACAAAAACATTCTCATTACCTTTGGTGACCCGCATCACTTCCGCCTTTCCAGCAGTTCACGATAGCGCTTCCTGCCCAACGCAATGTCGAGCGAAGATGACTTCTGGCTCTTCTTGACGAAGGCGTGCAACACGTAAACGGCTTCCTCGAACTTCGCCAGGTAGAAGACCCTGTACTCACTCTCCAAATGAATTCGCACCTCGATCACGCCGGTCCCAACAAGTGGCATCGGTTTCCAGTCCTTCGCACGACGTCCGGCCTGAATCAAGCTCAACTGATAGCCGGCATCCCGGCGCGCCGCTTCGGGGAACCGTCGCAGGCGGTCAGGGCTGTCTCCAAGCCAGCAGATCGGCTTGCGAAGATCCTTCGATCCATTCGATCATATAGAATTTTTATGACCGAAACCAACTTGTTAGTGGTCCGCTAAATGTCAGCGCACTATCAAATTGTTCGTGAAAGGCTTACCCGCCGAGCTGCTCGACGGTTGTCGCGTGGCGTGGAGAGGCAGTCGGGCAGCAATTTGGAATCCCGATCCGCTCCACGCTACACCCCCACAGGCACCGCCGCATGTCGCACGGCGCGCGCCATGAACATCGCCAAGTCGCGGAACATCTCTTCCGCGCCGGCCTCCCGCTGCGCCTGCGGCAATGCCAAGTGGGCTTCCACGCTGCGGCGCATGTCTTCGAGACCTGACGGATCGGCAGTCGCGCGCAGATGGTCGAACAACAGGCGATGCGCGCCCTTGCGTTCCATCACCTCCAGGCCGTCCAGAATCTGGCGATGGCAGGTGCCCTCCCAAATGGTTAGGACCATTGCCTCCCGGAACCAGCGCTCCACCGGGAATTCCGCCAGGACGCCGAGCGCGCCGTGCACCTCCATGGCCCACCGGGCGATGTCCGGCGCCACGTCCGAAGTCCAATATTTCGCCAGGTGCGCGATCAGGCGAAAAAGGCGATAGCGGTCCGAGTAGGGCATCTTCTCGCGCCACACCTCGTTGAGCCTCACGACACTCTCCCAGCCGAGCGCGAAAGCATCCTGCAGCGTTTCCACGTGCTCGTCGAACTGCTTGCGCAGCAGCGGATGCTGGAGGACCGGCTTGCCGAAAGCGATGCGTTGCTGGGCGAAGCCGGCCGCCTCGGCCAGGGCGCGTTGGGCGATGGCGGCGCTGCCGACCGAGTTCGTCGCGCGCGAGAGGTTCAGGACCTCGAGGATGAGATGCACGCCGTGCTCCCGGGAGCCGAGCAGCCAGGCTTCGCTATCGCGCAGTTCGATCTCCCCAGTGGGCACCGAACGCGTGGCCGTCTTATCTTTCAGACGCCGGATAGTGTAGTTCAGCTCTCCGTTTTCGCGGCGCCTCGGCAGCAGGAACAGGGCCAGGCCGCGCACGTTGTGCGGCGCGCCTTCGGGCCGCGCTGCCACCACCGCCAGATCCGCGCCGGCGTTGCTTGCGAAATACTTGTCGCCGGTGAGCAGCCAGCGATCTCCGGCAGGCCGCGCCACGGTCTCGACGTTGGCCCCCAGATCGGAGCCGCCTTTGATCTCGGTCATCCAGGTGGCGCCTTGCCAGACCCGGTCGTCTTTGCATAACAAGTGCGGCAGGAACCGCGCCTTCAGCGCCTCGCTGCCGTGCTGATCGAGTGCCACGGCGGTGGCCAGAGAAATCACGTAAGGGCAGGTGAGTCCTGGATCGTAAAAGCAGGTGATGTAATCGAGCAGCGCGCAAGTCAACAGCGACTCTTCCTCGAAGGCGCGCCAGACCACGCCGGCGCGGTATCCATGGCGCAGCGCGCGCCAGTATTCGGGCGCGAACAGGACCTCGTCCACGCGACGTCCGCCGCGGTCGAACATGCGCAACCAGGGCGTGCCGGCGCGATCGGTGGCATCCGAGATGCTCCGGCCCTCGGTTTCCCACCAGGATTCGAATTCGAGGAGCGCGCGCTCCTGGGGCAGCGCGCCGAGCATGTGGCGCAGAAAGCGCACGGGGGAGCGGAGAATTTCCAGTTCCATAAGGATGATCTTCCGGACTCTAACTATGGCGCGACCGAGCGATTTTGGCAAGCGGTGGCTGGCGCGCACAGTGCGCCAACATCGACAAAATGCGTCGATGTTTCGAGCGGGCGAGCGGGCGAAGCGGCGAGCGGGCGATCCGTATTCAGTCTTCTGCCATACGCTGCCACGCGCTGCTACAATCGCTTCAAATGGACGCGACGGCTCCTATTCAATACTGCTCGGAATGCGGCCAGCCCTGGCATCCGGATGAGCTTGCGCGCTTCGGCGACCGGCTCATCTGCGCGAATTGTAAGAACGCCTACGCCCAGAAACTCCGCGAAGGAGTCCCTGCCGCGGCCACCTTCACGTACGCCGGCTTCTGGATTCGTGCCCTCGCCATCCTGATCGATTCCGTCATCCTCTTCGTCGTAGGGATGGTCGTGTAGTTGCCGCTGGCGCGGTTTCTATTAAGCGGTCGCACCGATGTGATGTTAATGGCCATGGGTCTCCAGTATCTCATCGGCATGGTTATTGGAGCCACTTACGAGGGCGTGTTCATCAGCCGCTTTGGGGCGACTCCCGGCAAGATGGCGCTCGATTTAAAAGTGGTTCGCTCCGATGGAGGCCCGGTATCGCTGGGACGCGCGGTGGGCCGCTACTTCGCGAAAATATTGAGTGGGGTCATCCTCCTCATCGGTTACATCATGGCGGGATTCGATGCACAGAAACGGGCCTTGCACGACATGCTCTGCGATACGCGCGTGATCAAGGTGGGGAAGTAGCCGCCGGCGATGTCCATCCCGTGCAACCGTTGTGAACGGCCGCTGCCCAAGTGGGAACTCGCGCGGCAGGACGCAGCGCTGTGTCCGGAATGCGGCGCCTCAAGCACCGTGCGGGTTTTTCCGGCGCTCTTTGCCGAGACCGCTCCGGTGGCGACTGAGCCGGCGGCGGAGGGCGAGGCTACCTGCTTCGATCATCCCGGAAAGCGGGCGGTAGGCGCATGCGGCCACTGCGGCCGGTTTGTTTGCCAGCTCTGCGCGGTGGATTTCAAAGGGGGAGTGTGGTGTCCGTCGTGCTTCGCGGCGCGCGATTTCAAGGCCCCGGCGGCCGAGTTGGATAATTCGCGCACCTTGTACGATTCCATCGCGCTGACCGTGGCGGCGGCCCCTCTCCTGCTGTGGCCGTTCACGGCCCTTTCCGCGCCAGTCGCGCTATACCTGGCGATACGCTATTGGAACCGTCCGTTGAGCCTGGTGCGGCGCGTGCGATGGCGCTCAGCGTTAGCCATCCTGATCGCTTTGGGCGAAATCGCGGGATGGGTGTGGGGCACGGCCTATTTCCTGCTGAAGGCGAGGGCGTGACTTTGGCCGATGACCGCCAGCGCTATCGCAAGCTTCCCGGGCGCCGCCGCGGCTTCATCTTTTCAGCAAGCCTGTGGACCGCCGCGGACCATCTGTTATCGGTGAGGTCCGATCGATTCCAAGAGCAGTACAAGCGGTTCTATTTTCGCGATATTCAGGCGATTGTCATCACCAGGGTTCCACGCTATCTGGTCTCGACGCGCGCGCTGGGGACGGGCGCTTTGCTCCTTATCGCGATCCTGTTTCTGCGCGTGCGGGCACCGGGTCTCACGAACTGGCTTTGGCTATCCCTCGCATTGCTGACAGCCGTCTGGATTTACGTTTGCGCCGCGCACAGTTGCACATGCCGGCTTTATACCGCGGTCAGCCGCGAGGATCTGCCGTCGCTTTACCGCACCTGGACGGCGCGCAAGGCGCTCGCGGAGTTGGAGCAGCGGATCGCGCAAGTGCAGGGCACTTTTACGGAAAGCTGGGCGGAAGCGGCCGATTTTCGACCGCTCGGGCCGGGGGGGGCAGCCGTTCAGGCGCGTGCAGGCAGCCGGCGTGTGGCGATGCGCAGCCGTACGCTGGCTTCCGATATCTTCCTGGCCAGCATCTTCGCCGATGCGGTAGCGGTCATGTGGAACGTCCCGGCGAAACCGCTGCTCACGGGTTTATCGGCCGGTCTCACCGCGCTCCAGCTCGCGAGCGCGATCTGGATCTTCGTACAACACCATCGCGGCATACTGCGGACCGCCATCCAGAGACTGGCGATGGTGGCCTTGTTATTCATAGGCGGCGTCGCGTACGTGGGAATGCTTGTCGATTCCCTTGCAGCCGCCCGTGCCGGAGCTCAGCGACCGATCGTGACATCGTCTCATCCGCTGTCGCCCAGGATCCGTCCCGTCTACAGCGCCGGGCTCGCGCTGCTAGCCATCGTGGGAGTCGTGCTATCCTTCAAATCGACCGAACCTGAGCCACCCCCGGTTATTACCGGGCAGACGGGATGACGGGCCTCCTCATTCATCAGCGCTGCTGGAATCATGAGCTGCGGGAAGCGGTGTGCCGTTGTCCCTCCTGCGGCCGCCATTTCTGCCGCGAGTGCGTCACGGAGCACGAATCGCGGCTCCTCTGCGCGGCATGCTTACTGGCCCTTGCGCGAGCAGCTCCAGCACGCAGCCACCGCGCCCGCGCGCTGCTTACGCCCGTGGCGGCCTTGGGCAGCTTCTTTCTCGCATGGATGATCTTCTACATCGGTGGCGAGATTCTGATGGAAATCACGGCCCGTGTGGAGCAGACATGGCTTCTGCGTTAGCGCGGGCGAGCGCCATCGATCTCCTCGAGCAGGCCGTGCATACGCTCAGGGCTGCTCCGCTGGCGACATTGGTCTATCACTGGATCGGCAGCGTGCCCTTCGCACTGGGCCTGCTCGTTTTCTCGAACGACATGACCGGCCCGCGCGAATCGGATGCGGCCTGCGCGATGGAGTCACTGGCGCTGGCGGGTCTGCTCCTCTGGATGAATTGCTGGCGCGCCGTATTCGCGGGGCGCGTCGAACGTCAACTGGGGCGCCGTCCGGCTTTGCCGTGGTCGCGGCGGCGTATCTGGCGGCTGGTTTCGAGCCAGGCAGTCTGCGGCGGAACCAAGCTGCTGGCTCTGCCGCTGGCCGTTTCGATCACACTGCCGCTTGCCTGGATTGTGGACTTCTACCGCTACGCCGCGGTGCTGGCCGGCCACGAAGATCTCGACTTGGCGCGGCTCATCGCCCGGGCGCGCAAGCTCGCAGGCGTCGAACAACGGCAGAGCTGGGTCGTTCTTCTTATCCTGGCCATCCTGTATGCAGTTCTTTCGTTGAATCTAGCGATTATGATGGCGCTTCTGCCGCAGCTCGTCCGCATCCTCACGGGGTATGAATCGGTCTTCAGCCGCAGCGGGATCTATTTCGTAAGCAATTCGCTGTTCTGGCTCGCGGTGCTGGCACTGGCCTGGATCGCGTTCGATCCGTTCATCCAAGCCGTCTATTGTGTACGCTGCTTTCAGTTGGAATCGCGCGAAACCGGCGAAGACTTGCGCGCCGCTCTACGGCTTAGTGGGGCAGGCCTGCAGCCTTCCAACTCTTCCCGAAACCTGTTGGTCGTTGCTGTCATGCTGTTGCTGCTGTGCGCTCCATGCGCGGCGCAAGTCACGCCCGAGAATTTGGATCGATCCATCAAGGAGACTCTGCGCTCGCCGGAATACGGCTGGCAAACGGCGCCGTCCGGAACCGGGCGGGCTGCCAATGTCCCCAGGTTGGTGGCTGTAACCGATCGCATCGTGGACCACGCCAAACAAGCCCTACGCAGCGTGGGGAAGGCCATCGACCGGCTGGTGGACTGGCTGCGGGACAAGTTCGACCGCCCATCCAACACAGATCCCGCCGCGCCGCCGGGCGCCGCGTTGCACTGGAGCCTGTACCTTCTGATTGCCGCGTTGTTGGGATTGGCGGCGCTGATCGCGTGGCGCTTACGGCGGGCCCGCACCCTGAAACTGGCGCACATCATCGGCGCCACGAGTGCGCCCATCAGCTTGCAGGACGAGCATCTGCTGGCCGATCAGCTTCCGGAAGACCGCTGGATGGCGCTGGCCGAGAGCTGCGAACTCCAGGAGGATTTCCGTTCCGCGCTGCGGGCTCTGTATCTGGCGAACCTGGCGTGGCTGGGGCAAGGAGATTGGATCGGCATTCACCCCGGCAAGACGAACCGCGAGTACGAGCTGGAAGTCCGGCGCAGGGCGCGCGCATTTCCGGAGGCGTGCTCGTTGTTTACTGAAAACGTCGCCAGCTTCGAGCGCGCCTGGTATGGCATGCACGCGGTCTCGGCGGGCGACACTGAGATATTCCGGCAGCGTCTCCTGCAGATGAAAGACGAGATGGCGCAGGCGGAGATCGCGGCATGAAGAAGTCCGGTTCGATACTGCTGCTGGTCTTGCTGGCGGCTGTTTTCGGCGGGGGCGTTTGGTATCTCTGTGAGCTGCAGTATGCCGCCGGCGATGTCTATCCGGCATACTCCACGCTGCGCAGCGACCCGGCCGGCGCCAAGCTGATTTTCGAAAGCCTGAGCCGGCTGCCTGGCGTGACGGCCATCCGCAGTTACCGGCCGCTGGAGCGCCTGCTGGATCGCGACAGCACGGTCTTACTTCTGGGGCTGGAGCCGCGCGCCTTCGCCATGCAATCGCCCGCGGACCTGCGCACATTCGAAGAATTCGCCGCGCGCGGCAACCGCCTGGTGCTTAGCATGGGGCCAGGCTCCGGGCGCGCGCCGCCGCGGCAGACCGCGCTCGAGAAGTTATGGGGCGTCCGGTTCGGCCTGGATTTCGACAAGGATGGCAACGACATCCTGTATTTCGCCGCGGCGAAGAATTGGGAGGTTTTGAAACCGAGCGCGCAGGGCCCGCTGGTGGTCGAGAAGGCTTTCGGAAAGGGAAGCATCGTGCTGGTGGCTGCCGGCCGGCTGTTCGGCAACAAGGCCGTCGCCGAGGCTCGGCAGACCGCGCTGCTCACGGGCATCATTCGCCCGCAAACGACTGGCCCGCCTACGCGGATTCTGTTTGATGAAGCGCACTTCGGCATCGTCGAGAGCGGGAGCGTCGTGGCGCTGGCGCGTAGATTCCGGCTGCACGGCCTGGCGCTTGGGCTGGCGCTGTGCACGGTGCTGTTCATCTGGCGAAACGCTTCCGGCTTCCCGCCGGTTTCGAGTGTGGCCCCCACGGAGAAAGTCTTCGGCCGGACATCGGTCTCCGGCCTGGTCACGCTCTTGCGCCGGCATATTGCGCCGGACCGGCTGGTGCTTGCGTGTTGGCAGGCATGGCGGAAGAGCCACTCACGTGAGATTCCATCGGGACGGCTGATGGAAGCCGAGGCGGCGGTCCGTAAGTTGGCGGATCGCCCGGCGGAAGCCTTGCGCGAGATACAGGCTATTCTGCATGCGAAAAGCGGAGGCGCCGACAAGAGTGTCGGCGCGGCAGGCTGAGAGCCTGCGCCACGAAAGGAGCAATTTGACTCTCGATCAATTCCAGGCGGCCATCGAGCGCGTTACAACCGAGATCCGCAAGGTGATCATCGGCCAGCAGGATGTGATCCGCCAGTCCCTGGTGGTCATCCTCTCGAATCAACATGCGCTAGTCGAAGGCGTGCCGGGGCTTGCCAAAACGCTGCTCACGCGCACGCTCGCCCGCGTCATGGGCTGCGAGTTCAACCGCATACAGTTTACTCCCGACCTGATGCCCGCCGACATTACGGGAACCAACGTCTTCAATTTCGAGCGTCACGAATTCTCGCTGATCAAGGGCCCGGTCTTCACCGCCTTCCTGCTGGCCGACGAGATCAATCGCGCGCCGGCGAAGACGCAATCGGCGCTGCTCCAGGCCATGCAGGAGCGCACCGTGACCATCGATCGCGAAACGCATCGCCTCTCGCCGAACTTCACCGTGTTCGCCACGCAGAATCCCATCGAATCGGAAGGGACGTATCCATTGCCGGAGGCGCAGAAGGACCGCTTCATGCTCAAGATCTCGATGACCTGGCCGCAGCGCGAGGAGGAACTGGACCTGGCGCGGCGCAGCCTGGACGAGCATGCGCCCGAAGAGGTGCTGCGGCGCGGTGAAGTCCAACAGTGCCTTTCCGAGCAGGAGCTCGGCGAGTTGCGCGGCGCGTTGCAGCTCATTCAGGTGACAGACCAGCTTGTGGAGTACGTGGTGGAGGTGGTGCGGCGCACGCGCACCGACGATAGCATCCTGTTCGGCGCCGGCCCCCGCGCCACGCAAGCTTTGCTGGCAGGCAGCCGGGCATGGGCGGCGCTGAGCGGCCGCGATTTCGTCAGCCCCGACGATGTGCGCTCGATCGCTTTGCCGGCGCTCGAACATCGCCTGTTGTTGCGGCCCGAATCGGAGCTGGAGGGCGTGCGCACGGGCGAAGTGCTGGATCGCATTCTGCATGAGGTGCCGGTGCCGCGATGATCGTGCCGGGCTCCCGCCTCCTGCTCGCCGCGGCTCTGATCGTGTTGCCCTTGGCCACGCTGGCCGGCATCGTGCCTGGCTTAGCTCTGCCCTGCGCGGGAATCCTGGCGATCTGTTTCGCCGCGAGCGCGGTGGATGCGGTCCTGGGCCAACAACGGGCCGGAGCACTGCGCGCGCGGACCCCAGAGCTTCTGCGCCTCACCAAAGATGTCCCGGCGAATCTCGCGATCGCGTTCGAGAATCGCTCGCCTCGTGCGCTAGCTTTGCGAACTGGCGTGGTGATGCCCGATGGCGTCGAATCCGAACGGCTGACGGAGAGCGTCATGTTACCGCCAGGCAGATCGGCGATCGAATGGCCGTGCACGGGAACCCGGCGCGGCGATCATGCGTTGCGCGAGCTGCACGTGGAAACTCCCTCGCCGCTGGGCCTCTGGCTGGCGCACGCGCGTGTAGCCGTCGAGTGCAATTTGCGGGTCTATCCGAACCTGCGCGACAAAGCGACGGCGGCGCTGTTTCTGCGGGCGCCCAATGCCGGAATGCGGGTGCACCGCCAGGTCGGAAAGGGCCGGGAATTCGAAAGGTTGCGCGACTACATGCCGGGCGACAGCTATGAGGATATACACTGGAAAGCCACCGCCCGCCACCGCATGCCGGCGGTGAAGGTCTACCAGGTCGAGCACGCGCAGGAAGTCTACGTGGCGATCGATGCTTCCCGGCTATCGGCGCGGGAACAGATTCTGGAAAGCTACGTGACAGCGGCGCTGCACGTGGCGCTCGCCGCTCAGCGCCAGGGCGACCGCTTCGGGCTGATTACCTTCAGCGACCGCCCGCACCGCCTGGTGCCCGCGCGCGGCGGGATGGACCATTTCCGTTTGTGTCGCGAGGCGATATACAATCTGCAAACGCGCCGCGTCAGTCCCGATTTTCGCGAGTTGTTCACCAGTATGCAGCTCAACCTGCGCCGCCGCTCGCTGGTCGTCTTCTTTACCTCGCTGGACGATCCACTGTTGGCCGAGACCTTCGAACGCGAGGTCCGGCTCATCGCGCGCCGGCACCTGGTGCTGGTGAATGTAATGGGCACTGCCGGATCGCAGCCGCTTTTTCAGGGCGATCCGCCGGCCGATTTGGCGACCGCGTACCAGGCTCTGGCCGGGCAGATGCTGTGGAACAAGATGCGAGAACTGCAGATCGCGCTGCACAATCAAGGCGTGCGCTTGACCGTCGTCGACCGGCAGAACATCAAGGCCCAGGCTACCGCGGCGTATCTCGAAATCAAGCGGAGGCAGTTGCTGTGATTCTGGACCTGCCGCGCTTCGTCATCGCGGAGCGCGCCTCGCAGATCGCGTTGCACAATCAAGGGGTGCGCGTGAACGTCTTCGAGCGGCAGAACATCAAAGCCCAGGCAACCGCGGCATACCTCGAGATCAAGCGGAGGCAGTTGCTGTGATTCTCGACCTGCCGCGATTCGTCACCGCGGAACGAGTGTATTGGAACGAATTGCAGGCGATGCTCGACAAACTGCGCGTGGAGCCGGGCTGGCGACTGTCGATCCCGGAAGTAGAGCGGCTCCATTACCTATACGAGAGGTGCTCGGCGGACCTGGTGCGCCTGGATACCTTCGCCACCGAGCCGCAATTGCGCGCGTACGTCGAATCGCTGGTCTCGCGGGCGTATGCCGAGATCCACGAAACCCGCGCGCGGTCCGGGAAGGTCCGCTGGCGCGCGGGTGTAGCGGCCTTCCCGCGGGCCTTCCGCCGCCATATGGGCGCGTTCCGCCTGGCAGTGGCCTTGACGATCGCGGGATGCGCTTTCGGCTGGTTTGCCATACGCACCGATCCGGAGGCAAAAGCGGTGCTCATGCCATTTCAGGGGCTGCAGGAAACGCCCGCAAAACGCGTGGCCCAAGAGGAGAGCGCCGGAAGCGCCAAGTTCGACCGGCTGCACGGCCGCAAGGCCTCCTTCTCGGCAGATCTCATGACTCACAACATTCGCGTCACTTTCCTGACGCTGGCCGCCGGCATCACCTGGGGAGTGGGCACGGTGATTCTGCTGTTCTACAACGGCGTGATCCTGGGCGCCGTTGCGGCGGACTACGTGGGCGCGGGTTACGGGCAATTCCTGGCGGGCTGGCTGCTGCCCCACGGCGCCATTGAGATTCCGGCGATTCTGGTGGGCGGCCAAGCCGGACTGGTGCTGGCCGGCGCTCTGATTGGCTGGGGCAAGAGGGTCTCCCGCGCGGACCGGCTGCGCGCCGTGGGACCCGACCTGCTGGCGCTCGCGATGGGCGCCGCAGGCCTGCTGGTGTGGGCCGGCATCGTCGAAGCGTTCGTTTCCCAATATCATCAGCCAGTGCTTCCCTACAGCCTCAAGATCGCCTTCGGCACATTGGAATTGGCGGCGTTATCTCTGTTCCTCAGCCGGGTAGGACGCGCATGAGCCCGGCCCGTACATCGTCGTTGCGCATCGAGACTCCCGAAGGCGTGGTGTTCTCACTTCAGTTGGCCACGCCGGTTTTGCGGGGGCTGGCGTGGAGTGTGGACGGCGCGGTCATCCTGGCCGTTTCCTTCGCGATTGGAAAAGCCTCCGGAACGCTCGCGGTGCTGGGCGTGGACTGGGCCAATGCCCTGGCCGGTCTGCTCTACTTCGTGGCGTCCATGGCATATGGCATGGCTTTCGAATGGTACTGGCGAGGGCAAACCCTGGGTAAGCGCCTGTTCGGTTTGCGCGTGGTGGATGCGCAGGGCCTGCACTTGCGTCCGGCGCAAGTGGTGCTGCGCAACCTGATTCGCGCGATCGACATGCTGCCGCTTGCGTATCTGGTGGGAGTAGTGGCCTGCCTGCTCAGCCGCAAGGGCCAGCGGCTCGGAGACCTGGCGGCGAACACCGTGGTGCTGCGGGAAGCCAAGCTGTTGGAACCCGACGTGGAACACATCGCCCCGGCCAAATACAATTCTCTGCTGGCCTTTCCACACCTGGCCGCACGGCTGCGCAGCCGCGTCGATCCGCAAGCGGTGCGCATTGCGGTCGCGGCCCTGGCGTCGCGCGACGGCTACGAGCCACCCGCGCGCGTGGAACTATTCGGGGAGTTGGCTGGCTACTTTCGCGCGCTGGTCGAATTTCCGGAAGGCGCGGTGGAGGGCTTGACCGACGAACAATACGTTCGCAGCGCCGTGCGCGCGATTTACGGGGGCACTGGGCGGCCGCTCCAGGCGAATGTCAGTTAGAGGACTCTCGGGACACGATGATGAGGTAGAGCAATGGTTGAGATACAGCCAATCCGTGTCGAACTGGACCGGGAGGAGGATGGCCGAATCCTAGCCTCAGTGCCCGACCTTCCAGGGTGATGGCCTGTGGCGCCAGCGACGAAGAGGCGGTGCGAAAGGTGAAGTCGATAGCCCTTCAGGTATTGCTGACATGATCGAGGGCGGCGAGGAGGTCCCCTAACCGCTAAAGTCCTATTTGCCGCGTGAGCACCTGGCGCGCCACTAAGGCAAGAGAGTCTCTGCGACCCTCGTCCAACTTCACATTCTGCTTTCACGACGGCGAAGAAGTTGGCCCAGCCGCGTTCTCCAAGACCGGGAAGGACACTGGGCTTCGCCCTGAAGATCTCTGATCCTGGTTAGGGTCGAACCACCGCCATCGATTCGGCGATTCCGCCGCTTCCCGAGCAGCGAGTTAAGTCATTCGCGGACCAAGACGTATGATTTTAATGGCTCTGCCTAGAAGGGCACATCAGCACCACTACGGAGAGGTGTTGGGAATATTCGGGGTATACGGTCCGGTAAAGCATTGTAAAATCTTCAGGTACTCGGCTGCGCGTGCACTCGCCAAAATTTCGCATGGTACCGTCTAAGCAGCTTATTTTAAACAGGTTATAGGACGATACGTAAAACTGCGAGCTGGTTGGCAGCTTGTTTGCTAGTGCCTAAGCTCACAATTCAAAGCGAAGCTGGCGTGAACCCGGCAATCTCGGTCCAGCATGCGCAGTAACTGAAAATAGAACGAAAACCGGAACTGAGGCAAGAAATCAGTGTTCGAAACCAAAATGACCCAAAATCCCCTGCTGCCCTCTTCGTCCCGAAGTTGTGCCCGCTGTGGAAGTCGGTTCCTTACCTTCGGAAGGGAATATCTTTGCCATACTTGCCGCAAGCCTAAAGCGCCGGTCCGCATGCCAGCCGCGAACCGCCAACTCTCGTTCCGTGAACAACAGATCGTGGATCTAATCGGCCAGGCGAAGACAAATAAGGAAATTGCATACGAGTTATGCCTTACCGAGGGCACGGTAAAAGAGTATCTCCATCATATCTTCCGGAAACTCAAAGTGACGAACAGGACTGAGTTGGCGCTACGTGCACACCAGGAGGCTTCGCTCCCGCGGGCGTGGCCCGAGGAGTTCTCATCGCCGCAACATACTGGTACTTATTAACTAGAAAT
>JBEKUO010000128.1:0-16410 GCA_049514955.1 Bryobacteraceae bacterium | reverse complement strand
GCGACTGCCCGACACGGCGCGCACGGGCGCTTGCCCGAACCGGGGAACGCGCCCGCGTCCGGCTGCGCAGGAACGCTTAACGCAATCGGCACGCCGCCTCGTCCGGCGTGCCGCTCGAGGCGCTCGCAGCATTTCCGCCGGCGTGGATCGAGCGCGGGCGCGGCGGGCTGTTCTGGCTGTGGTAGCTCGCCGCTGGTCGATGCGATCGCCGAGGCGGCTGCCGACACTGGAGGTCATAAACAACGCGATCCGGTTCGTTAAGTATAGTCTCACACACGGGAGACGGGAAACGCGATTCGGATCTCGGCAGTTCTCCCGGCGGCGGGAATTGATAACGGCGTTGTGCGTTATCTGTAGCTACTTTGGATTATCGTCCGGCTGCGATTTACTGGATCGATTCTGACTGCGTATAAAGGTGATGATCTGCCAACGCTGCGGCTCGGGCAAGTGCGCGAACGACGGCATGCCACGCTGCAGTGATCCATTGCGCAAGACCCAGAAAAGCACGCCGGGCGGTGCCGCGTAGACTTCGGCCTGGTTGAGCGGCGGCGCTTTTCCGATCCCGTCGCGATTCGATCCGTGGCACGCAGCGCACTCCCGCGCGTACAGTTTGGCGCCGGCCCGCCGCACCGGCTCACTGTTTTCCAGCGGATTACTGCAGTTTGCGGCCTGCGCGGGTACCCGTTCGACGAGACTTCCTGCCAGCGCCGCCGCAGCCACCAATATGCAAGTGCCCGCCTGCCAAAGGCTCTTCAAGAGCGGTCTCCTCCTAATAGCTTGCGCACTGCGCGGCCGACTTGCGCGATCTCGTACGAGACGCCAAACCGCAGTAGAAAACGGGCGCTCGTGCGGGTCAATCCAAAACCGGCGGAGAATCTCAAGGTCGGCCCGTTCGCCAGATTCCAGGCAAGCGTGGGCGCTAAGTAATGCGATGTATCATGCAAGCCAAAATCGTTGTGCGTTCCTAGGCCGCCATACCCTTCGACACCCACCTCGAAGTTCTCCGCGCATAGGTTGCAAGGATCGGGCCGCGCAAACAGCGCCAGGGGCCGACTGACGCCCGCCGCATAACCGAACTCATATGGCGCGTGCCGGATGTTCTTCTCCGCTATGATATTCTCCGCAATCGTCCAGCCCCGAAAATGGCTGCTCAGTATCAACTTGGTCTCAATTTCCCGCTGCTTGTCGGTTCGCGCCTCATGGTTAGGGCTGGTAAGATCGTCCTGGCCGTCGTGCCCGACAACTTCCAGCATGGTTTTGTCCGCGCCGTTGATGTTTTCGAATTCCACATACAGCACGGGATTGATCCAGTGCTCGCGGGGCAACAGGCGAAAGCGGTTTTCCCATCGATAGCCTGTGAACAATGCGCCTTGGCCATTCGTCCCTTGCGCATCTAGGTACAGTTCAGTGGTCCACCAAGCCTTGGCGCCGTATTCGAATTCAGTGGCGCCGCCCAGGAACATGTTCCCACCATCCGGTTGACCCGCCAGATTCTTGCTGGCCAGCTCTAGGTTGCCGGGTTCTTCCATCTGGTGGGTGTACGTGATAAAAAACGGCCCTTCGCCAGCCCAGGCGACGGGCAGAAAGAGCAGCACTGCGGCGAGGACGAGTGGCCGGAACCAGCCTACTAGTCCCCGGCAAGCTAAATGGTATGCATTGCAATTCAGTTGCATCAACGATCCAGAATACGCAATACGCCAATGGATGGTAAGGATGTATCAGCAACTGAGTTGCAATTACGATTTAACGGAAGATTTTGCGGCCTCAATGGTTCCGGACACTCGCACGCCGTGCGAGCAGCGTCGAGGTGGGCGATCAAACACTCCGCGCTCCGGCAGCCTACGGTTCTGGCCGCATGGGCCGGTCAGGCTGCGGCATCGCTGGAAAATGAACGCGCCCTCGTCTGGCAGCGCACGAACGCCTACGCAAGCAGCCCGCCGCCTCGGTCGTGTCACGCGAAGCGCTCGCGGGGTTTCCGCCGGCGTGGATTGGGCGTGCGGGCGGGCAAAGTTCCTGCCGTAGTTATCTCGCAGTGCGTGCGAAGGATGGCCCCCCGTATGAACGCCTTACGCAAGCAGCACGGCGCCTCGCGGGCGCTCGCCGAAGTGCGCGCCGAGTTTGGCCCGCGCGGGAAGGCATCACCCATCTGCTGCTCCAGCGGCCGTCGAAGCGTCCCAAAAAATGCGAAAATGATGAGTCCCATTGCATAACCACGATTGAGGTGTACTGATGCCGCGAACGAGGCGAAACATTCACACTTTGGTCCTTGCGCTCACTGCTATCGTGACTCTCCGGCATGCCGCCGCTCAAAGTCCTTCTCTGCCTCCTGACCCGTATCAGTGGCTCGAAGACGTCACGGGCGAACGCTCCATGAGCTGGGTGAAGGCCCAGAATGAACGCAGTGCCGCCGTCCTCAAGAACGATCCGCGCTTCGCAACTCTCCAAGTTGCCGCGCTCAAAGTGATCGAGTCCCCCGAACGATTGCAGATGCCCGACATTCGCGGCAATGACATCTATAACGATTGGCAGGACGCCGTTCATCCCCGGGGCATTCTGCGCCGGACCTCGGTAAGCGATTACCTGACTCCGCGTCCGCACTGGCAAACGCTGATTGATTTCGAAGCGCTCGGCAAACAAGACAACGAGAAGTGGGTTTCGGGAGGACGCAGCTGCCTCTATCCTGGAGAGGAACTTTGCATGATCCAGTTCTCTGCCGGCGGCGAGGATGCGGTCACCATGCGCGAGTTCAATCTGAAGACGGGGGAGTTCGTCCGAGGCGGTTTCGTTCTGCCACGGTCCAAGCAGGGCGTGACATGGCTCGACAAAGACACCTTATTGGTTGCACGTGATTGGGGCTCGGGCACAATGACGAAGTCTGGATACCCATTCATCGTGAAGGCGTGGAAGCGCGGTCAGCCGCTCCATCAAGCAACCGAGGTGTACCGCGGAACGGAGTCAGACAACGGTGTCGGGCACGCGACGTTGCACGACATGAACGGCCTTCAGGCCACATTTCTGATACGCGCTTTGAACTTTTTCCAGGCACAGACTTTTCTCTTGGATGCGGGCACGGTAAAGCAGACCGGGTTACCCTTGAAGGGGCGCATTGCGGCGCTGCTGAAGGGTCGGTTAATCGTTTACCTGAATGAAGACTGGAAGCCGGAACAGGATGGCAAGAACTTCGTCGCGGGATCGCTGGTGGCTCTCGATTTCGCCGACTTCAAGAAGGATCCGATGCATCCGAAGCCGTCGTCGGTGTTCGCGCCGACTTCTACCGAGTTTCTGGAGAGCATAGAGACGACGCGCAACTACTTACTTTTGACTACGCTTCAGAATGTGCAAGGCCGGGCTTATACCTACTCGCTTATGCCCGACGGACAGTGGAAGGGCCAGCAACTGGCCGTGCCCGACAATCGCGCAGTGTCTCTGGTTACAGCGAACTGGTCTGACGAAAGGTTCTTCCTGTCGGTCACAGGCTTCCTCACACCTTCCTCGCTCTTGTTAGGCGACGCGGCGGCGGGTACCCTGAAAGAGGCCAAGGTTCTGCCGCCTCAGTTCGATGCATCGCCTCTGGTTGTAGAGCAACTTTCGGCAACGTCGAAAGACGGAACCAAGGTTCCGTACTTCGTGGTTCGCCGGAAGGATATGCGTTTCGACGGGAACAACCCGACGCTGCTCTACGCCTATGGAGGTTTTCAGATTTCCGAGAAACCAGATTATTCCGCCACGATTGGTAAGCTGTGGCTGGAGCGCGGCGGTGTCTATGTACTAGCGAACATCCGCGGCGGCGGCGAGTTCGGCCCGGCTTGGCACGAAGCCGGCTTGAAGACCCACCGCCAGTGCATCTACGATGATTTCGCCGCGGTGGGGAAGGATCTCGTCACGCGGCGCATCACGTCGCCGCGTCGGCTGGGGATCCTGGGTGGCTCAAATGGCGGTCTGCTGATGGGCGTCGAAATGACACAGCATCCGGAGATGTGGAACGCGATTATCATTGAAATCCCGCTTCTCGATATGCTCGGGTTCGAGCACATTGCCGCCGGGGCCTCGTGGGCGGGCGAATACGGATCGGTTTCGGTGCCGGAAGAGCGGGCGTTCCTCGAATCCATCTCTCCATACCACCAGCTCAAGCCGAATGTGGACTATCCCGAACCGCTGATCCTGACGACTTCCAAAGACGACCGCGTCGGCCCGGTGCACGCGCGGAAATTCGCCGCCAAGATGGAAGCGATGAAGAAGCCATTCTTCTTTCAGGAAATTACTGAAGGGGGCCATGGAACGGGCGCCGATCCGAAAGAACAAGCCGAGACGTACGCTTTCCAGTACACATACATGATACGAAAGCTAATGGATTAAGCCCGTCGGAGGCTACCGATATTGGTGGACAACGCCGTCGCGGCCCATGTTGTCCTTAGCGCGGAACTGCGCTCCGGCGTCGTGGCCGCCCATTGCCTGCCGCCGTCTCGCCCCGTCGGACACCTATTGCACCAGGAACCCATCCGGTAGCAAAACTTCTTCGGTCCCTGTGAGAACCACGATTGACGTGGGGCGAGCCCGTGCGCGGCGGGCGCGTTCTGGCTGTCGTAGCGCGCCCTTGGTCGATCTAGCCATCGCCGAAGCGACTGCCGACACAGAGCGCACTGGCAGCTTGCCCGAGCCGCCGCTGAACGCGCCCTCGTCTGGCCCCCGCACGAACGCCTTACGCAAGCAAAACGCGCCGCCTCGCGGCCGTGCCCGCCGAAGCGTTCGCCGAATTTCCGCCGGCGCGGATGAAGCGCGTGCGCGCCGGGCCGGTTTCGGCTGCCGTGAGCTTGCCCTTGGCCCATCAAGCTATCGCCGACGCGGAGCGCACCGGCAGCTTGCCCGAACTGCCGCGGAACGCGCCCGCGCCACATCGAAAGCACAGGGGTCATACGCGGCGGCGCCGGGGCCTGGGGCTGCGAGGTTTAGCACCCAATGGTGACGCCCTCGGAGATCGTGAGACGGACGGAGGCCCTGTTGGAACAGGAGGGGAAGCCAGCACGACGCCATGGTCGCGCGATAATACGCGTTCGGTTTGGCGACGTGAGGAGGGCCGTTACGTTTTCTGCGCCAGCACGATCGGCAGAAGCAATTGCAGATCGCTGTGGAACAGTTCTACCTCCGGTGCCAAGGCGCCGAGGGGGATGAGCATATCGCTTTTCGGAGGCGTAAGCCAGTCGTGCGCCACATCCACTGTACGCATGCCCCAGAGCGAGGCGCACTCTTCCAGGTCTGCCAGTTTTTGTTCCAGGCTCAGGCTGAGCCAGTCTGCGAAGATCGTGCGGTGCTCTCTCAGCAAGGCTTTATTGATGCCGGTGCCGCTGTAACCCAAAGCAGTGAACTGCTGGTAGAAATCGCTGTGCATGACGGGGCTCTGGAGCGACGCGAGGTATACAAGGCGATCCAATATAGACGGCGATCCCAGAAGGACCGCATGAATGGCAACGGCCAATTTCTCGGCTCTGAGTTCCGGCTGAGGCCCGCGATTTGAAGCATCACCCTCTGACACGAACCGCCCCTTCTTGATAGTGATCGATCAAGGCGATTCGTTACGCCCCGGCCGGGGGGCCGGTGCGAACCGATTATGGAGGATCCTCGCTCTCCCTTGGTCGATCCAGCCATCGACGAAGCGACGCCGACACGGTGCGCACCGGCAAAATCTCCGCCGGCGTGGGGCGAGCGCGGGCGGGCGGACGCAGTTCGGGCTGCCGTGGCGCCTTGGTCGATCCAGCTATCGCCGAGGCGGCTGCCGACAGGGCGCGCACCGGCGGCTTGCCCGAACCGCCGCTGAACGCGCGCTCGTCTGGCTGCACACGAACGCCTTACGCAACCAGCACGCCGTCACGCGGGCAGGCCCGCCCGAAGCGCACGCAGAATTTCCGCCGGCGTGGATCGAGCGAGTGCGGGCGGCCGAGTTCAGGCTGGCGTGAGAGCACCCTTGGTCGATCCAGCTATCGCCGAAGCGACTGCCGACCCGGCGCGCACCGGCGGCTTGCCCGCACCGCCGCGGAACGCGCCCGCGTCTGGCTGCGCAGGAACGCGTTACGCAAGCAGCCGCCGCTTCGCGGGCGGGCCCCGCGAAGCCCTCGCGGAATTCCCGCCGGCGGGGATCGGGCGCGTGCGGGCGAGGCGAGTTTTGGCTCGCGTATAAGCAGCTACCGCCGCGCGACCGTGCATTTGGCTGCTGGACTACGATTCGTCTACTCGTCGAGTGCGCGCATCCGTGCGATCAGTTTGCTGTCGGTCTGTCGTATCTTCCGGTCCTGGTCCACCCGCATTCGGATATCTCCTGCGATGCGCTCGAACGTACAGCCAGCCACAGACCCGGCCGCAATGAAAAGGACGTGGTCTCCTCTTAAGACCAGGACGGCGCCGAAGAGCGGAAATACCCAGGCGACCAGATCAACGGCTCTTAGCATGGACAACCTCGGTAGATTTCCTTTCTCCAGATGCGGCCACAAAGCCTTCAGGAGTGGAGGGAAACGCTTAAACCCATCGGAGGGGGGGCATGCCTGCCGGCACAAACCGCTGGCGAGACTGATGCTTTGCCGTGCCATTGACTACATCCGTTGAGTTGTAAGCCGACGAAGTAGCCGCTGGACGTACGTTTGATATAACGAGGACTGCCCAGCAGGAAATGCTCCGCCCATTCGATTTTGATAACAGCGTCCATGGGGACTGGGCCGGACATGAGAAGCCGGGCGCCCGACTCTGAGACGTCTACCAACTGACACTGAAAGCGGATGTCTGGATCGCCCAGCACAACGGCCGACACGGGAACCTCCACGCGCAGACGAGGTTCACGCCTTAAATCGCTCAACGTCATATCCATCATAAAACGCGATATTACCTTGACCACAGGGGCGGCCACAATACTATTTAATGTTAATCAGATATTTAAAGCTGAATATATACAAGTGCGGCTGGGGGACCGGCCCAGCCCAGTTATTTGAAACGCACCGCAGGACAGCGCCACGTGCCGCCCGGAGCGCTCGCAGGATTCCCGCCGGCGCGGGCGAGCGCGTGCGGGCGGACGGTTCTGCCTGCCATTGCGCACGCTTGGTCGATCCAGCCATCGCGGCGGCGACTGCTGACACGGAGCGCACCGGCGGGTTGCCCGCACCGCCGCGGAACGCGTCCACGTCTGGCGGCGCAAGAACTCCCTTCGCAAGCCACCCGCCGCCTCACGGGGGCGCCCGCCGAAGCGCTCGCAAGATCTCCGCGTGCGTGGGTCGAGCGCGTGCGGGGCGGCGAGTTCTGGCTGCGGTAGCGCCCTTGGTCGCTCCAGCCGTCACCGAGGCGGCTGCCGACACGGAGCGCGTCGGCGGCTTGCCCAAACCGCCGCTTAACGCGCCCTGGTCGCACGAACGCCTTACGCAAGCAGCCCGGCGCCTCGCGTGCGTGCCGCCGAAGCGCTCGCAGAGTTTCCGCCGGCGTGGGGCGGGCGCGGGCGGGGCGCGGCGGATTCTGGCTGCGGTAGCGCACCCTTGGTCGATCCAGCCATCGCCGAAGCGGCTGTCGGCACGCAGCGCGCCGGCCGCTTGCCCGAACCGCCGCGGAGCGCGCTCTCGTCTGGCTGCGACACTTTCTGCATCGCACTTAGCCACGAGTCTGACGCTGACAGCCGCCGGAATTCTCATCGCCGGCGCACCCTTCATTATCCAGTACCGCGCAGCCTATCTCTTCCTGTTGGCCTCGTATGGCTTTTATCTGATTGCGTGGACACAACTGCACTATGTGAACGTCGTGTTCCACATCAGTGAGCATATCAGCAGGGTCATTGCGCCTCGAATAAGGATGCTGTTAACGAAGATTACGCCGGGGACCGGCGAAACATATCCCCACCTGCTGAGTTGGGAGGACGCAGGCCGCACGTCGGGCTTCTGGTCCGTTCCCCTTCAGGCAGCCCGCTATCTTTTCCCGATCTGTGCGGCCTGGCGCTTCGGCGATCGGGTTCTTTGTCAACGCATCGCAGTTGAGCAACACAGGATGGCAGCCCTATTCGCTGAAGCTCGGAACCATCTCGACCATTGCCCTGCTCGCATACACGATCTTTCTGACATTGAAGGTTCGGCGGTTGACCCGACGTTATGAGAAAAACCCAATGCCGTGAGGTACGAGAGCCGGATGATGCAGTCCGATTCCGCGCTTCAGCCCGAACCAAAAGCTCGCAAACTATTGGCTTCGGTTCGCAGTTCACCAATTTCAACTCCACCGACCGATACCTGCTATTTAGGTTCAAGGGCGGCGAGCTTCCGCACCCAGTCTACGGATGGGCGCACCTCAGCGTCACCCTTCCAGGTGGTCTCGGCGGTCCCAACGTGACTCTGGTCAGCTATGCCTACGAAACCTCCGGCCGACAGATTCCCGCGGGATACCGGGGCAGGGCGCTCGACGGGGACGAAGAGGCGTACACCGCCGCGTCCGCGCGGACCGGCGTACCCGCGTTGGCTCTCGGAGCGGCGGGCGTGCGGCGCTGGCGCGCGGCGCGCCAAGCCGAAGCTCCCGCCCTGGCAGGTGCAACGCAATTGCCGTAGCGGCGGAGCCGCGCGGAGCGGGCGAGCATGGTCCTACTCGTCGTCGGGATACCGCCGATTGGAAAGTCATCGATCCGTTTGGTCTCGGCGGCTGCGGGAATCCGCTGCGCGCTGTTGAAGCCCGATGATAGTACCCCCTCCGTGCCACAGGGTCCTTGTTTATCTCAGACCGAGGGTGATAGCATAACGAGCGGCACATACGGTGTCCCTAATGTCATAAATAGCGGAGGCCAGGTCGTCGGCAGCTCGAACCTGGCGGGAGACCAGACATACCACCCGTTCTTATGGCATCGCGGATCGCCGATTAGGGATTTGGGCACGCTGGGAGGAGACAACGCAGAAGCCCTCTGGATCAACGATACCGGCGAGGTGGTTGGCGATTCGGATTTAACAGGCTCGCTGACACACGACGGTTTTCTATGGAGGAACGGCGTGATGACCGATCTGGGGAACCTTGGCCAGAGCAGCAAGGCGTTTGCCATTAACTCACAGGGGCAGATCGTGGGCCATTCGGAGATCGACGACGGAACTTTCCACGCCTTTCTGTGGGAGAAGGGCGGCCCCATGGTCGACCTGAACGACCTCGTGTTCCCCGTATCCGAGTTCGTAGTCACCGACCCTTATGACATCAATGACAACGGGGAGATTGCCGTCACCGGGTTTCTGCCGAATGGCGACGAGCATGCGGTTTTGCTGGTCCCGGACGGCGAGTGCGACGACGCTTGCGAGGCAAGAATCGCGGTCAGCCGGAACAATGCGGCGCCCGTACTGCACCCCGCGACGACGGAGCAGGGCAGCGAAACACGCGTCGGCCCAGTGACTTGGTTCCGCAACCGGCTCGGGCGACCCTATCGCGTTCCCTCACAGGCAGCGGTGCCGGGGAATTAACCGGGCCACGTGGCTGTTCTCGCTGGGCTGGACGCGTATCGGTTTCCCCATGTCCGCTCCGCGTGTGAAGTTGGTGCAAGTTCTTAACGGCGATTCGGTTCCGGGCAGGCCTGAATCACCATTTTTCAGAAACGATCAAGGAGAAGAATATGAAAGCCTGGATGTATATAACGGTAGTGTCTCAAATCCGGCCCAACCGGCCTCGGCATTGTCTTCAGTCTCGATCTCGGCCTGCCCAAGCCCCTGCCGCTGGTCTCCGGGATATTCCCCCCGTCAGGCGCGGTCGGCCGAAAGGTCATCCTGTGGGGCAACTACCTGCTCGGCGCGACCTCCGTCGCCTTCAACGGTACGCCCGCCGTCAGCGCCGTCTCCACCTCGGTCCAGTCCATTCTGGTCACCGTGCCCGCCGGCGCGACCACGGGGCCCGTGACAGTCACCACGGCCAACGGCAACTTCACCACCGCTCAGAATTTCACGGTTCAATAATCAGGCAATCTCTGATTTCGCGCGGTCGGCGCGTAATTTGCTCAGCGCGTTGATGAGGGCGGGCGAGTAGCAGCTAAAACTAAGTCTTGCTCAGGCTGGTACAATATTCACCTTGTACCGTCTCAGGATGTACCGCAAACCCGGTCTGCATCACTTGATTACTATCACGATTATATGGGCAATGTGTGCCTCAGCCGCGCGCGGACAGGACGAGAAGAAGTCCCCGAGCTTGCTCTCGAATCAATCCGGCAATCAGCTATCCCTGCCGCCAGCTTTGAAGCTTAAGATGCCTGGTCCAGAAATCCAGAATGTGATGCTCGGCACTTGGGCGATCAAGGCCGAGTATGCACCAACTAAAGAGGCACCGAATGGCGGAGCAGGCGAGGGTATCGAGGTGTGGCGACCGGGCCCGGGTGGCTACTCGGTCATCGAGGAATACCATGAGAAGAATGCTCGGGGCGAAATCTATGGTTTCGTCACGTTCTGGTGGGATGCGGATTTGCAAGGTCTACGATTCGTGTGGTGCGACAGCACCAATCCACGGGGCTGCCAGCTTTCAAAAAGTGTAGCCAAGTGGGAGCGCGGCAGGCTGGTGTACAGAGAGGACCGCGAAGAGAACGGAAAGAAAATAACCCATCAAGAGGTCTTCGAGGACATCACGCCAGCCTCATTTTCGCAAACCCTGTCGGAAGGGCCTGCCGGCGGCGGACTAGAGCGAGTTTTGACGATCCGCGCTTCCAAGATCTTGGAGACGTCGATGAAGATCTCCGCGTCTCCACGGGGGATGATGAGCACCAGGCAAAAATCCTGTGCGAATACGACTGGTTTTCCGGGCCGATTCCAGAACCCCAGCCAAGGTCACGTTGCAAGGGAGTACTCCGAGAAGGAATTGCAAATCATCGACCCGACCACGCTCATTCTGATCGACGAGGCGGACCGTCTTCGAATCGCGAGCCTCGAACAGGTGCGCGCGATCTTCGATGCCGGGGAGATTGGGGTCATCCTGATTGGCATGCCCGGACTTGAGAAAAAACTGGCACGATACCCGCAGTTCTACTCCCGTATCGGCTTCGTCCACGAGTTTCGGCCTTTGGCCGCCGCGGAGGTTCGCGAATTGTTGGACCGGCGTTGGGCGCCACCTGGCGTCTGTCTTCCACCGCAGCCGTTGGACGCGGAAACAGTGGCGGCGATCATCCGAATCACGGGCGGCAACTTCCGCCTGTTGAACCGTATGCTCACTCAAATTGAACGAATTCTCGAATTCAACGCCCTGCAAGCAGTGACCAAGGAGGCCGTCGAGGCGGCTCGGGAGAGCTTGGTCATTGGGCAAACCTAACGGCGTGCGCCTCCAGGTTTCGCGCCGGTATCTCTACCATTGTGAGATAATTCACGGTTGCGAGGCGAGAAAAGGGGAACCCGCCCCGTCCACAAAGGGAGCGCATCGATGAAACGAATCGTTAACGCGTTAGGCAAACTGAGCTGGGGGAAGAGGGCGTGCGCTGTTTTCGCCCTGAGCGCAACCACGGCGATTGTCCTGCATGCGCAGACCTTCACCACACTGCACAGCTTAGATGGCACGGACGGCGAAGGCGAGAACCCCGTGGCTGCGTTGGTCCAGGCCACGAACGGGGACCTCTACGGGACAACCGGATTAGGCGGGGCCAACGCCGCTGGCACGGTCTTCAAAATCACCCCAAGTGGTACGCTGACGACGTTCTACAGCTTCTGCTCCCAAAGCGGGTGCACGGACGGCAGCAGGCCCTACGCGGGGCTGATTCAGGCCACGAACGGCGACTTCTACGGGACAACATATTTTGGGGGCGGGGCCAAGGATGATGGCACTGTCTTCAAAATCACCCCAAGTGGTGCGCTGAGGACGCTCTACAGCTTCTGCTCCCAAAGCGGGTGCACGGACGGCGGGCTCCCTGACGCCGGGCTCGTCCAGGCCGCCAATGGGAACTTCTACGGGACGACGGACGGAGGCGGGGCCAACGCCGCTGGCACGGTCTTCAAAATCACAACGGGGGGCAAGCTGACGACGCTCTACAGCTTCTGCGCCCAAAGCGGATGCACGGACGGCCAATACCCCGATGCGGGGCTGATCCAGGCCACCAATGGGGACTTCTACGGGACAACGTCGGGCAGCAGCGGCGTAGGGACGGTCTTCAAAATCACAACGGGGGGCAAGCTGACGACGCTACACAGCTTCTGCTCCCAAAGCGGGTGCACGGACGGCCAGTACCCCTACGCGGGGCTCGTCCAGGCCACCAACGGGGACTTCTACGGGACAACGTCCGCTGGCGGGGCCTCCGGCCACGGCACAGTGTTTAAAATCACCCCAAGTGGTGCGCTGAGGACGCTCTACAGCTTCTGCTCCCAAAGCGGGTGCACGGACGGCAGCGGGCCCTACGCGGGGCTGATTCAGGCCACGAACGGCGACCTCTACGGGACAACCGAGTATGGCGGGGCCTACGGCTATGGGACGGTCTTCGAAATGACCCCAGGCGGTACGCTGACGACGCTCTACAGCTTCTGCGCCCAAAGCGGATGCACGGACGGCCAGTACCCCTACGCAGGGCTCGTTCAGGACACCAACGGAACTTTCTACGGGACAACAGAGTACGGCGGGGCCTATGGCGACGGCACGATCTTCACATTATCTGTAGGCTTAGGCCCGTTCGTGAGGACATTGCCCACTTCCGGCAAGGTGGGGGCAGCCGTCAAGATTCTGGGGACGGGCCTGACGGGCTCGACCAGCGTCACTTTTAACGGCACTGCAGCAACTTTCACCGTGGTCTCCGCCTCCGAAATCACCACAACTGTGCCGGTCGGCGCGACCACCGGAACCGCCCAAGTGGTCACGCCGAGCGCCACGCTTTCGAGCAACGTTCCCTTCCAGGTTAACGCTCCCTTGATCAGCGCGACGCAACTTCCAAAGCCTTTTGACCCTCGCGCCGGGGGTTGCGCCCGTGCAGGAGCAGCACTCGCAATTCTTCAACGCGTCCAGTTCGTTGCAAACCGAAGTGAACGGCCAGGCGCGGGAGGGCAACAATTTCATGATCGAGGGCACCGACGATAATGAGACGGCGGGCGAGAATCGGCGGAAGAAGATCAACCTCCACTGTATCAATCAGATCAAGGTTTCCGAGACCCACAGTCATTGCGATCCCGCAAGTTGGCGGTCTTCACCACCGCTATGAGCGGCAGGCAGCCTGAATTTAGCGGTCCTCGCCGCAATTTGCTACCCAGGACAGCTTCGCCAATTCTTGCTGCCCGACACAACATCACGCCCTTCGATCGCAAAATCTCTTCTCGTGCTCCTCCCTTGTTCCGACGAAGCGTGGCCCGGGCACCCGGTTTGGCAAGCGCTATGTGCCAGCCGCTTTCGGCGGCAGATCGAATTTGCGGTAGGCACAGGTCCTCCCGTGGGGGCAAAGTCATCCACCACCAGCAGCGCGTCGTTGGCCGAGAAGGCCAGCAACTCCAAGGCGTTGGCCGTGGAAGCGAAATTGGCGGGCAGGCCGCTGGCATCCATGGCAGCTCCGCTTCCGCCAGCCTAGCTGGGCGAACCTGCGTTAACCAGGGTATCTGTCCCATAAACAACGACAGCACCTGGACACATACAACCACGTCCTGCGACGAGGTACACGAGATGGCGTTCTGGAACGACCTGCTGGTGGTCTGGCCAATCAATGAGTCGGTGGAGGTGTATAAAGGGACATTCGCAACCAGCCCTACAACATCGTACACCTTTCCTGTTAGCGGTACGACTGGAAATGGGATCCCGACCTTCGATCCGTGCCTGACCTCCGGAAACTGCGGCCAATTCCTCAACTTTCCCCCCGCCAACGTGCACTCAGCGGGGGGCACCCCGATGGCTATTGCTGCCAACGGCACCACCGCGGCTACGTTGTGGGGTATTGTGCCGCAACCGAACTTGGCGACTTCACCCACCAGTTACATCTGGGGAACGCTGTATGCATATCAAATAAGCACGACCAGCCCCCAACTGACGTATGAATGGGACAGCTATAACCACCAGCACTGTTCAAGCGCGCCAGCCACCGGATGGTATGCCACCTCTTTCACCGAGCCGACGCTGGCAAACGGTGCCGCCTATGTCCCAACGGTGTGCACCATCAAGAATGGAAACACCTACAGCAACTGCCCGACCGCCGGCGGAGTGACAGGCGCTATTGAAAGCGGCATCATCGTCTTCAGCACTTGCCCGGAATAAAGCATGTTTACGAAATCACTGCCGCTAGCCTTACTGCTCGCATCAGTCTGGGCGGCAACGAGCACGGCAGGCCAAGCACCGGTTTACACGCTTCTCTACAGCCCGCCGCTGACAACTCCTGGGGGAAACCCGACAACGATGTTCGAAGTCTCCCCGGGCGTATTCTGCGTTCTCACCGCCAGGGAAGGCGGCAGTTGGGGTGCCACGATTGTCACCGTTGCCAGTAACGCAACCTATAAGGTGATCTACTCACTTGCGCCAAGCACTATTGCGAATGTGCTGGTCCAGGGCACCAATGGAGTCGTTTACGGCCCAGGCTTTTTGAGCGGGTCGACCGTCGCCGCCAACTACTACTTCTATTTCTCGCTCAGCCCCTCAGGCCAAAATGAGAAGCAATACTCGTTACCTGGAACCTGGGGTTCCGCATGGGAAACAATAGTCGTGCCCCAGGATCAACTTTACGACATTGTCGCGATGGCCACCCAGACCGTGCCCGTTTACGGTTTCGCACGGATCACGGAGGCCGGCAAGACTACAATTCTACACCAGTTTTCCACGGCTGAAGGCTATCCAGTCGGGACCAATATTGTCTACGGTCCCGACGGAAACATTTACGGAGTCGGCAATCAACAGCACGGCGATTGGCAAAACCAAGGTGGCTTCATCTACCGGTTCACCCAAGGCGGCGCCTACTCCCAACTCCTGACCTTTCCCACATTTCCAGCGACTGGCCGCACCGTGCCCCTGATTGCCGGCTCCGACGGCAACCTCTATGGCTTGTTCCACGGCGGGGGCGCGAACAACCGAGGGCAGATCTACCAGGCCACCCTTGCTGGGCAGCTGACAGCCCTGGCGAGCTTCCCGGCCACAGGCATGTCCGCGCCGGAGACGCTGATGCAGGCCACCGACGGCAATATCTACGGCAGCACCGACTATAACACTATTTTCCGCTACAATCTGGCGACCAAGCAGCTTTCAAGTGCTTACCAGTTGGCCTCGAATGGCTCGCAAGGCGCATGCCCCTGCCAACTTGTCGAAGGGATGGACGGTAAGCTCTACGGCGTCACGCCGATCGGCGGCGCCTACCCCGGAATCGGTTGCGTGTTCAGCATCGACTTTGGGCTGCCCAAACCCCTGCCAGTCGTCTCGGGATTGTACCCATCTTCCGGCCCAGTGAGCCAAACCGTGACCCTGTGGGGGAACTATCTTCTGGGCGCTACGTCGGTCGCCTTCAATGGGGTGCTGGCAACCGACGTCCTGGTTACCTCGGTTCATTCTGTCCGGGTTACTGTTCCGGCCGAGGCGACCACCGGCCCGGTGAGCGTCACGACGGCTAACGGTTCTTTCACCACCACGAAGAGTTTTACGGTTCAATAGAGTGCATGGTATTCACTGTGCCTATCGTGAATATGACCGCCAGGAGAACCCATCTATCCTGGAGCAGCGCACGTTGGCGGCCCGGAATCAAATCGCCGACCAGGATCTTGCCGCCCATGGGCTTGAGAGTGGAGTACAACTCCGCCAGCCCTTCATTGAGCCACGGCGGTAACTTGAGGCCAAAATGTCTTACTAGGAGATGGACGTATTCGTGTACGGCGATCGGAAAGGTATCCGCACCGCCGTGGCTCATCACGATATAGTCGCGGTCGGCAATCTGATGGTAATAGGCTGTAGCAAACTCGTTGATCCGGTATGGCTCGTACTCTTTTTGAGACCCAAACACGACCAACCTGACCGGCATAGCCTGCCGGAGGGCCTCGTCGTAGTTGCGATCGAAGTATAGGATCTCCGCCGCGTCGGTATTGACGATTGCCGACAACGGATCGGTCTGACGAGCGCGCTCTATTTCGGCGACAGCTTCGTCCAGCCGTCCCATCGCCACGAGGTCGAATACGTACCACTGGTGGGCGATAGAATAATTGGGGTCGAGGTCGATGGCGCGCTTGAATCCCCGCTCAGCCTCTCGAAACTTCCATTCGTAATGCATTTCCACGAAAGCCAGCGAGGTGTGTGCATCCGCGAGCGAATCGTCAAGGTTCAATGCCGTTAGCGCCTTCACAAAGCGGCTGCGCGGACGGCGAATTCCCCAACGCCGCGCTGGTGCAGGCCACCAATGGGGCCTTCTACGGCACAACCTACGATGGCGGGGCCAGCGGCGATGGCACGGTCTTCAGCCTGTCTGTAGGTCTGGGCCCGTTCGTGGAAACGCAGACCACGTCCGGCAAGGTGGGAGCGGCCGTC
>JBEKUO010000127.1:0-12984 GCA_049514955.1 Bryobacteraceae bacterium | reverse complement strand
GAAGCGATGCCGCCGGTCGAAATCCGAGGAGCCATAGTTCTGCTCGTTGACCATGTTGCCCGGGATTAGCGAGATATCGCTTACATTACTCCCAGAGTAGTCGTCCAGCGAGTGCGAGTAAGTGTAGCTGAGGAGCATTTGCAGGCCCTTGGAGAGCCGCTTGTTTACCGTCACCTGGAGAGAGTTGTAATTGGATTCGGAATTGCTTTCCATCAGGAAGCTCCCCAATCCGGGGGCCGTCAGATTGGCGAAGCCGGGGAACAAAGGTCCGCCCAGGCTTCCCACCGCGTATAGTCCGGCGAGCGCTGGCGAATCCGCCTGATTGAACGAATATAGGCGTGGAAACCTGCGCCCTTCCGAGCCGACATAGCCCACATCCAGCAACCAGTTATTGGAGAAACTCCATTGCACCCCCATATTGAAAGACTGCACGTAAGGGATGGCCCAGTCCTTCAGGTCCGGATAGATCCCCGTGGCCGGAACTGGAGTGGCCGTAGCGACTGGTCCGGTTTTGCCGAGCAATGTCACCGGCAGGATAGCCGGATATCCTCCGAAGGGGAAGATTGTGGCGTTGCTGAGATTCAGCGGGAAAGCGCTGGGTTGCGGAACCTGCACGAATGGGTTTTCGTTCGGGGTGGCCAGCGCCGTAGCCAGCATTTCGTATGGCATGTTGAACAATTGGCTGTTATATAGCCGCATGTTGGGCCGGTCATAAAAGACGCCGTAACCACCGCGCAGGACTACCTTGTCGCTGTTTGTCACCCGGTAAGCGAAGCCCAACCTCGGCCCGAAGTTCTTGTAGTCGGGGTTCACCAAGCCATCGCCAACTTTGGGGATTCCAGGCAAGTTTCCGTTACCCGCCTGGACGAAGCCACCGGTGACAACCGAGCCGCAGGTGCTCAACGTGGCCGGACAAGCAAGGCCAAGCCCCGGCACGGCCAGAGGAACGGTGGTGGCACTCGATGGTTCGAAGCCAACAAAATGTCCATCGGTCTCCGTGGTGGGACCGAAATAGTCGTAGCGCAGCCCCAAGTTCAAGGTAAGCCGGGAAGTGACTTTCCAATCGTCTTGGAAGAAGGCCGAAAAGTCGTTGGCGCGGTTGTGGATGCTGTTGGTGCCCGAGCCAATTACGGATAACCCGGAAAGGCCAGAGAGAAAGTCTTCGAAGACGTTGCCGCTAAAGCCCAGGTAGAAGAGTTCTCCGTTGGGGAATACATCGAAATACGGAGCATCCAACTCCTGCCGCTTGTATTCGCCGCCGAATTTGATGGTATGCCGGCCCCTCGTCCACGTCATCATATCGCCGGCACTGTACGTATTGGTCGCCGCGTAATTGATGCCCAATGGGGACGGCCCCAGCGTAAACATGTTCGTGAACGATAATGTCGGCATCCCGGGGAACAGGCTACTTAAGGGCGACTCAATTCCCAACTGCGAGGAAGTGATCGGTTGAGACGGATTGCCGGGGCCGTAAATATTGCTCCAGCCGAATCGGACTTCATTCAGCAAGCGGGGTGTGATCACCGAAGACACCCCCACCGAAAGCAGGCGCTGGGCGATGTCCTCCTCGGCCGGCCAGCCGGGCGCCTGCAGCGCATTTCCATCGCCAAAGGTATCGTAGAGTGCCTGATTAGTGCGGTTAGTAGCATAGAAGAACTTGCCGAACAGCCGGTTCGCATCATTCAGGCGGATGTCCAGATTAGTGTTGAACTGGTCTTCCTTAAAGGTCGAGTTGGAGGGAATCGTGTCGCGGACCGGGTTGCCCGGCTGCCCCGGCGTGCAACCGGCGCCGGTGTTAGTGACGCCTGGGGCCGCGGGAATCATATACTGCCCGTTGGGAAGCTTAGCCTGCAGAATGGCTGAGGCGACGGGATCGACGTACCCGCCCAAGCCATAACATACCGAAAGGGCGGCCAGAGATGCGGAGTCGCGTTGCGGCCCCAAATAGGCCGGCAGGAACACCGTCGAGAGCGAGTTGGTCAATGAAGTGCCATTGACTTCGCGGGTACCCTGGTAGGAGATAAAGAACCAGGCGCGATCCTTGACAACCGGACCGCCCAGAGTCGCGCCAAACTGGTTGCGGTCGTAAGTCGGCCGCGGCGTGCCTTCTTCGTTCAGGAAGAAATTGTTGGCATCCAGCTTGGTATTCCTCAGGAACTCGTAGAGATCGCCATGGAAGCTGTTGGTGCCGGACTTGGTGACCGCGGCCACCGCGCCACCCGCGTTGCGGCCCTGCGACGCATCGTACATACTGGTCTGCACGATGAACTCCTGTAGCGAGTCGATCGACGGGACCGCGAGATTGGGCGTCGACCCCGTGCCGATGGAGTTCGCATCGACGCCATTGATCACCACATTGTTGGAAAGCGCACGCTGTCCGTTGACATATACGGCGGCATCGCCGCGTCCTAACTCGGAAGAGTTCTGAATCGAGCCCGAGGTCCCCGTAGTCAGCGTCAGCAATTGCTGGAAGTTGCGCGTCGGCAGCGGCAGTTCGTTGATCTGTCGCTCATCGATGACCGTGCCGCGGGCGGAACTCTCCGTCTGCACCAGCGGCGGTTCGGCCGTGACCGCGACGACGGTTTGCGAACCGGCCACCTTGAGAGCCACGTCGATCACCGAGCTTTCGGTTATCTTGACGGCGATGTCTCCCATTTTGACCGATCCGAATCCGCTGGCCGTCACTTCGAGCCGATACATGCCTGGATCGAGCAAGGCAAACGTGTAACGGCCATTGCCGCCGGTTTGCGTTTCGCGCCGCACGCCGGCATCGCTAGTCAGGGCTATCATTGCGCCCACCACAACGGCTCCGCTTGGATCCGTCACTACGCCCACGATTTGGCCGGTGGTGGCTGTCTGCGCCTGAATCGTCGGCATCAGGCAGAGAATGCCGGCGGCCGCCAGCAACGTTATCAGTCTTCGCATTTCCATATTTACTCCATGTGTCGCAATTACGGCTTCGCAGCTCGATCCTTCCGGCTGCGGGTGTACAGACGGACAAACTGATCGACAGCTTCCTCATCGCTCACACCCAGATGGCGCTTGGCGCCGAAGAGCTCCTCCGTCAGAAAATAAGTGACAAACTGCAGGTACAAATTGGCGTAGGCAAACCCCGGGTTCACGTCGCCGGGAAAGGGATTCGGCGCCCTTTGAAACAAAGCAGTGGAATAGTTGCGCAGCCCTCCGGCAACTTCACGAAAGCTGTGAATGAAGTGCTTATGTCGGAACTCGACCACGTCGACGTACATAAGCCGCCAGTAGTCCAGATTCTCCGAGACGATGCGGCCGACCGCCATTCCCAGCTTCCGCAGCGTCTCCGGATCGGGCGATTGCATCAGGGGAAGAAGCTCTTTCTGCCGGATGGCTTCCAGCTTTTGCCCCATGTGCTGGACCAGGTCGATGAAGATGTCTTCCTTGGTCGGATAATAAAGATAGAGCTTGCCCATGGATATGCCGGTATTCCTGGCGATTTCCCGAACGGTCGTGCCGTGAAACCCTTGCCGCGTGAAGAGCTTTAGCGCGGCGCGTTCGATCTTGAGCTTGTTCTTGGCGACCGTGTCGTCCGAAAGCTTCGGCATATATTCATGCGCGCGCTGTACAAAAACGAGCGCTCGCTCTTGTTGGAAGATTGTAAAACATCGCTCTTGGGCTGTCAAGCACAGTTTTATTGGCACGGTTTTACTGACCTTTCCCAATGGCCTGGCGATCCCCGGGTCTGCTTTCACAACCTGCCAGTGTGTCCGGGCCGGCGAGCCGTTGCTCCTCTCCGGGTGCGGGTGCGCGACATAAAAGTGGAGAAGCTGGCGTTATGTGGGGCAGGCTGGCAGCCTGCGCGGCGGTTGGCTACCGCCGCTGTCTGGTGCCAACGCGGCAGGTGGCCGATTGACAATCGGCCGCAGCTAACCAAGCTGCCCCACAATGGCACCTGGACCTTGCGTACACATACGCTCAGATTCCACCTGTACTGTTGATGAATCGCGCCGGTCTCCACTTTCTTGTCGCGCACCCTCCGGGTGCCGGGAGCAACAATCTGAACGGCTACTTGCGGTAATATTCGTTGATGACGAGCGCGCCGGGCACTCAATGATATCGGGGCCTCCGTCCATGGCAGGAGACATTCATGCGCTACGTGAAGATCGGCGCTCTCGCACTCGCGCTGCTATTGTTCGCAACCGTCGTATTCCTGATCGTGTCCGACCGGATGGGTCAGCCCGCTCCGCCGGATCCGGCCAGTCTGATCGCCAAAGCTGCGCAGTATCGCGTTCGGATCGAGCGCGATACCTTCGGCGTGCCGCATATGATCGGCCCCAGAGACGCGGATGTCGCTTTCGGCATGGCCTTTGCCCATTGCGAAGACGATTTCACCACTATCCAGCAGGTGGCCCTGGCGGTCCGAGGCCAGTTGGCCGCGGCTGAAGGGCCCAGTGCAGCCGTCACCGACTATCTGGTGCACCTTTTCCGCATCTGGGAGACGGTCGACGCGAAATATGAAAGCGATCTTCCGCCGGATCTGCGCCAAGTGCTGGAGGCGTATGCCGACGGTGTGAACTATTACGCGGCCCTCCATCCCGGCCAGGTGATGCGCGGCCTGCTCCCATTCACTGGCAAGGATGTGGTGGCCGGGTTCACTTTCAAGCTACCTTTTTTTTACGGTCTGGACCAGGTGTTGCGGAAGGTGACCAGTCCGGAAATGAGTGACGGCATTTCCAACATTTCCAAGAACGGCAAGGACCCCTTCCTGCTGGCGGACATGCGGCTGCCGATTGGATCGAACGCCGTGGCTGTAGCGCCGTCGCGATCGGCGGATGGCGCCACGCGCTTGCTGGTCAATTCCCACCAGCCCTACACCGGTCCAGTCTCCTGGTACGAGGCGGTGCTCGACAGCGGAGAAGGCTGGCACGTCGCCGGTGGCTTCTTCCCCGGCTCGCCATTCATGCTGCACGGCCACAACCAGCATCTCGGTTGGGCAAACACCGTCAACGGACCCCACCTGGCGGATGTCTACAAACTGGTCGTCAATCCGGCAAATCCCAACCAGTACCGGCTGGACGGCCAATGGCGCGACTTCCAGAAGAGCGACGCCAAGATTCGCGTGAAAATCTGGGGGCCCCTGATCTGGCCCGCGCATCGCGAAGTGCTGTGGTCGGAGCAAGGGCCGGTCATGAGAACAGCGCGAGGCGCGTTCGCCATCCGCTACGCCGGCATGAACGACATCCGGCCGCCGCTGCAGTATTTTCGTCTCAACAAGGCCGCCAATATGGAGGAATGGCGCGCGGCCATGAGGCTTCAGGCGATCCCCAGCCTCAACTATGTGTATGCCGACGAGAAGGGGAATATCGGATACATCTATAACGGTTCGTTTCCGGTGCGGAAGGAAGGGCCGGACTGGCGCGACGTGCTGCCCGGCGACCGGTCCGACCTGATTTGGCGGAGCTATCTACCCTTCGACAAGGAGCCGCAAATCTGGAATCCGCTGTCCGGTTTCGTCTTCAACTCGAACAACACGCCGTTCCACGCGACCGCGCCCGGGGGCGACTTGAAGCCGGAAGACTTCTCGCCAGCCCTCGGGATTCAAACCGATATGACGAACCGCGGCTGGCGCGCGATCGAGACCTACGGGGCGGACCCGCGGATCACGGCCGAGGCATTTCACGCCTACAAATACGATCTTACGTACAGCCAGCGCTCGGAGGAGATGCAGATCTTCAACGAGCTCGTGGCAATCGATCCCGGCAAAGATCCCGATGTCCAACAGGCGCTTGCCGTTCTGAAGCGCTACGATGGCAAAACGGATGTGGCGAATCGCGGCGCGGCGCTCGCCATCCTGACCATCGAACCCGTGCTCCGCGCCCGGCTGGAAGGCAAGGCGCCCAAACGGTTGATCGATTCGCTACGGGAGGCTATCCGGACGCTTAAGACGCATTTCAGGCGGGTCGATCCGGAATGGGGCCAAGTGAACCGCTTCCGCCGCGGCGCACTCAGTATGGCCATCGATGGCGGTCCGGATATCTTTCGCGGTGTCTATGGAGAGAAGCAACCCGATGGCACTTTGACGGCGGTCGCCGGCGACACCCTCATCATGTTCGTGACCTGGGACAAGTCGGGTAAGCTGACGTCGGAGAGCATCCATCAGTTCGGCTCGGCGACCGTGGACCAGAAGTCACCGCATTATGCAGACCAGGCGCCGCGGTTCATAGCCATGAAGACGAAACCCGTATTGTTTACTCAGGCGCAGCTCGCCGGGCATCTCGAAGCGGACTATCGGCCGGGAGATCGTGAGAAGGCTAAGACCGGCGCAGCGCGACAGACTAGACAGGCTGTCGAGGCCAGCACAATACACTGAAAATCAGAGTGTGGGGCGGGTACCCCGAGGCGGCGCCCCTGGCAAAAGAGGAACAAGCGTGGGCAAAACAGGGCACAACAGGACCTTGTTTTGGAACTCAAGGCCGTTCCTGTGCGCTGTGATAGACGCGCAGGACTTCGATGGTCTGCTTTTTGATGCGATAGACGGCGACATAGGGCAGGGGCGGAAACAGAATTTCCCGGGTACCTTCCTCGCTTCCAGGCCGGCCACGGTGCGGCCATTGCTTCAGTGCGCGGATGGTCTGGTAGAGCTTCCGCATGGTCGGCCGGTGATAGTGGGGGTGATGTTGTCTGAGGTAATCGCTGATATCGGTCCACGGCGGCGGCTGGCGTCCACCGGATGCGCATGGTTTAGGATCGGAACATCCGCTCGAAGCGGGCGTCCATTTCTTCTTCTTCAATGAACTCGCCACGGTCGGCCTGGGCGATACCTTCATGAACGGCTGCGCGGAAGCGGGCTTCCTCCTCAAGCAAGCGTAAGGCGGCATCCCTCACTAGTTGTTCGGGGTCGGTCCCTGATTTGCTGGCAATCTGCGCTCGCTGCGCTTGCTGCTCCGGCGTGAATTGGGCTTCCATACTTTTCAGGATACGAGAAAACCGGCCGCGAGGCTAGATCTTGAACATTGCGCTGCCCGCGAAACTGCCGCGCGCTAAGACTTGCCCGATAATGCCCAAGGGCTGTCTCGGATGCGAACCGGCGCGAGACGCGCACCGGGACGGTTTGACGTGTAGCGCCGGTCCGCTTTCGATACAGCGGACTGAAGGGGAAGCCGGCTGCCCTTGCGGCGGACGCGGCCCCCTACGAGATTCGAGTCAAGATTTGTTGGGCGCGTATGCTTCCCGCCCAGCGCGCTCAAATCCTCCGGTGATGAACCGGGGTCCCGGGAGTCGGCATGATCCTTGCGCACTCCGCCTGCACCACGCGCGCCACCCATTCTGAACAACACCGCCAGCGTGCCCATCCGTCGCGCGGTTAATGTATACTACCCCAAATCGGGCATTTCGCCCGAAATTCGCAACGGAGCGTATGACCATGGCTTACCATCTTGAAGGAGACCTGCTGGAAGTCTGCGATTGCAGAGTTCTGTGTCCTTGCTGGATCGGCGAAGACGCCGACAACCACACCTGCGACGCCATTGTCGCGTACCACGTCAAGAAGGGAACCATCAACGGCACGGATGTATCGGGCCTGACGCTGGCCCTGATGGCGCACATCCCGGGAAACATTCTGCTAGGAAATTGGACCGCCGCCGTCTTTGTCGACGAACGTGCGACCAAACCGCAAGAAGAGGCCCTGCTGGCCGTATGGACGGGCAGCCTGGGTGGACCGGTGGCCGATCTCGCCAAACTGGTCGGCCAGGTGGTTGCGGTCCAGCGCGCGCCCATCACGTTCCGATTGACAGAGGGCCGGGGCACCCTCAAGATCGGCACAGCCGCCGAGGCGGAGATGGTTCCGTACAAAGGTCCCGGCGACAGGGTTACCACGCTGAATGACAGCGTATTCTCGACCATCCCCGGATCTCCGGCCTATGTCAGCAAGGCCTCCCATTACCGGCGCAAAACCAGCGGCATCGGCCTCCCGGATGTAAATCTCGAAGGTCACAACGCCATCCAGGGCACGTTTCTCTTCGTGGCGTGATCCGCGCCGGTGGACTTCGGCATGTCCTGGTCAAGGGTACAAGACCACCGCATTCTCGGGGTGCTGCTCGGCTCGCTGGCCGTGCTGGCATGGGGCGCGCTGTGGCTCGGCGAGCGCGGTCCTCTGAGCCATTCTCTCCTGCATTCCGGACATGCCGCGCACATGGGCATGAGCCAGTGGACCATGAGCGCGATCTTCGTCGCGGGCTGGATCCTGATGACCATTGCCATGATGCTGCCCACGAGTTCGCCCCTGATCCTCCTGTTTCACCGTATGGTCGGCGAGCGGCCCTACGCCGGCTGGCTGATAGGGCTGCTGGTTGCAGGATACCTGGCGGTATGGACCGTGTTCGGCCTGCTGGTTCACCTGCTGAACCTGGCACTCCAGGCGGTTGCGGCCGGTATCCCGTGGTTGGCCGGAAACGCGTGGCTGGGCAGCGCCGCGATCCTGCTCGGCGCCGGAGTCTACCAGTTCTCATCGCTCAAGTACGCTTGTCTCGATAAGTGCCGTGCGCCGATGAGCTTCCTGATCGCGCGGTGGCGCGGCGCCCACCCCGCGGGCGAGGCTTTCCGCTTGGGCGCCGATCACGGCATCTACTGCGTCGGCTGCTGCTGGTCGCTGATGCTGGTGATGTTCGCCGTCGGTACAGGCAGCGTGGCTTGGATGCTGGCGCTGGCAGCGGTGATGGCTCTGGAGAAAAACGTGCCGTGGGGCCGGCGCTTGGCCGCGCCGGTCGGTGTGGTTCTAATCGGTGGCGCGGCCGCGGTGCTAATACGGCAGATCTGAGCTAATTCCCGCCCTGCGCGCTCAAATCCGCACGGTAATGAAGCAAGGTCCTTTGAGTCGACGCCACGATCCCTGCGGTCTTACCCTGCAGCTTCTCGTAGCCCTCCTGGCCAAGCGCCTTTACCAGCAGCGGGCCGGCATCAAAATCGGCATACTTCTTGAATAGCAGCAGGCTGGTAAACTCGTTCGCGTCGCCGCCGAACACCGTCTCGTACACCCAGTATTGCTGCACTTCGGCCTTCTTATACGCAGGTACGACGTCGTTTTTCAGGAAGTTTCGGAAATCCGCGCCATGTCCCGGCGCCACGTGCGTTGTAGTCACCATCGCGATGCTGGGCGGCTCTGTCATTTCGTGCATGATGCTCAACTCCGGATGGCTGCGGACTGCGACTGAGCGCGACTCGATCACGCACTTGCGCGCGCGGCTCAGCAAATTGGCCAGCGCATCCGGCGCCAATGCTTTAGATAGTGGGCTGGGCCCGTCGATATCCGCGAACTTGGCGACCGGAATGGCTATGGTGTATTCACTGCCGTTGCCGAAGTTCGCCGTGTCCCAAGCGGATATTTCGGACACACCCGCTTTCTTGTATGCCGGCAGAATTTCGTTCTTGATCAGGCTCTCCCATTCCGGCACCATATCCGGTTTGATACGGTAAGTGGTCACCCGGAGATACTGAGGCTGGTCGGACTGGGCTGGGCACAAGCCCGGCAGGGCTACGGTTAGGCTGGCGAGCGTGAGGCTCGAGGCCGCAATCATTCTCAACGTCGATTTGGCGGTCATACACTCTCCGTGACGGTTCCCGGCGAGTATATCACAAGGCGTGGCGCAGGCTCTCAGCGTGGCGCGCCGGCACTCCTGATCCTGTCCCTGTACCAGCACCAGTCGGGGGCCATCCGTGTGCGCCGGCGGCAAAAAGAAGCGTGTTATGATCTGAGCCTCAGCCATACGGCTATCAGGCGGCTATGTTTCGCAACTTCGACCAACTCCTGGAAGGCGCTCGCGCCCGTGGTCCGGTCACCATCGCGGTGGCCGCTGCCCACGATCCGGATGTGATCGAGGCCCTCAAGCGGGCCCATGACTTGAATCTGGCTCATGGCATCCTGGTGGGCGACCGGACCCGCATCCTGGCGCTCGCCAAGGACGCTGGCTTCGCTCTGGCCGACGACCAGATCGTCAACGAGCCGGACGACGCGGTAGCCATCCGCCAAGCCATCGCCCTGGTCCGGGAAGGCCGCGCCGGCCTGCTCATGAAAGGCAAAATCTCCACCGCCAGCCTGATTCGCGCCGTGCTCGATAAGGATGCCGGCCTACGCACTGGCCGCCAGTTGAGCCAGGTGATCGTATTTCAGGCGCCGGGCTTCGATCGGCTCATGCTCCTGACCGATGCCGCCATCAACATTGCGCCCACGCTCGCCCAGAAGGCCGAACTGTGCCGCAACGCGATCCAGGTAGCGCAGGCCATCGGCATCCAAACGCCGAACATCGCGGTGCTGTGTGCCCTGGAGCTTGTGAACCCCGAGATGCCCGCCACCGTGGATGCCGCCGCGCTGTGCGCCATGAATCGACGCGGACAACTTCCGGGTTGCTATATCGAAGGCCCCGTCGCCTTGGATGCGCCCTTGAGCAAGTTCGCCGCGGATCGCAAGAACATCTCGAGCCCCATCGTGGAAAATACGGATATCTTCCTCGCGCCCGACATCGAGGCGGCCAACATCCTCTACCGCGCCATCGTCTATTTTGCCAGGGCCGAATCGGGAGGAATTGTCGTGGGTGCGCGCGTTCCCCTGGTGATGCTCTCGCGGGCCGAAACGCCGGAAACCAAAATGCACTCCATCGCGATCGGCATTCTGGCAGCGCTGCCACCTACGCCCTGAAGGCTTTAGCAGGCTGTCTGTACAGGCAGGTGGGGCAGGCGCTTCCGCCTGCCAACCGATTTCGGCTGCAAGTGGGGCAGGCGCTTCCGCCTGCCAACCGATTTCGGCTGCAGGTGGGGCAGGCGCTTCCGCCTGCCAACCGATTTCGGCTGCAGGTGGGGCAGGCGCTTCCGCCTGCCAACCGATTTCGGCTGCAAGTGGGGCAGGCGCTTCCGCCTGCCAACCGATTTCGGCTGTGTACTCTGCCAGCCTCAGTAATCCCGCCGTCCGCCTCCACCGCCGCCTTCCCCGCGGCCGCGGCCTCCGCCGCCTGGCCGCCCGCGGCCCCCACCACCGCCTCCGCCGCCCTCACGCAGGGGACGCGCTTCGTTGACCACCAGCGTCCGGCCCATAAACTCCTTGCCGTTGCAGGATTGGATCGCCTTATCCGCCTCGCCGTCCGCCAGCTCCGCGAAACCGAACCCCCGCGCTTCTCCCGAATACCGGTCACGCATCAGCGTGACGCTATCCACGGAAATGCCCGACTGGCTGAACCAGCTCTGCAGATCCGCTTCAGTAGCCTGATAAGGAAGGTTCCCAATGTACAGCTTCTTCACGTGAATTCTCCTTCGCTCGCCGGGTAACGCTCCTGGCGGGACTTTAGGGCCAGAGGCAGCCCGAACCATCTTTAACCTAAATAAGGACCGGCGTCAAGGGATGCCTTTGTCTGTTTGTCCCTTCCCTTCAAACAGCCAAATCCGTGCTCGCAGAGGTGGGGCAGGCGCTTTCGCCTGCCAACCCTTTTGACGGGCGGTCCCTCCTTCCTTTCTGCCATTTGACCCGCATCCGTTAAAAAACTCGCAACTTACCCGCCACAGGTTTATCATGGCTCTGTAACGCAATAGCTTTTAGTTTCACTATCTATTGAGGTGAGAATGGAGCATGACGATGCCATACGCTCCCAGGCTGCGGAACGTTATTTAGCGGGTGAGCTTTCGTCCACGGAGCGGGACGCCTTCGAGGACCACTTTTTCGGTTGCCAAGAATGCGCCGAGGAAGTTCGCCTGGGACAAGTCTTCGCCGCCAATGTCCGGGCGCTAGCTCGCGAGCAGAGGGCTCTCCCACCCGTCCCGGGTTTCCTGGACGCCTGCCGGGCGTGGCTGCACGCACAGCCTGTCTTCGCTTTCTCCCTGGCCGTCAACCTCCTGCTGGCCCTCGGATTTGGCTACATCCTATTGACGGGCGGACGCCCCGCCGTCCAGCCGCAGTTCCTGCCGGCATATTTCGCGCCGGCCCCCACGCACGGCGAGGAAGTACATGAGATCCCCGCCGGAGCCTCCGCATTCGTGGCGCACATCCCGGAGCCCAGCCAGAAATACCCGTCTTATTCATACGAAATCCTGAACGCCGCCGGGAATCGCGAATCGTTCCACGTGGCGCCGGCGCTGGCCGGAGAGGATCGCAATTTATACCTGCAGGTTCCAGTGCAAGATCTGCCCGGCGGGCTCCATACCCTGGTGATCCGCGGCCTCCCGGGCGGCGAGATTATTTCCTGGTCTAGATTCCACACTTCACGTTGAAAGGAGAAAGCACATGCCGATGAGCAAGTACCTGTACCATGGGAATGCAGTCGGTTTCGAAGCCGACATCTGGGAGCCGGGTCCGCACAAGATCGATCACGCCAGATGTGGCCTGCCCGGCCAGGATGCCGGTAACCCGAAGGCGCAGCAAGGCGCTTTCGAGATCGCCGGGTTGATATCCCACGGCGGCTGCACCTCCGAGGTCAACGCCCACAAGGAAGATAAAGATGGCTTCTTCCGCACCGAGGTTCGCGCCACGCTCAACAAGCTGAATATGGAGGGAGGCGTGCTCACTGCCGATCGCATCACGCTGGGCTTGGTCAGCGTTTACCGCCGGCACTGGTTCGACAACGGCAAGCCCCATGCCAAGCGCGTGAGGGTAGTGCCGCTCGGCTGCAGCATTGAGAACCTGGTGGTAAAAGGCTCGCCCGTAAAGGATTATTTACCCACGCCGTTCCATTATTCCGCCGACCGCTGTGAAACCTACCTGCGCGGCGACGATCCCGACCCCAAGGTGGAAGCCGAAATACAGAAGGCCATCACCGACAGTCCGTCGCGCTTCCTGCACGTGAAGAATTTTGGTAGGATCTTCTTCGGCGAATGGACCCTCCTACCCAGCGCGGACTGGCATCCGATCCATCAGATTTATATGGTCCGCATGGCGTTGGGCAGCCCACAGACGGGCGGCGGAGGTGCGGGCGGGGGCCAAATCAATGGCACGGGCGGCTAGTCCTCTTCGCGCTGGCCTCACAGTTCTTTTTG
>JBEKUO010000126.1:0-12993 GCA_049514955.1 Bryobacteraceae bacterium | reverse complement strand
GACTTGTGAAGACTACGCCGCCGGAACGCTGGAACCGGCAACGTTGGGTGGAGTATTGCAGCGAGGGACTCGATCGTTTGATCGGTACGGCGCGAGATGTGAAGCACCTTATTGATGCAATTCGGCCTGCCTATGCCGCGGTGGCTGGCGACGTGGATTTCGTCGACTTCGTGGCGGTGCAATCGGTGAGGGTCTTTGCGCCCTCGCTGTTCCGGTTCACGCTCGCGAACAAAGCGATCCTCACTAGCGATTTAAGCGCGCCCAGCAAGGTACAGACTGAAAAGAAGGTGGAATCGAAGCGGCTGAAAGTAATTATGGATCAGGAACTCAGTGCCGTAAGAGAAGAGTGCCGGGCGGCCATCGACTACACCATGAGATGTCTTTTCCCAGTGTGGGCGATCACGCGAGACGGGCGTTCGCCAGCTTCCCGCGATCAGGCGCGTCCGGAAAGGCGGGACTACCGGGTCTCTAGCGCCGATGGGTTTGATTTCTACTTTCGGCTAGCTATCCCGAACAGCGCCGTCAGCCCGGCTGAACTGTGGGCGAGGCTGGAAAGTGCAGCGGAGCCGAAGGATCTCGTCAATTACCTGCGCGAGTGCCGCCGCGGCGGCCTGCAGGGCCGAAAGAAGCTGGAGGCTTTTCTCGATCAGGTGCGAGACCAGTCGCAAGATATCAGAGATGAACTCATCGCCGGATTTCTGGAAACAGTTTTTGTCGTTGGGGACGAGTTGTACACCAGGAAAGAGAGCGCCGGAAGCGCGTATACCTCGAACGATTGGCAACTGCTGCGCATCGCTCGCCAACTCGTGTCGCGGACAGCGGCTGCCACTCGACTGCAAGCGGTCAAGGATGCATTCCAAAACGGCGCCGCCCTGTCGCTTATGACCAGATTCGTCATGCTGCACAGGAGTCAGGAGAAACGGCGCGATGCTCTGCTGAAAGCCGACGAACTTACCGAGCTGCAGCACTCGGTCGTAGAGCGCATTCGCGCCGCTGCTGAAAAGGAGGAACTGCTGGCGACGCCGTACCTCGACAGAGTTCTGCTCGCCTGGCGCACCTGGGGAAATGCGGACGAAGCCGCAGAATATTTGCGGTCGGTCGTCGAAGACGAGCAAAAGTTCGCCGCGCTGTTTGTTGCCGCACATTGCGATCCGGCCGTGGTGGATGGCGAGAGCGGCCGTGTGTCCGTCAGTAACACGTCCGAACTCGCGCTGTGGACCGGCCTGACGCTGGAGGAACTTGGGCAGCGATGTTCCTGCTGGCTCGCCGATCAGCCATCTTGGATGGATGCCGAATACGTGGCTGCGCTGGAAGCGTTTCAGCAGCAGGCTCAGCGGGACTTGGCGGGTGTCGGCGACGCGGCGGACTGATTCGCGAATGCGGTCGTGTAACTGGCAGCCTCTCCCTGAAACCCACGACGGAAGTTAGGCGAGCAAAGCTCGCCTGCGCCGGCAAGAGTGCCCGACCCAGGGGGTACCCCGGCAGGCAGGAGTGCCTGCGCCACGTGGCACTGCAAGTTTTCGACATTGGTGACGGACCCCCCGGTCCGCTCACGCTAAAGCGAAAACCGCTCCCTCAGGGAACCGTTTGTAGCAATCCTCGCTGCCCAAAGTACAGCCCCTCGGCCACAATCTCCGCCGGACCAGTGAGGTAGACGTCGCCCTCCCACCGCACATCCATGGGTCCGGCCGGTGTCAGGACGCGCCCTGGGCTGCTGATGAATCCTCTCCGCACCGCGGCTGCGAACGCCCCGGTCGACCCCGTTCCGGAGCTCATCGTCTCGCCCGCGCCGCGCTCCCAGAAGCGCACCTCCAGCGTGTGCGCGTCGCGTGCCAGCAGGAACGACACGTTGGTGCGCTTGGGAAAATGCGGATGGCGCTCGATCTCCCCGCCCAGCGTTCTCCAGTCGAAATCGAAGTTCGCGACCGGCATGGCACACTGCGGATTCCCCACCCACACCAGCGTGACGTCGCGCGGACCATCCGCGAGCGGCAATGCGAATCGCTCCGCCGTGAACTCCGGCCGGCCCATGTTCATCTCGAACAGGAAACGGCGGCCCTCGCGCTCCAGCAGCCGCAGCAACTTGATGCCGGCGCCGGTCCGCACACGCACTTCCTCCCGCTCGTGGCCGCGTTCCATTAGGAAAGCCGCAGCGCAGCGTGTGCCGTTTCCGGAGATCTCCGCCTCGCTCCCGTCGGAATTGAAGATCTGGATCGCCACATCGTGATCGCGGGCGGCCGCGAGGTCCACCAGCATCCAGCCATCGGCGCCCACGCCCGTGTGGCGATCGCAGATGGCCCGCGCCATGGCCGGCAAGTCTACGGCGGGAGCCTCACTTTTCTTCGTCAGCAGGAAGTCGTTCTTCGCTCCATGCGCTTTCGTGAACGGAATTCGCATCGTAGTTTAGCTGCGCCAGTCCTATACAGCAATGATATATCTCGACCACTGGGGCGCCGGGTGTCTTGATGGTATGGACCAACTCGTACCGCGGCCCATCGACGCCGGCCCGCAGCACGGCCGTCTGTACGGGGTCGCCTCCCGTGACCACGGCCCACTCCTCCCGCAGAAAAAGATCGGGCCGCGCAACCGCCGCCGGCCAGAACGGCCAGTTGTCCCACGTCAACGTATCTCGCAGCGGAATGCCCGCGCGCCGGTAGATGCCCGTGATGTCGCCGAAAGTGGTGATGATTCCCGATCCGCGCTTATAGCGGGGCGCCAGAAAATCGGCTGCTTCGCGGGTCCACGCACGTCGCGCTTCCGAGTTCACCTGCGACTCCTTCCAGGTGATCCACGCGTCGGGCCGCCGGTCGATCAGCCACGGCGCCGCCGCAATCAACACCGCCGCCGCTGCCGCCGCAGGCCGTGCGCGCGCGGGCGACAACGACACCAGCAGCGCTGCGCCAAACACCAGCGCCGGGTAGAGCGCCAACCCATATCGCGAGTTGTAATAGGTGTTGGGCCATAAGTCCGGAAGGAAGATCGGCGTGCCCCCGGAAGAGTGCATGCTCCACACATAGAAGACTCCGGGCAGCACCAACAGTAACGCAGGCCAGCGGGCCTTGCGCACCGACACCGACGCCACCAGGCCCACGGCACCCAGCCATGCCACAGGCGTTCCCGCACACCAGCGTGCGGCGCTTCGGAAATACAACCATGCCTTGGCCCAGTTACCCAGGCCGGGGTAGTATGCCGACCTCTGAATGGCTCTCGGGGAATAAGGGCCGTTGTAGAAATCCAGCACGTTGGAGCAGCACCACCAGTTGTGCCCGAGCCAGTAGAGCGGTCCCAAGCACGCAATCGCCGTGAAAAGCGTGGCCTTCGCCACTCGCTGCCGCTCCGCCGCGAGCAGCACGAACAGCGTCACAAACGGAATCAGGAACCAGGCGTCATAGCGCGTCAGGGTGCCGCACAGCGCGGACCCGCCGGCCCCGCAGATTGCGCCCCATTCTTGCGTATCGCGAAACCGAACCGTGAAATACAAGACGGCCATGACCGAGGCCATAAACGGCAGCTCGTTCATAGCCGTGGATTGCAAGTACAGCACGTTGGGATTCGATGCAAACACCACGGTGGCGGCCACCGCAACCGCGCGACCCTCGAAGATGCGCCGCGCCGCCGCAAACAGGAACGCGCCCGCCAGCACGAAGCAGGCGCCTGACACGATCGATCCCGCCAGCCCACTGCGCCACAGCGCGTCGTTCCGGGCGAACAACATCAGCAGCAGATGCGGCAACGGTAGCCAGACAGAGCCGATTTGGTCGTACCCAGGCGTGCGCGAATCCAGGATGCGCCGCGCGATATTCAGGTGCGCTTCGGCATCGCCATAATACGCCAGGTAGCCGCGCTGGTAGAAGAACCGGGTCCACGCGGCGCCCCACACGCTCAACAGCGCGAGCGTTGCCGCAGTCTCAAAAATCCGTGCATGCTTGGAATTCGCGATACCTCTCCTCGACCTCTTCTCGCGTCAGTGTGCGAAACCGGTCCACGCCGAACTGCTCGCAGCAGAAGCTGCCCATCACGGACCCGTAGATCACGGCGCGGCGCAATTCCTGAATGTCGCTGGCGCCGTCCGCCGCGTTCACGCCGCGCTCCGCGAGGTACCCAATGAAGCCGCCCGCGAAACTGTCCCCCGCACCAGTCGGGTCGAACACGTTCTCCAGCAGGTAACCCGGCGCCAAGAAGTGGCAGCCCTCCGCGAACAGGATTGCGCCGTACTCGCCGCGCTTCACCACCAGCGTGCGCGGCCCCATTTCCTGAATCCTGGCCGCGGCGCGCCGCAGGTTGTGCTCGCCGGAGAGCATGCGGGCTTCGCTGTCGTTGATCAGCAGGAAGTCCCAATCGCGCAGCGTTTCCAGCAGTTCCTCGCGATAATCGCGAATCCAGTAGTTCATGGTATCGCCGCCCGCCAGGCGCAGGCCGTTCATCTGCGCGCGGACGCCGCGTTGCAGCGCCGGCTGTATGTTGCCCAACAAAAGATACGGCGCCGCGCGATAGGATTCCGGCAGTTTGGGCTGGAAGTCCGCGAACACGTTCAGGTCTGTCCGCAGAGTGACGCGGTCGTTCATGTCGGGCGTGTATCTGCCTTCCCAGAAGAATGTCTTCCCGGGCACGCGCTCCAGGCCTTCCAGGTTGAGCCCCCTGCCGGCCAGCAGTTCGACATCCTCGCGCGCGAAGTCGTCGCCCACCACCGCGACGATTTTCACGGGAGCGAAGTAGCTGGCCGCCAGCCCGATATACGTGGCGGCGCCGCCCAGCATGCGGTCCACCTTGCCATGCGGCGTTTCCACGCCGTCGTATGCCACCGAACCCACCACCACAACAGACATCGCTTGATTGTAACAAGTGACTTGCGCGTACTTGTTACAGGAGTATAATCATCGAATGCCACGACCACCGAAGCACGACCACGAAATCCTTAACGCGGCTTTAATCGGGTTGCAGCACATGCTGGGCCAGGTTGAGCAGCGCATCACCGACATCCGTAGCCGGATTGGCGCACCCGCAGTTTCCCGGCCGGCGCCCGCGGCCGCCGCTGCGGAACAAGCCGCCCCCAAGAAGCGGAAGATGAGCGCCTCCGCACGCCGGCGCATCGCGTTGGCCCAGAAAAAGCGCTGGGCAGCGTACAAAGCTCAGCATGCGGCGCCGGCAAAGCCTAAAGCGAAAAAGCGCAAGCTGAGCGCGGCCGGACGCGCGCGCATCGTAGCTGCCACTAAGAAGCGCTGGGCAGCGTTCCACAAAGCCCAAAAGGCGCCCAAGGCAGCGCCCAAGCGCGCTGCCAAGAAAGCGCCACAACCAGTGGTGGCAACAGCGGCAGCCGCGACACCTGCTGCGGAATAAACCCGTAGCGCAGGCACTTGTGCCTGCCGCGCCGGCACTCCTGCCGGCGCAGGCGAGCCTTGGCTCGCCTACCGCCACTTAATATTCTTTAGCGCTGGCGGACATCGAAAGGATGACCTTCCGATCCGGCACAGAGTCCTTCAGTAACTGCATCTCATCGGCGGGCGAAGTGAGCGGCAGCGCAATCTGTCCGCCTTCCGCAGCCGAGCGACAGAACGCCATCATGATTTCGAAGCCCTTGTAAGCGCTGTCGAAATTGCACGGATGCACGCGGCTCGGATCATCCAGCCAATCCGCCATCTCCTGAATGTATGGTGGCATGTCGAGGTCGTAATCCATCGCGCCGCCACCTGAGCAGACGCCTTGCTTAGTCACCGCGCGCCAACCGCCGCCCGTCATCACCTCGGCGAAGCCGTCACTTCCCTGTGCGCCAATCCGGCATTTCCGCCACCAGTACTCGACCTCCGGCACATCCGGAGCGCCTGCCCCGCATTCGATCACTCCGTGCACACCGTTCGCAAAATGGATGAACCCGGCGATGTAATCGGGCGAGGGATGCAGGTCGTTCAGTTTGCCCCGCCCGGCAGCCTGCGCCATCGCCCACTCCGCGTCTGCTTCGCCGTTGTACCAGCGGATGTATTCAATCAGGTGCGAAAGCATGTGCATCATCCAGCCGGTGGCGGTGGCGTAGACCGTGTGCACCCGTCCCAGAGCGCCGCTCGCCACGATCTCTTTCACCTTCTGGTAATGCGTGCCGTAGCGATGCTGGTGGCTGACCACCGCCTTCACGCCGCTCGCCTGCAGCAGGCGCCGCACCTCAAATCCTTCGGCGCTGGTCAGAGCCACGGGCTTCTCCATGGCGATCAATTGCGCGCCGCTTTCGATGCCTGCCTGAATCATCGGCGTGCGCAAATTCGGCAGCGTGCAGAAGCAGAACACGTCCGGCCGCACGGCGCGCGCCACTTCCCGCACCTCCGCGCCCTTGATCGCCACCCCGAGTTTCGCCGCCGCGGCGTCCAAACGGGCCGGATCGATTTCGCAAATCCCGGCCACCTCGAAACGGGGGTTCGCCTGAAAAGCCAGGGCATGGTGCGTGCCCCGCTTGCCCATGCCGGCCACCACTACCTTGTATCTATCCTTCATGCTTTCTGTCCCATTCCAGCGTCTTACCGATCACATAGTCGACTTCTTCCGCCGTGAGCTCCGGAAACATGGGCAGCGAAATACAGCACGCCGCGTTGCGTTCGGAGTTCGGGATGGGACCTGCGATGCGCGCCTGTTTGCCCCACGGATATCCTTCCTGCTGGTGAATCGCGATCGGATAGTGGCACTTCGCGTCTACTCCGTTGTGGCTCAGGAAGTCCAGAAGCTCGTCGCGGTGCTCGGGCTTTTTGGTCTCGATCACGTACAGATGAAAAATGTGCCGGTACCCTGGCATCTCATAGGGCTGCGTAATGTTCCGCGCATCTTTCAGGCAGGCGGCATACCGCGCCGACCACTTCCGCCGCAGATCGTTCCAACCGTCGATTTGCTTCAGCTTGGCGCTCAGCACCCCGGCGTGCAGATCGTCCAGCCGGCTGTTGTAGCCCATGCTGTGGCAGGAGCGTTTCTCCGAGCCATGATTCCGCATCCTACGGATGGCGCGGTCCACATCCTCCCGGTTCGTGATCACCGCTCCGGCGTCGCCAAACGTTCCCAGGTTTTTTTGCGCGATGAAACTGGTGCAGACGGCATCGCTCAGCTCGCCGATGCGGAAGCCGTCGCCGCGCGCCCCGAAGCCCTGCGCATTATCCTCGATCACCAGCAGCTTGTGCCGATCGGCGATCGCGCGAATCGCCCGCATGTCCGCGCATTGCCCGTAGAGGTGCACCGGCACCACGGCTTTGGTCTTTGGGGTGATGGCCGCCTCGATCTTCGACGGATCGATGCAGTTCGTGCGCGGGTCCGAATCCACGAAGACCGCCGTGGCGTTCGCAATCCAGATCGCTTCCGCGGTAGCGAAGAATGTGTTGGTGGTGGTGATGCACTCGTCGCCCGGACCGATTCCCAACGCCAGAAACGTCAGCCACAGCGCATCTGTTCCGTTGCCGACGCCCACGGCATATCGCATGCCATGGTAAGCGGCCAGTTCCTCCTCGAACCGCTTCAGCATCGGCCCCATTACATATTGGCCGCTCTCCAGAACTTCTTTGATGTTGGCGTCGATCTGCGCCTGGATGCTGTGGTACTGCTTCACGTGACCGTAAAAGGGCACCTTCATACCGGAAAGTCTCCTATGAATCCGTATGGTAACTCAACTGGTGGGGCAGGTAGGTGGGGCAGGCGCTTTCGCCTGCCAACACGCGAAGTGATAAGATCTCTGACATGCACGACTCCAATCCGCAACGCCGCGAAATCCTGGGAGCCCTCGTCGGCGCATCCCTGGCGAGTGCCCTGCCGGGCGCCGCCCAATCGCGATCCGGCGAAATGCTCTATCGCACACTCGGCCGCACCGGCGAGCGCGTCTCGGCCATCGGTCTGGGAGGCTATCACATCGGTGTCCCGACCGACGAAAAGGACAGCATCCGGCTGATTCGCACAGCGGTGGACCGGGGCATCAACTTCCTCGACAACTGCTGGGACTACCATGATGGCAAGAGCGAAGTCTGGATGGGCAAAGCCTTGCGCGATGGCTACCGCCAGAAGGTCTTCCTTATGACCAAGTTCGACGGACGCACCAAGGCATCCACCGCGCGCCAGATCGACGAATCGCTGCAGCGGCTCCAGACCGATCGAGTGGACCTGATGCAATACCACGAGAACATCCGCATGGAAGATCCGGACCGCTTCTTCGCGCCGGGCGGCCCGATCGAAGCGCTGCTCGAGGCGAAGAAGGCCGGCAAGATCCGCTACATCGGCTTCACCGGCCACAAGGACCCGGCGGTGCATCTACGCATGCTGGAAGTGGCCGGCCAGCATGGCTTCCACTTCGATGCCGCGCAGATGCCGCTGAATCTTCTCGACGCGCACTTCCGGAGTTTTGCGAAGCTGGTCGTGCCGCAGTTGGTGGCACAGGGCATCGGCGTGCTGGGTATGAAACCGATGGCCTTCGCCAACCTTCCCAAAAATGGCCTGGCGACGGGCATCGAGTGCCTGCACTACGCGCTCAATCTGCCGACGTCGGTGGTCATCACCGGTTGCGACAGTATGGAGAGGCTAGAACAGGCTTTGGAAGCGGCGCGCACCTTCCAGCCATTGACCGATGCGCAATTGTCGTTGCTGTTGTCAAAGACCAGAGACGCGGCTCTTACTGGCAGATTGGAGCCTTTCAAGACGACGTCGCAATTCGACGGCACGGCGCAGCATCTTAGTTGGATGGGTTGAGACTGGTACCGTACGCCGAGTGTCTGCACGACCTTTAGGGTTGAACCGTTTAGACGAACGTGAGCCCCGATACCGTTAGCCTCAGATGTACGCACCCTTTCGTTTCCCTTTTCAGACTGGGTGCCCTCGTATTGATGCAGGCCGTAATCGTCGCGGCCCAGTCCACCACGGTGAATGTGCAGGTCAGCAACCAGGTGAACACGCACATCGGCGTGAATGGCCGTTCACAACTCGCCATGTCTACTTCGTTTCAACTGGCCGGCGGGACCTATTCCATCGCCCTGCCGCCTCTGGGCGCTTTGTACCCATCGCACACCCGCGTCCAGGTCATCGCGGGCGGACTTCCTCTCACCGCCCCCGATACTTGGGATTTCTCAAGCCTCGACAGCATGTTCGCGCCCATCCAGAGCGCCGGCGATCACAGCCCCGAGTTCCAGATCGGTAGCGCGCCTGCCTACTTGAGCGATTCCAACGGCTATATTCTTCCCACCAGCTATCCCGCCTTCGCCCAAATGAGCGCCGATCTCGTCAGCTATTACAACACCGGCGGGTTTGAAGACTCCGGCCGGCATTTCCAGAGCCCCACACCTTACCCCGTCACCTGGTGGGGCATCTTCAACGAACCCAACGGCAACGGCCTGACTGCGCAGCAATACGTCGCTCTCTATAACACGGTAGTCCCGGCCATGGCCCAGGTAGACCCGACCCTCCAGTTCCTGGCAGTCGAACTCTCCGATTACGCGACGGGTGTAGCCCAAAGTTACTTGCCCCCTTTCGTCGCCGGCGTCACCGCTCCAGTCGACGTGCTCGCCACGCACTTCTACTCCACTTGTAACCAGAAGGACCTCGACGGAGCGGTCTTCACCACGGTACCCGGCTTTGCGAGCGAAGTTCAGGACATTTACTCACAGTTAGTCACGCGGAGCGATCTTGCCTCCGTGCCCGTCTGGGTCACGGAGAACAACGTCAACGCAGACTACAATGCCGGCAATGGCATGAGCGCCTGCAACCCCGGTGAGGAGTTCGTACTCGACCCGCGCGGCAGCAGTCCGTTCTTCGCCGCCTGGCGTTCGCTGGTTTTTGCAACCCTTGCGGAAGCAGGCGCGCAGGCGCTCTATCACTGGTCATACGGCTCCGACCCGCAGTTTGGCGAGGTCGATAGCTCGGGAAATCCATATCTCAGTTACTGGGTCGATTATTATCTGTCTCACTGGCTCCCCTCGCCGCCCGGTCAAGATATCCTGCAAGTCACCTCCTCGGGCTGCTGTCTCTGGATCTACCAGGGCTCGAATCCCATGGGGCTCGATACCCACACTTTGGCGGCACGCAACGTGGACGGTTCCATAGTGCTCCTGATGTCCAATCACGCGGTCCAAAGTTCCGCCAAGGACAACAACGGCCCTGGTACATCTCGCACCTTCGCCCTCGATCTTTCGGCCCTCGGTACGTTTAGATCAGCCACCCTCGTCACTCTGGACGCCAGCACACCTGCCAGCGGACCGGTCCCCGTGTCGCTAACACCTGCCGCGCAGATGCAAGTCGTGCTGCCGGGCTACGGCGCCGCGCTGCTGCGCCTCGCCAATGCGACGCCCGCGCTGACGGCTGCGGGAGTTGTCAATGCGGCGAGCTATGGATCCGGCGCCGTGGCCCCAGGCGAGATCGTGTCGTTGTTTGGAACCGCGGTAGGGCCCGTCACTCCGGCATTTCTTACTTTCACGAATGCGCGCCTGGTGTCCAATTCGCTGGCGGGAGTGCATGTGCTGTTCGACGGTGTGCCAGCGCCGGTGCTCTTCGCCTCGGCCGGGCAGGTGAACGCGGTGGTTCCCTATTCGGTGACAGGCCAGTCCACCACGCAGCTTCAAGTGGAGTACTTGGGCGCGCTTTCCGCTCCAGTCGCGCTGCCAGTCGCCGCTGCAACCCCCGGCATCTTCACGATGGACGCTTCAGGCAAGGGCCAGGGCGCGATTCTCAACGCCATTGATGAGAGCGTGAACTCCGCCGCGAATCCCGCCGCCCGCGGCGATTATGTGAGCATCTATGCCACCGGCGCCGGCCAGACCAGCCCAGCCGGCGTGGATGGCCTCATCGCGACTGCTCCGTTTCCGCTGACAGTAGCGCAGACGTCCGTCACCATCGGCGGTATTCCATGCCCCATCATCGAGTACTCGGGCGCCGCGCCGGGCTTCGTCTCCGGCGCGCTGCAAATCAATGCGCAGGTGCCGGCAGGCGTGACGCCCGGTCCCAGCGTGCCCATACAAGTCATGATCGGAGGGGTTAGCGCGCAGTCCGGCGTAACGCTGGCCGTGCGCTGAATGCGATTCACAATGGTGGGGCAGGCGCCTTCGCCTGCCAACGCGTTATCCCAGCCGCATTTCCTCATATGTGCGCCGCAGGAAGCTGTCGGTCATGCCCGCGATATAATCGCAGACCACCCGGTAGGCCTGTTGCGCCGGGATCATATCGCAGTACGATGCGGGAAGCCGGTCGGGGCGCTCCAGAAAGAAATCGAATAGCTCGGCGATCATCTCGGCCGCGCGGTTGCGCTCCGCGCACAAGGCCGGCGCCTCATAAACGTGCCGGTGCAGAAATCGCTTCAAATCGCGATTGGCCGTTTCTGTTTCGGGAGTGAACGCGGCCAGGCGCTCCGGGTGGCGGCGCACATCCTCCACGGTTCGCACCCCGGATTCCGAGGCGCGGCGTACCGTGCCTTCGATCAGACCCGATACCAGCGAGTCGATCAGGCAGCGCAGCGTCTCGTGGAAACGCTCGCTCCGCGCAGCGCCGGGGAACTGCGTCTCGGCGGCCTCGTAGAGCTCCCGGTAGTAGGGCGCCTCCGCGGCGACCTCCTCGGGGAGCAGCAGGCCGGCCGAGCAGGCGTCGTCCAGGTCGGCGGTATTGTAGGCGATCTCATCCGCCAGATCGATGAGCTGCGCCTCCAGCGGCGGACGCAAGCCGGGCAGGTATTCCTCCGTATCCGGGTTCTCGCCTGGACCGAGGTCGTGCGAGTGCTTGACGATGCCTTCCCGCACTTCGAAGGTGAGGTTCAATCCCGGAAAACGTGCGTAGCGCTGCTCGAAGCTTTCCACAATGCGCACAGCGTGCAGGTTGTGGTCGAAGCGCTCGCCGAAGCGGCTCATCTGGCGGTCCAAAGCCTCCTCCCCGGCGTGCGCGAAGGGCGGATGGCCGATGTCGTGGGCCAGCGCCAGCGCCTCGGTCAGATCCTCGTCGAGCGCCAGAACCGCCGCCACTGTGCGGGCGATCTGGGCCACTTCGATGGTGTGCGTCAGGCGGTTGCGAAAGTGATCGCAAAGGCCGGGAGTAAATACCTGGGTCTTGGCCTCCAGCCGGCGGAAAGCGCGGGCATGCACGATGCGGTCCCGGTCGCGCTGAAACACGTTGCGGTAAGGATGCTCGGGTTCCGGGTAGCGCCGGCCCCTGCTGCGCTCGACCGGAAATCGCAGATGGCGGAGCATGACGGACCCGCCCTATTGCGGCGGCAAATCGCCATAAGCCTGGATGGCGGTCTGACTGACGGGGCCGACCATCGCGCGCAGGGGATCGAGCAGCTTCCGCGCTTCCGCGGGCTTGGTGGCCGCCAACAGCTTGGCCAGCGCGATGGCCGCCTGCTCCTTCGAAACGTAGATCGTGGGATGGTCCATCAGGGATCGCAACGTCTTCTCGCCCAGGTCGGGCTTGCCTTCCGCGAAGTAGACTTGTCCCAGCGACAGCCTGGCGAGCGATCCATACCGCTGGTTGCCGGAATCGGCTACAGACGCGAACCGCTTCTGCGCATCGCTCATCTTGCCCTGGTCGGCGGCGATACAGCCCAGATAATATTCGGCGATGTAGCCTTCGTCCGTCCCGGGATCCTTCCCAGCCAGTTCGCTGAAAACCTTGGTAGCTTCCTTATCCTTGGCCTCCTGGGTGGGAAAGCTGATAGGGGTCCCCGGCGCCGCCTGGCCGACGGGCGCCTCCTGCACCGCGATGGCGTGGGCCAGCGCCTCTTGGCGGACGGTTTGTAGATGCCCCCGATACAGCACGATGCCAACGACAATCGCCGCTACCGCCAGGCCCACCGCTCCGAAACGCAGGATCTCAGTTTGGTGTTCTTCAAAGAAATCGACTGTGTGCCCGACTTCGAGGGCAAACTTGTCGGTCTTCAACTCTTTACGCGTGATTCTAGCCACAGAAACCTCAGGTTGGTTGGAACTCCTATGGTAGCACGGCGAGCGCGTCCCCGCCCGGCTACCCCAGGCCGCGCCGTCCCGCCGCCGCCACCGCGCCCCGAAAAGT
>JBEKUO010000125.1:0-13016 GCA_049514955.1 Bryobacteraceae bacterium | reverse complement strand
ATCGGAACAGCTATCGAAATAGGAGTGTCGCGCGGGCTGGCGGTAGAAGCCCTGAATGAGAGTCTTCGCGTTCGCGGCCGTCAAGTGCAGAGCGCGATAACCGAAGTCGTTCACCTTTTCCGGATGCTGGAACGCCCAGCTTGCATCCTGGCCATCGGCTTCGTGACCCGTGTCCGTGCCGGCCGTGGCGTAGCCCCGCTTGAGATTGCCGCCCATAGAGGTGAAGCCGATCGCTCCGGCGAAGCCGCCATTGCCGACGCCCAGGAACTTTCCATTCCAGCCGGCAGCAGGCATCCAGACCTCGAAACGAATGTACGAGTCGCTGGTGGGCTTGATCACACCGGCTACGCGGCAAAACGTGGGGAGCTTGTCGATGGCGCTGCCATAGGGGGGAGTGAAGGTACCGGCCGGGACGGATTGAGCCACTGTGACGGTGGTGTCCGGCAGGGAGACGCTGGAGAGACTCTCGCAGTCGGCCGCGCTGGCGGGGAGGGCGGCGAGCAGAGGCAGAGCGGCGATGAAGACTGTTGTGTGCGTGTGCATGATAGGGTAAATCATATCACTGACCGCGCTGTGCTTCGGCACGCTGGACGCGTACGCGTACTTCGAAGACCGTGATATGATGTCGCCACAATCATTATTGGAAAGGACTCTATGACGAGGGCACCGCGACTCTTCCTGTTTGCACTGGCGATCTCCGGAGTCACAAGTCTGCCAGCGCAGACGACCATTTCCGGCACTCCACCCGCGGCGCCCGTGCGACCGGTCACCGACGACTACTTCGGAAGGCAAGTGGTAGATCCTTACCGTTACTTGGAGAATCTCAAGGATCCCGCGGTGGAAGCCTGGTTCAAGGGTCAGAACGACTACACGCGGGGTGTGCTGGCGCGCATCCCTGGACGCCAGGAGCTGCTGGCGCGGATCAAAGTTCTGGGCGAATCGGCCCCGGCAAAGGTGTCCGATGTGCGGTCCTTGCCAGGCGGCCGCTACTTTTATCAGAAGCGGCTGGCGTCGGAAGACGTGGCGAAGCTGTATACACGCGCAGGTCTGGACGGGCAGGAGAAGCTGCTCGTAGATCCCACGAAGATCAGCGCTCCCAAGGGCGCCCACTACGCCATCAGCTACTATGCGGCTTCGTTCGACGGCCGATACGTGGCGTATGGGGTTTCTTTGAGCGGCTCGGAAGACGCCGTTCTTCACGTCGTGGAGACGGCCACGGGGCGGGAGTTGACTGACACTATCGATCGGGCGCAATTCGGCTCGCCGAGTTGGATGCCCGACGGGCGGTCTTTCCTTTATAACCGCCTGCAGAAGACAGGGCCAAACTCCGCGCCCACGGACCGATATCTGAAAAGCAAGGGTTATCGGCACGTGTTGGGGACAGATCCGGAGACCGACCGTGCAGTTTTTGGGTTCGACCTCTCGTCAAGGGTTCAATTGGCGGAAGTGGATATCCCCTTTGTCACGACGGTTCCAGGATCGCACTACGTGTTTGGGATAGCCGCTCATGGCGTACAGAACGAGGCCACCATCTATCTGGCTGGGCTGGATACCGTGGACAAGCCCGGTATACCGTGGCAGAAAATCTGCGACGTGGAAGACGACGTCACGTCGTTCGATGTGCGGGGTGACGATTTGTATCTGCTAACGCACAAGGGCGCCTCGCGATTCAAAGTGACTCACACGCATCTTTCGCATCCCGATGTCGGGCAGGCCGAAGTGGTCTTGCCATCAGGCGACGCCGTAGTCCGGAACGTTTCGGCCGCACAGGATGCGCTCTACGTGCAAGAGCTGGATGGCGGGATTGGACGCCTCATACGCATTCCATACAGCGGCGGCAAGCCTGAGGCGGCGCCCCTGCCGTTCGAGGGCGCGGTCTCCGTGGCCGCATCGGACCCGCGCGTGCCCGGCGTGCTTCTGGACATGACTTCCTGGACGAAAGCGGACAAGATTTATGCCTATGATCCGGGCACCCAAAAAACAACGGATACCCACCTGCAACCGGGTGGGCCTTTCGACGATCCGGCCGATGTCGAGTCCGAAGAGGTGAAAGCCGCGAGTTATGACGGCACCATGGTTCCGCTGTCGATCTCGCACAAGCGCGGCGTGAAACTAGATGGGTCGAATCCCACGCTACTAATTGGTTATGGCGCGTACGGGATCTCGATCGACCCGTTTTTCGATCCAAAGTTTCTCGCTTGGCTGGAGCGCGGCGGCGTCTATGCCATCGCGCACGTGCGGGGCGGTGGGGAATACGGCGAAGACTGGCACCTGGCCGGCAAGAAGCTCACCAAGCCGAACACCTGGCGCGACTTCATCGCGTGCGCGGAATACCTGATCGAGCACAAGTACACTTCATCCGCCAAATTAGCTATCGAAGGCGGCAGCGCAGGCGGAATCACGATCGGCCGTAGCATTACGGAACGGCCGGATCTGTTCGCGGCGGCGATCGACGCGGTCCCCATGTCGGACGCGTTGCGCGTCGAGTTCACGCCGAACGGGCCTCCCAATATTCCGGAATTCGGCAGCGTCAAGACGCTACCGGGTTTCGAGGATCTGTACGCCATGAGCCCTTACCATCATGTTCGCGACGGCACACGGTATCCGGCGGTGATGTTGACGACGGGCTTCAACGATCCGCGCGTGATCTCGTGGGAGCCGGGGAAGTTGGCCGCCCGGCTGCAAGCGGCTACGGCGAGCGGTAAGCCCATTTTGCTGCGAGTGGATTACGAGGCGGGACATGGCTTCGGTTCCACCGAGAGCCAGTCCCAAGAGCTACAGGCCGACGAGATGAGCTTTCTGTTGTGGCGGATGGGCGTGCCGGGATTTCAGCCTAACCGGTAAGAGCGTCGGCTGGCAGGCGAAAGCGCCTGCCCCACCACAGGGTCATCCCAACTTACGCGTCAAAGCCCGCACTACCATGCGCACACGATCGGGCCAGGGCAGACGCCCTAAGTTCACGCGCACTACACCGTTGGTGAAGTAAGTCTTTCGCGAGTAGTCTATATTGACTTCCACGACCACCGGCCGCTTACGTTCCGCCAGCGCGCGGGCTTGCCGCAGGATCTCCCCGATCTCGGCATTCCGGGCCAGCGCCAGATACTCGACGCCAACTGCGCGACAGAATGCCGGCAGGTCGTAATCCGGCAACTCGCTGCAACTCTTGCGGCCTAGCGCGGTCTGCTGGAACTGGGCGATCTGGGCCAATTCCCGGTCGCGCAGCAGCAGCACAATAACGGGTAACTGTAGCTGCGCGGCCGTCAGCAATTCCAGGCCGGTCATCAGGAATGCTCCGTCGCCGGCAAGCGAGACTACGACGCGGTCGGGACAGGCGAGCGCCGCTCCCAACGCCGCGGGCACAGCGTAACCCATGCACGAATAGTCGATGGGCGCGAGGAAAGACCGCGTTTGATCGAGCCGCAGGCATTCCATCGCCAGAAAAGTACCGTTGCCGCTATCCGTCGTATAGATCGCATCGGGACCGACGATCTCCTGCAGCGTCTTCAAAAGGAGCGGCGGCCATACCTTCGTGGTGTCAGCCGGAGTCTCCCAACCAGACCATACCTTTTCATGTCCCGCGCGAATGGCCTGCCTCAGTTCCGCGTCGGACTTGCGCGGCTCCATCTTAGTAAGGTTAGTAAGTAGACCGGAAACGAACTTATCGGCGTCCGCAACCACGGGTAACTCGGCGCGATAATTCTTATCCAGCACTGAAGAGTCGATATCCACATGCACTAACTTACCGGGCGGCTCGAGGCCGTAACTTCCGGTACCGACCTCGGAGAAACGGCAGCCGATGGCCAGCGTCAGGTCACAGGACGCGGCGATCTTCTGCACGAACGGAGGCGCGGCCGCGCCGAATCCGCACCAGAGCCACAGAGGATGATTTTCGGGGAATACTCCCTTGCCTGCGATAGTCGTGGCTACGGGAGCTTCGAGCCGTTCAGCGAGCGCCACCAGATCCGCTCCAGCGCCGGCTGCCCCGAGTCCCAGGTAGAGAAGCGGGCGGCGGCACGCGGCGACCAGGCTAATGGCGCGCTCGAGGTCCGCTGCCCGAAGACTCGGGAGCCCGGGTTCAGGCACAGCCGCGTCCAGATCCACCTCGTGGCGAAACAGGTACTGGTCGGCGGGAACCTCCACGAATACCGGCCCGGCAGGCGCGGCACGCGCGATCCGGCAGGCACGCCGGATGGTGGCGTAGAGATCCGACCCCTGTGCCACGAGGAACTGCGCCTTGGTCACCGGACGCGCGATCGCCTGCTGATCCACATCGTGAAGTTGAAACGCTTTCCCGGTATCGCGCCGAATGCCACACGCCAGCACCAGCATGCCAATGCCGTCCAGGTAAGCCTCGGCGATTCCGGAGAGCGAGTGCGTGAGTCCCGCACCCGGAACCACGTTGGCCGCCGCGAGTAGCCCGGAAGAGCGGCCTACCCCATCGGCCATGAAAGAAGCGCTCTGCTCGTCGGTGACCAGGATGGGGCGCACCTTGGTGGAGCGCGCCAGGGAGTCATACAGTTCGATGTTGTGGGTGCCGGGGATCCCGAAGGTGAAGGGAATGCCTTCGTCCTCGAGCGCGCGCACCACGATGTCGGCGCCGGTCATTTTCATAGCAGTGTGCGGGCGTCCTCCTTGATACGCTGGGCCACGCGGTCGGCCAGCGCCATGATGGTCAGGTACGGATTGATTTCGAGCGAATTGGGGAACAGGCTGGCGTCCGCCACATACAACCACGGAATGCCGTGCACGCGTCCATGGGAATCGGTGACGGAGTCGCCGGGCGCGCTCCCCATGGCGCATCCGCCCTGAAGATGCGCGGCGGACACCGGTGTCTTCCCTGGTTTGAATTCCGCTTGCGCGGCGATCCGGTCGAGGTCCCCGGCGTCGCGCGCCTCTATCGTCGTATTCTTAGCGACGGGCATATGGACGCGCACGGCGCCCGCCGCAAAGAAGATTTTCGCAGACGCGATGGCGCCGCGGATCAGTCCGCGAATGACTTCCGGGGTGAAGCGGTAGTCGACAACGGGCCGCCCGCCGCCATCGATGGTGATGCGATTGTGGGGGGCGACTTCGTCGCAGCCCAGCACCAGGATCATCTGCAGGCGCGGGAAAGCGCGCATGAACGCGCTGTGTGGCTCGCCGAAGCCCGCCAGGCTTTTCGCCGTAACAAACGGAAAGTACATGCAGGTTTCCAGCACAAATCGGTCGCTCTCCGCGAACTGATCCAGGTAATAGCTCTTGGGATGGCCCACGAAGTTTGTGATCGGCCGGTCGTGTTCGGCCACCATGATGAAAGCCGGATGCGCCGTGAATCCATGACCCAACCGCGGCAGGGCTTCCCCCATTCCCGAGCGCAGCAGCAGCGCAGGCGTATTGACGGCGCCCGCGCATAGCACGACGATTTTCGCTTCGATCTGGTAATCGCCCGGCTCCCACGGTGAGGGATCTCCCTTCGCGCCCGGAGGTTTGGCGGCGACCCGAACGGCGAGGGCCCGATCAGCGATGCGCAGCACCTGGCAGCGGGTGACCACTTCGACGCCGTTCTGCTCCGCGCGCGGCAACTGTACGCGGTCGGTACCTTGCTTGGCTTGATTCGGGCAACCCAAATTGCAAAGGCTCGAGCCGCGGCAACCTTTGATGTTCACCGGGAATTGTTGCACGTCGTAGTCAAGACGGCGGCAGCCTTCGAGGAAGAGCTTATTGTTCTCGTTGATGAGCTCGTCTTCCACCAGGTGCACGTTATTTTCGGCCATGAACTTCCGCGCGCGGCACTCCAGGTCGGCGTGGGTGAGTCCGGGCACGTTCCAGTGCCGAATGATGCGCTCGGGCGGAAGCATGGAGGTGCCGGTGTAAACCGCTGTGGAGCCGCCATAGGCGCTACCGAAGGCCAGCGTCATGGTTCCGTCGGCCGTCAGAAAGCCGCCACCGTCTTCGTAAAGCGCCCCCGACATCTCCAGTTCGCGGCCGGTGAACTCTTCGTCGCGCAGCCGGGGTCCTTTTTCGAGCACGGCGATGCGCACGCCTTGCCGGCAAAGCGGAGAGAGTTCCTGCGCGACCGTGCCGCCCCCGGCGCCGGAACCCACGATCACGATGTCGTAAGCGAGCTTCTTCATCGCGCCGCCTCCCACCCACGCGGACTGGCGGCGTAACCGATGGCTTGGGCAGCCTCCGCGCGCGCGTAATAGCCTGCCAAAACAATGGTGCGAAGTCCCCAGAAGCCCACGCGTACTTTTTTGATCGGATCGTTCTGCAGGTGCGCGAGGACGCGCGTGCGAGCGGCCTGATTCAGCGAGGTGAACGGCCGGCAGTAGCGGACCAGGGGCAGCCACTGAATGAAGCGGAGGAACATGCGGAGTTGACGCTTGAGGTTCGAAGGCCGGTCTCGCAGGAGCGCTTCGACTACCAGATCCAAGTCATGCCATCCTTGGTCATCCATCGCCGCGGCCTCTGGAACGATGGTCGAAACGATGGCGCGAAAGATCTCCGTGTCGAGGTCAAGCGGCATCCCCCTCACGTTATCACGGGGGTGGCATGTTCTTTTCGCGACGCGCACAAAGAGTCACGTGGCGCACGCCTTAGCGCCTCTTTAGCGTGCTGCGGCGAACTTCAGCTCGCCGAATTTTGACCGTGGGCTGAAGCCCACGGCGGCACGCTGCCCTGAGAACCAATCTGGAAGTTTATTGAAAGGGCGGGACTGAAGTCCCGCCCGGCAAGCTGAAGCTTGCGCCACGGCGTCGCCCAAGGTTCCGACATTGGTGACGGACCTCCCCGGACCGCTCGCTCTGAAGCGTGCGCCACAGCCACTAAAAGCTAAGTGATATTTGGCCAGGAATGGCTGTCAGTCCGCAGGCAGATAGATTTCGAAGCTCGTGCCTTTGCCGGGCTCGCTCGATACCCAGATCCAGCCGTCGCTTTGCTTCACGATTCCATGAACGGTGGACATGCCGAGGCCGGTCCCTTTCCCGGCGGGTTTCGTTGTGAAATAAGGCTCGAAGATGTGTTCGCGCGTCTGCTCGTCCATGCCCACGCCGGTGTCGATCACCTTCAACTGGACATAACGGCCCGCACGCCGGGCAGCGGCGTCCGCGTGCGATTGGACATTAACGGTCTGGATGACGAGACTCCCGCCTTGCGGCATGGCGTTCCGTGCGTTCATCACCAGGTTGATCAGAACGCGGTGCATCTGGCTGGCGTCCACCAGGACATTCCGGAGCGCGTGCTCCAGCATCATCGTTACCTGGATGCCGTCTCCCACCAGACGGGAGATCATGCGCTCGCTGTCCAGAATCAGCCTGTTCAGATCCAGCGGCTCTTTCCCGGAGATCTGTTTCCGGCCGACAGCGAAGAGTTGCTGTATGAGTTGCGCGGCGTGCTGCCCGGCCCGCCGGATTTCCTCCACACCCTCGCGGGACGGGTCGCCCTCCGCCAGGCGCTCCCCAACCAGATCGGCGCAGCCGTTGATCACGGTAAGCAGGTTATTGCAGTCGTGCGCCACGCCGCGCACCAGCTCTTCGACGCTCTCTATACCCGGCACCTCCGCGGACGCCGCCTGGATCTTTCGTTGCCTGGTGACATCCGCGCCCAGACTAGCAAAGCCCACGGACGCTCCGGCGGCATCCCGCAACACGATGCTGTTCCACTCAATCCACCGCCGGCCGCCGTTTCTGGTCAGGATGGCGCTTTCGGTGGATGTGCGGAGTTGACCGGTCCGCTGCGCCTGTTCGATGGTCTCGACTAACTGCGGGCGGCATTCCGGGGCGAAGAACTGGCTCGCGGGATGTCCCATCACCTCTTCCCGGCTCCATCCCGTGATGGCCAGGGTATAGTCGTTGCAAAAACAGATGTACCCTTTCAGGTTGACGATGACCGCCACCAGATGCACACTGTCCAGAAGCTCCCGGAAGCGGCGCTCGGATTCCTGCAGCGCGTCTTCGGCATACTTGCGCGCGGTGATCTCACGCTCGTTGCCCTGCACTCCAATCTGGCGCCCGGTGTCGTCGAAGATCGGGGTCCAGGTAGCGCTCACCCATGTGGCGCGGCCCTCCTTGGCCGACAGCCGGTATTCTTCTTCCTGGGAGGCGCGCCCGCAAAACAGGTTTTCCCAAAGCGAGAGCATGCGGGAGCGGTCATCGGGATGCACCCAGAAGACGAATCCTTCCTTTTGCAGGTCGCTCATCGAGTAACCCGTGAGTTTCTCGACCGCGGGACTCGCAAATACGAGCTTGCGATCCATGTCATACACCCGCACCAGCCCGGCCTGATCGCTCACCAGGAGCCTGCGGCTCTGCTCGCTGTCCCGGAGCGCTTCCTGAGTCTTCCTGTGCCGGCTCTTCTCCATGCGGATGCGCCCCGCCAGTATCAGGGCGATGACGCACAGAGAGGTGCAAAGTGCGACGGCGCCGATCAGCCACCACGCCGGGTGCCCGGCAGCCATCAGCGCCTCTATGGGGTCCCAGAGGAGCATGACGATTGCATGCATCCGGGCCGCCCCCGCGGGCAACATCACGTCGCTCCGCCCGGCGCTGCGGAGCGATTCGGGTCGCTAGCGGCGGCCTTTTCCGCGTACGCCAGGGCGTGCGCAAGTATGTTCATCACCGATTCATCGCTGTTGTCCGCGTGCAGGACGTCATAGGCGCCGCGCTCCAACGCTTCGCACCAGAGATCGGGATCCGACGTGCGTGTGTACACCACCACCCCCACTCCTTGATTGGCGGTGCGCGCCTCTTCCAACACGTCACGCCAGCCCCGATCCGCCAGCTCCATATCCACCAGGATGAGGCGCAATCCTGGCCGGGATTCGAGAAAGCACCGCAAGCTGGCGCCCGGCTCGGATGTGGATCCAACGCCATGCGCGCGGAGCAATTGCGCGATACGGTCACGGGCAATTGGCAACATCAAAAGCAGAATTGGACAGTTTTCGTTGACTTCCATCGAGCTTTCTTGTGAACAGGAGGGGGAAATGGCCGAGCAGGGAACGGTTCACACTTCTCTTCCACTCTGCAACATAGAGACGGCCGGACTGGAGGGAGGGGAGGTTAGCTAACAGTTAGCAGAAAAGTGCACGGAATTCCGCGGTGACCTGCGATAATCTTAGGTAGCTTGTGGCGAGAATCGCCAGGCAGCGCCGACCGGAGTTCTTATTCTAAAGCCTGCGGCAGAGGCCGCAAGAACGGATTGGCAGGCGAAAGCGCCTGCCCCACAGGACCGGATGGGCAATCATGGGACAACCGCTAGCCAATTCAATTGGGGCCGCGGCGCCGGAGTTATCCCCTGCCGAGATCCGTGCCGCGCTGGAAAGGATTATCGCCAGCAGGACTTTTGTCAAATCCGAGCGGCTTTGCCGGTTTCTCCAATTCACTGTGGAGCGGACGCTGGCAGGCGAAGCCGGCCAATTGAAGGAATACGCCATTGGCCGCGACGTGTTCGACCGGGACGAGAAATACGACCCGCGCATCGATTCGATCGTGCGGGTGGAGGCGCGCCGGTTGCGCTCCAAGCTGAAGCTCTACTATGACGGGCCAGGAGCGGGCGACCCCGTCCGCATCCTGTTCCGGCGCGGAGGGTATGTACCGGAATTTCGCAGAGCGGAGCAGCGGAGCATCCCCACCTCACCGGAAACGCCGTCTTCGGCTCCGGCCCTCGACACGCGCTCAGTGGCGGTGCTCCCATTCGCCAATCTGAGCCCGGAGCCGGATCAAGACAGTTTTTGCGACGGCGTGACTGACGAGATCATCAATACGCTCGCCAGCATCCCGGATTTGAAGGTGATCGCGCGAACATCCATGTTTCATTTTCGTCAAGGCACGGGCGACGTGCGCGAAATCGGGCGCAGACTCGGTGTGGGGACCATCATTGAAGGCAGCGTGCGGAAATCCGCGGATCGCGTTCGCATCTCCGCAAGCGTGGTGGATGCGTCGACCGGACATCGTCTGCGCACCGCCAGCTTCGACCGGGAGATGGAAGGCGTATTTGCGATTCAGGACGAGATCGCCGGAGAGATCGCCGGGTCGCTGAGGATCACTCTTTCGGAGCCCTGGCGAGCCGCCCACCAAACCCAACATGATCTCGAAGCCTATACGCTGTTTCTGCGGGGCCGTCACGCGCTGAACAAGATGACGCCGGCGGGGTACCGCTCGGCTATCGAAATATTCGAGCAGGCGATCTCCCGGTTCCCCGCCTACGCACCACCTTACGCGGCTTTGTCCGAAGCGTTTTCGCGGTTTTTCCTCTGGGGGTTGCTGCCCCCGCGAGAGGCCATCCCGCGTGCCAGGGCAGCCGCACTTGAGGCGTTGCGCCTCGACGACCGCCTGGCTGAGGCGCATCTCGCGCTGGGCGCCGTCCTGCTGCATCACGACTGGCAGTGGGAAGAAGGGTCGCGGGCCGTGCGCCGCGCGCGGGAGCTGCAGCCGAGCAATGTCCAGGCCCACATTTACGCGGCCACCGAGCGCATGGTTCGCGGCGCCCCGGAGGAGGCTATCGGGCTCATGAAGGCCGGCATCCGCCTCGACCCCATCTCGCTCAACGCGAACCGGGCGTTGGCTCTGGGCTACTACTACCTGCGGCAGTACGACAGCGCGATCGAGTGGCTTACCCGCACGTTGGAAATCGATCCGGATTTCCGGGAAGCGCATTACTTTATGGGGCAGATTCTGCTGCGCAGAGGATTGTACGCCGAGGCGGCGGCGGAATTCCGCAGGATTGCGGAGCAGCCTGCTCTGCCGACCACGCTGGGCGCGCTCGGGGAAACCTACGCCCGGGCGGGCAGAATCGGCGAGGCGCGCGACATGCTGGCGCAATGGAATTCCTGCGCCGCGCGGCAGTATGTGCCGCCTGCCAGTTGCGCGCCAATCTACGCGGCACTGGGGGAATGGGACGCCGTGCTCGCGCGGTTGGAACAGGCATATGAAGACCACTCGGCCTGGCTGATATTCCTGGGCGTCGATCCGCTCTACGATCCGATCCGTTCCGACCCTCGATTCCAGAGCCTGCTCTCGCGCATGCAATTAGCGTAAGCGCCCGAACGCCTGAATCACACCAAATCGTAGTATTCGCGAGAATCGATCGGGACATCGAGGAGCAAAGGAACCCGCGGCGAGCATGTAGCGCGGTAAATCCAGCTTGCCATGGAGTACGCGCCCGAACCGCCTTTCGAGGCGGCAGTCCCTCCACCGCTCCACCTGAAGTGCTGGACGCAGTGCAGGCGATGGGCGGGGAGATGGCGCAGATCCGGCTAGCGGCGGCGCAGCGCATCTCCCGGCGGCTGGGTTTGCATTAACTGGTAGCGGTTAGAACTCCTTGAATTCTTCCTCCAGCGGAAACGCATCCCCACTGGTTTTCACCGCTGAGATGGCCTGCGGCGCTCTGGCAACCGCTTTGCCCAGGGCAGCAAGGCTGGTACGGGTCGCGTCCCCGGTGCGCTCCGCCGGTGCACTTTTTCCCGAACTCGGACGCGAAACGTGGCTGGCCGAGGCGTGCCCTGCGGTGCCCACCATGGCCGTCAGCCGACCCACGATGTCCCGCAGCGTCTCCGACTGCGCGTTCAACTCTTCGGCTGCCGAAGCGCTTTCTTCCGCGTTAGCGGCATTCTTCTGCGTTACCTGTTCCATCTGGGTGATGGCCTTGGCGATTTGTTCGATGCCGCGGGCCTGCTCCTGGCTGCCCAGGCTCACTTCCTCGACCAGCGTCTTCACCGCGGCGGATTCCTCGGTGATGGCGCGGATCACAACCGCGACCTGATCCACCTTGATTTTGCCGTCGTTGGACTTGGCGATGGATTCTTCGATTAGCCCCGCGGTGTCCTTGGCCGCCTGCGCGCAGCGTTGTGCCAGGTTGCGCACTTCGTCGGCCACCACGGCAAAGCCCATGCCGGCTTCGCCCGCGCGCGCCGCCTCGACCGCCGCGTTCAACGCCAGAATATTGGTCTGGAAGGCGATTTCGTCGATGACCTTGATGATCTTCGAAATCTTGTCGCTCTGCGTGTTGATCTCGCCCATGGCCCCCACCATCTGGTCCAGCTTCCGATTGGCATCGCTGAACTTCTGCTGGGACTGCGCCACCAAGCCGGCCGCCTGCTGGGAGTTCTCGGTGTTCTTGCGGGCCATGGAGTTGATCTCTTCGCTGGAGGCTGAAGTCTCCTCGAGCGAAGCTGCCTGCTCGTTGGCGCCCTGCGCCAGCGACTGGCTGGAGGAGGAAACCTGCGAGGCTGCGCTGGCCACCTGTCCGGCCCCGTCGCCCAGTTCCGCGACTGCCTGGCGGAGGACCACATTCAAACCGCGGACAATGATGAACACCAGGCTGGTCCCCCCGGCGATGACGAAGGCGAGCATGATCCAGATCGACCAGCGGGAACGCGCGTAGGTCTGCTCGGCGGCGGCGACATCCAGCTCCGCGTTCCGCTGGTTGAGCTTAACCTCGTCCTTTATGGAGGCTCGAAAAGTCTCAGATGCCGCAGCTCGCTCCACAAGGAGCTTATGGCTGTCCGCCAGCTTGCCCGCCCGGCTGAGTTCGATGGGCCGCTGCAGCGATTGCAGATATGCCTGGTACTCCGGCTTGATCTTTTCATACAGGGTGCGGTCTTCGGCCGTAGTGATCGTCTTCTCGTATTCCGCAAGGCTGGCTTCAGCCTGACGTTTCAAATTGTCGAAGGTGCTTTCCATTTTGGCCTTGTCGCCCCGATCCGATGAGGCGATATGCCGCCAGACGTTGCCCCGGAGCTCCAGAACGGCTGCCTCAGCGGCGTTCATCTTCTCCAAGCCCGGCATGGGGTCGGTGACGATCAGTTGAACGCTGCGCTGGAGGCTGGCCAGCCCATACAAAGAGACGACGCCCAGCACGAGCGCCAAAGCCATCAAAGCGCCACTGGTCAATGCGAATTTCCTTCCTACCGTCATTTGCTGTTTCACTTCGTGATGTCTCCTGATTTCGAGGTAAAGACTGGTTCGGATACATGCTGCGCTCGGGTTCCGCTCCGTCTCAAGACTACTATCGACCGCTTGCTTGGGTTGCTTTAGGGAGTT
>JBEKUO010000124.1:0-13020 GCA_049514955.1 Bryobacteraceae bacterium | reverse complement strand
AACAACCGTCGCCAGTGTGGTCGAATCCACGGCGGTAACGTTCATAGGAGACCTCCATGGGAGGCCTCTGGCCCCTGAAACAGGATAGCATTATTATGTTTGTTAAGTGAACAGTATTGGGGCTAGACCGGGCTTTGACTGGACTAGCTTAGCTAACGCTCCCGCTGGATTAAAAGCGGAATAGACGCCGATAACGCCGCAACAATGCCGCCGCGGCCATTCGTTACAGTGCATCAGTGTCGCCAGATTCCGCTCCGCCCGATGCCTATTTCGGCCGCGCCTCGCCGCGCTCCAGTTCCGCCAAGCGCTGACGGATGGCGGGCACATCGTCGGCCTTAGGGGCGAGCTGCACGTATTTCGTGAAGTGGTCCATCGCGCCACGGGAATCGCCCTTGTCGGCCAGCAACTTGCCCATCAGCGCCTCGGCGGCCGGATACTCGTGGGACTTGTCGAGCTCGATGGCCCTGCCGACGGCCTTCTCGGCCACGTCCGCGTGCTTCAACTCGTAATTGGCCACGGCGGCATAGTAGTAGATTCCGGGGAATTCCACGGGGTCCAGTTGCATGGCGCGCTCGCCGAGAGCCGCCGCTTCCTCCATCCTTTTCGCGGCGACCGCCAGGCGGATCAACTGTAGGTAGGGGCGGATGTATTTGGGATCGGCCTTAAGCGCGTGCTCGCAGGCATCGGCCGCCTCTTTCGGCTCCGATTGCTGCTCCAGCACCTCGCCGAGCTGACTCCACGCCTGGGCATAATCCGGATACAGCGCGACCGCGCGCTCGAACTGCTTCTGCGCGCCGGAAAGCTTGCCATCGCTCATGGCCTCGATGCCCTTGTCGTAGGCTTTGACGGCCTCTTTGGGGACATGGAGAGCGGTCACGGAAACCGTGGAGCCCTCGGGATCGCCGATCTGCTTTAGCACGATCACGGCACCGTCATGCAGCGTTACGCTGGCCTTCCGGTAACCCTTCAGCAAGATGGTAATTGCACACTTATCTTCCCAATGGCGCATGATTGGGTCGGACCCGGGATCGATGACTACCGGAACCGTGTAGATGACCAGCCCGTTGGCGAAAGCGTTCACAACATGGCAGGGAGGCAAATCCTGGCCGGCGGGCGGGGAGGTGAACAGCGGCGTCGAAGGAAGGTTGGCGCCGCTTTCGATAGCTAGCTTTGCGCGATACGGCTGGTTCTGCGCGAAACAGGCGCCAGCCATCGCCAGTGCGCAACCAATCTCTACTGTTCGGGTCATGGCATGCTCATGGTAACTCACGGGGGCGGCGGTCGGAATTATCGTTAATCTTCCGGCAGCCACGCGCGAACGTCCTCTCGATTGACGTGGCCACAACGGAGGCGAGCATGTGGACATGATGCGGCCATCATCAGCGTGACTTTTCGATTTGATGTATGTGGGCTTCACCGTCTACCCGTTCTCTGAGAGCAGGTGCTTACGCACTTTCTCAGTTGAACGCCGAAGTAGTAAAGAACTCGACCCCGAAGGCCGTGCCACAGGTCGGCGATGTGAACGGAGACGGTATACCGGATATCCTCCTGCCGGCGGATGGCAGCATCGGAATCGCGATAAGAAAGGGCAGTGGCACGTTCCTCGCTCCGTTTGCCGTCGGTGCTGGTGGAGGTGAATTCTCTGGAGGACCAGCATGGTCAGCCTCCGGCGGCCGGCCTGCCGGACTTGATATCCCCGGATGGCAGTGAGGTGTGGGTGCTACTCAACCTTGCGAAATGAAAGTAAGGCGATTGATTGCCCGTAACCAGACGACGTGCACGGGCTTTTATTACCCAACAAGAGGTTCTAAATAAACGCGTTAATTATGGTAGAAAAGCGCGGCGGACTGCGGCGTAGGAAGGCTCTGGTCAGCCCGCAGTGAGCACCGCAAAACGCCCGCCGGCGGCACGCGCCCGTCTCCGCGCCCTGCGCGGTCCGGCGTCATCCGGTGCGGAGTCTCTTGCTCGTGACCGCGAGAGCGATGAATGGGACCGTGGCGCTAGCGGTCCCGCCGATCAGAACGGGGTTGCGTCCGAGCAGCGCGGTAACAGGGGCGGTCACGACGGACGTGACAATACCGAGCGTCGGCGGCAGCCCCATCATAGAGGCGAGGGCCAGACCGTAGGGCAGCGCGATGAGCGCGGCGATCAGGCCCCCGGAGAGATCGCCCCCAAATGCGCGCCATGAGTAGCGACGGCCACTGCGTTGCAGAACCCGCCAAGTGGTGCGGGGCATCCGTTAGAGATCCCGAGCGCGCACAGCGATGCTCCCGCCCTACCGTTCGGTCAGGCGTTGTAGCACTGGAGGCACGCCTCGCGGAATTTGGACATTTCGTCGCGCGTGCCTACGGTGACGCGTACCCAGGTGGGCCATACCGGCCAGACACGGCCGATGTAGACCTTGTGTTTCGTCATCTGTTCGTAGAACTCCTTGCCGGGCCGCTTCACGTTCATCATGAACATGTTGGCCTCCGAGGGGATGAACTCGATCGAGTGCTTGTCCAGGAATTCAAAAGTTTCGTTGCGGATGGCGGCAATGGTGGCCCGCCGTTCCGCGACGAGGTTCTTCGTTTTGAGGCTGGCGCTGGCGCCCACCATGGCCGTCACGGGCAAGGCGCCGGCGGCGTACACGTTCATTCTCTGCAGCAGGTCCGGCCGTGCGATGGCGGCGCCGGCCCGCAGACCGGCCATTCCGTAAAGCTTGGAAAATGTTCTGAGGATAATCACGTCCTTATCGGCGGCGGCCAGATAGGAACTCATGACCGCCGATTGGGACAAGTGAATGTACGCCTCATCTAGCAGTACAACGGATCCCGCGGGTTTGTTAGCGGCCAGCCACTCGATGTCGGCTTTGGGAGTGACGGTGCCGGTGGGGTTATTCGGATTGCAAACGTAAATCACTCCCGGGCTGGCGTGTGCGGCCGCCAGGGCTTTCACATCGTGGGCCGCGCTGCCTTTCACCAGCGGGACTGTGACGACCGCGGCGCCGATGAATTTCGCGGCGCGCGCGCCGGCCTCGTAACCCGGGTCGGCCACCACAAAGGGCTTGTCCTCGGAGCAAAACGCCAGCACCGCGCGATGCAGCGGATCGCTCGATCCAGCGAATGCCTGCACGTAGCTCAACGCCGGATCCCAGGAGAACTTCACGCCTTCCTGTTCCGCGAGCGTGCTGGCCATCGCGAATGTTTCCTCGTACAGATACCTGCCGCCGCGTTGCACGACCGCATGGATGGCCTCTGCCGCCTCCGGGCACGGCCCCATGGGGTTCTCGTTTGCGTTGATCTTGACTGCATCCGGAGGCAGGTCCCGCACCACGGTGAGCTGCGCGAGAGCCCGCTCATTGTAGAAGGGCAGGGCTGCTCCCGCCGCCAGTAAAGAAGCCAATTTGTGGAAGTTGCGACGCGAGAATTGCGCCCTTAAAGGATTCCGTCCGGCTGGTTCTGTTAAGGCCGTTGCCATGCTGATCTCCTGTCCGTGTGAAATGCGCTCAGGACTTGGAGCGAAGCCTCCGGACGTTCCCGTGCATGGGGAACACTTGCGCCCAGCAAGCCAGAGTTGACTGAGTATACCACCGGTCGGCAACCGGCAGGGCTCGCCTGCGTTCCGGACAAGAACTTGGCGCCCTCTCAGCCGGCGCCGAGGCGGCTGCCGACGCGGACAACAATGACCTTTGGCACAACATCAATTCCGTCAATCAAGGCGGTGTGTCGGGCATTGCCGGCGTCGTGCTTCCGATTGACGCCATCGACGAATTCTCCCTCCAGAGCAGCAGCATTGCAGAAGAGGGCCGCAACTCGGGGTGCGGTGCTGAATGTGGTGATCAAGTCCGGAACGAACAACTTCCATGGCTCCGCATACTACTTCAACCGGAACGAGGCCCTGGCCTCGAGCGACTGGTTCACGCCCCCTGGTTCGCCCACCACGAAACTGCGCAACAACCAGGAGGGTTTCTCACTGGGTGGCCCTATCGTCAAGAACAACACCTTCTTCTTCGTGAACTATGAGCAGCAGAACTATGAGCAGGCTCTGTCTGCCCCAGGAACCACTCCTTCGGCCGCATGGGTTTCGGCAGGCAAAGCTGTAATGGCCGGGGACGGCGTAGCGGTGAACCCGCTCATGCAGATCTGCCGGTCGGCGAACTCGGCCGTGCCGCTGGAACCTGTTCTGCGGAATGATGCCGCGAGCGTAATGAACGACAACGTCCCCGTCGCTTTGCCAACCCCGTGCCGTGCCGCGCGGGGGCCTGCCGACACGGAGCGCATCGGCGCTTGCCCGAATCGCCGCTGAACGATTTCAACCCGAAACTGCGCTTTAATGGTTGAAAAATGGTGGGCGGTCGCGGGCTCGAACCGCGGACCTCCTGCTTGTAAGGCAGGCGCTCTAACCAACTGAGCTAACCGCCCTTGCGGCTACTTTGCCATCGTAACATCTTTGGCCCAGGACGCTCCACGACAGCCCCACTTGAAACGCGCAGCCCATCTCTGTAACTCTAAAGTAACGGACGCTGCCCCGGGTTCCCCGATGCATACGTTGGTACTCGCGCTCCTGCTGCTGGCCATTCTGGGCCTGCTCGCCCCAACGGTGCAGAGGCGCATGCGCTCGCGACTGGAGTCCGGTCCGGCCCTGCTGTTCGTGGCACCGGCCGCCCTCACGCTGCTGTTCAGCGGGATCGCAGCGGCCGCCGATGCCTTCAGCTTTTCGCTGGCCCTGCTGCTGCTGGCGTACACCTTCGCGCCGGTGCTGGTGGCCTTTGTCCAAGGTCCGGCGCTGGTGAAGCGGCCCTCCTGGCTCGATCTCGTCATTATCTTAATGCTCTGGCTGCCCCTGGAATTCTCGCTCGGAGAACACCTCATCCCCAAGCCCGCCCAAGGCTTTCTGCACAGCGTGGCTTATGGGGTCTCGATCCTGCTGGCACTGGCAATATTCCTGGGCTTCCGCGCGCTGCCCGGCATGAAATACAACCTGCCGCATTGGCGCGACCTGGCTTACGGCGTGGCCGGATTCCTGATCACCGCGCCCATCCTAATCCTGGCCGGCCGCCTGCTCGGTTTCATTCCTCCGTTTCATGCGCCCGTGCATCCTTCGGTGGGCGGCATCGGCCGTACTTTCGGCGTCATTTTCGTGGGCACCGCCTTGCCCGAAGAGATCCTGTTCCGCTCGCTAATCCAGAACTGGTGCATGCAGCGCTACGGCTTTACCGCGGGTATGCTGCTGGTTTCCGGATTCATTTTCGGCTGCGCGCACCTGGATAACGGTCCGCAGCCGCTGCCGAACTGGCGCTACATGATCCTGGCCACCATCGCCGGCGTCGCGTACGGCAAAGTTTTTCAGAAATCCTCCAGCGTGTTTTCATCGGTCACATTTCACGCGCTGGTGGATGCCACCAAGCACGTCTTTTTTTGACTGGAGCATGGGATGAAGCGCGTCGACTGGTTGAATCTCGCCGAGCCCGCTACGGTGTTTGCTCTGATCATGCTGTATATCTGGCGGCTGCGCTACACGTGGCCGCTGGCCTGGATCCTCATCCTGGGCTTCCTCATCCTGTCGCACATACTGCGCAAGGAACCGGCCGCGAGCCTGGGTTTCCGTTGGAGTAATTTCCGGGAGTGCGTGGAGCGGCTGGCGCCGGCGCTGCTGCTGTTGGCGCTGTCGCTGATCGCAGGCGGCGTGCTCCTGCAAACCATGCGCAACATCAGCTTCGAGCACGGCCTGCTGTGCCTGGCGGTGTATTGTCCGTGGGGTCTGTTCCAGCAATACTTATTGAACGGCTACCTCGCCAATCGGCTGCTGGCCGCATTGCCGGTGCGGCACGTGCCGCTGATCGCCGCCGCGTTGTTCTCCGGAACGCACCTGCCCAACTGGTTTCTGATGCTGGTTACCTTCGCGGCCGGCTACTACAGCACGAAGATTTACATGAAATACCGCAATGTGTATTTCCTGGGCCTGGCGCACGGCGTGATCGGAACCGTGCTGTTCCTGGTGATCCCCGATTCGATCAGCCACCACCTCACGGTCGGCCCGGGATTCTTTCTGCATTAATCGCCGGCGCCGGCCCGCCTCACTTCATCAATTCTTTGATCCCCGCCAGTTGCGCGGCAACGGTGACGGTGGCGGGGTTCCCCGGCCCGAGGGTTTTGCTATCGATGTCGAGGGCCCGTTCGGTCGATTTCAGTGCCCCGGCCAGGTCGCCTTTGTCGCGCAGGATTTGGCCGATGTCGCTGGTCAAGGCGGCTACGCTGGCGTGCTCCGACCCGTAGACCTTTTCATCGATCTCGAGCGCCCGGCGAGCGTATTTCAACGCGCCTGCCAGATCGCCCTGATCCTTCAGAATCCAACTGATGCTGCTGGCGCGTATGGCGACCTCCGGATGCTCCGGCCCGTAAATTTTCTCGTCGATCGCCAGAGCCCGCTCGGAATATTCCAAAGCGCCTGCCAGATCGCCCTGTGCCCGTAGGATCCCGCCGATGTTGTTGGCATCCGTCGACACAGTGGCGTGCTCCGGCCCGTAGACCTTCTCGTCGATTTCGAGCGCCCAGCGCGCGTACTTCAACGCTCCCGCGAAGTCCCTTTGATCCCTGAGGATCGTAGCAATATGGTTGGCGCGCAGGGCGACCTCGGGATGCTGCGGCCCGTAGACCTTCTCATCGATCGCCAAGGCCCGCTGCGTGTACTTCAGCGCGCTGGCCAGGTCCCGTTGCTCCTGCAGGATCTGGCCGATGTTGTCGGCGTCCCGGGCCACGCTGGCATGGTCCGGCCCATACACCTTCTCATCGATTTCGAGCGCGCGCCGCGTATACTTCAGAGCCCCGGCGAAATCCCCCTGAGCCTTAAGGATCGTACCCATATTGCTGGCCTCGGCGGCCACTCTGGGGTGCCGCGGCCCATAGGCCTTCTCGTCGATTTCGAGGGCCCGCCGCGTGTACTTCAGCCCCCCGGCCAAATCGCCTTGCTCCTGGAGGATCATGCCAACGTTGTTCGCGTATAGCGCCACGTCTCGATGCTGAGGCCCGCGCACCTTTTCTCCGATTGCCAAGGCCCTACGGGCATACTGCAGCGCCCCCGGAAGATCGCCCTGCGCCTTGAGGACGAGCGCCACATCGTTGGCGTCCGCCGCTACGCTGGGGTGTTCCGGCCCGTGCGCCTTCTCATCGATCGCCAGGGCCTGCTGGGCGTACTCGAGCGCCGCCTTAAAATTTCCCTGGGCCTGCAGGATGCGTCCGATGTTGCCGGCACACACGGCCACATCCGGATGTTGCGGCCCGTACGCCCGCACATAAATCGCCAGGGCCCGCCGGGTGTAAGCGAGCGCCCGCGACAGATCCCTTTGGGCCTGAAGGATGCGCCCGATGGTGTTCGCATCGCGAGCCACGCTGGGGCGCTCCCGGCCGTAGACCGCCTCGTCGATCGCCAAGGCCCTGTGGGCGTAGTTCAGGGCTCCGGCGAAGTCGCCCTTGTCCAGCAGGAGCAGCGCCAACTGGTTGCAGAGGCCACCCGCGCCGAAGACCAGTGCGGCGGCGGCACAGAGACCCGCGAGCGCGAGGATTATGTTTTTCCTGGTGTGGGGCAGGTTGTCAACCTGCGGGCCGATTGTTAATCGGCCCGGGCGAGCTTCGCTCGCCATTTTTTTCGGCTTCCAAGGGAGCCGCAGCCAATAGTGAAGCGGGACAGCACAACTGGTTGAGCCCGCTCAATAGAAGAGGTACTTGCGCCACTGCTCGTCGCTCTTGCCGAGCAGACGCATCAAGTGACGGCTGGTGTGCAGGCTGAACGGCCGCGGTTGACGCGCCAGCCTCATCCCCGCTTCCTCCGGCGTGCGGCTGCCCTTCCGGTTGTTGCAGGGATTGCAGCAGGCCACCAGGTTCTCCCAATTGGATTCGCCCAAACGCGAGCGCGGAACCACGTGGTCCAGCGTCAACTCCGACGAGGGCAGCGTGCGGTGGCAGTATTGGCAGGTGTAGCGGTCGCGCATCAAAATGTTCTTGCGCGAGAGCGCCCGCGTCTGGTGCGGGATGCGCCGGTACTCCAGCAGGCGAATGACGGACGGCAGTTTCACCGTGCGGCGCGCCGAGTGGACGTGGTGCGTGGATTCCTCCTCCGCCGACGCCACGCCCTTCAACACCAGCACCAGCGCGCGCCGCGCCGCGCAGATGTTGATTGGCTCGTAACTCGCATTCAGAACCAGAACCGGTTTCTGTAATCTGTTCAAACTGGCCATTTAAACAGGTCCCTTTCGTGTGTCCAAATCCGCCTTGTCCGCAAATACCCTATCCACGCGCGCCAGCGCCGCCAGCGACACCGATTTGGCGCCGGCTTTTTTCAGCGCGCGCGCGCAGGCGCCCGCCGTGGCCCCGGTGGTCATGACATCGTCGATCAGCAGGATGCGCAGCCCTGCCACACGGCGCCGCGACCGGAAAGCCGCGGCGACGTTCTCCCGCCTTTGCGCATTACTCAGCCCCGCCTGCGCCTGCGTAGCCGCGCCGCGGCGCAACGCCCGGATCAGCGGAATGCCGCGCCGGCGCGCGATCGCCCGCGCCAACAATTCGGATTGATTGAACCCGCGCTGCCACCGTCTGCGCCAGTGCAACGGCACCGGCGTCACAGCATCGAATTGCCGGTCCCGCGGCAGCGCCGCCGCGAGCAAATCGCTCAGCGGCCGGGCGAGCCGGCGCATGCCGTGGTCTTTGAAGAGAGGGATCAGCTTCCGCAGCGTCCCTTCATAGGCGCCGTAACAGAAGGCTTCGTCGAAGCCGCGCCGCCCGCTCCGGCAAAGCATGCAGCGCCCTTCGGAGTCCAGCGGAAAGCTGTTTCGAAACGATGTCCGGCAGTTGAGGCAGAAGTATTCGGAGCTCAATGGCGCGGGCTCCCGCAGGCAATCGGCGCACACGGGCACTCGCGAGAACTTCAGCAGGGGGCGTTCACAGACGCGGCACTCATCCGGAAAGAGCAGTGAAAAAAGGCCATGCGAGATCGTGCTGAATACCGGAGGAACAAATTCGGAAAACGATAGGGCGCGCCTGCTACTCGAGAAGACTCACCTCCCGGTGAATTTTCATTTTACAACAATCCTTGGTCCTGAAGCTCCTGGCAATGTAAGCAATGCCGCGCCCAGGGCACCGCATCCAGGCGCTTGCCTTCGATGGGCTTTCCGCATTCGACGCACAGGCCGTAGGCGCCCTCGGCATCCCGCAGCAGCGCCTCTCGAATCAGCCCCAGCCACCGGCGGTCCTGGTCGACCTCCCGCAGGCTGCTCTCCCTGGCATAGGAATCGGCGGCGCGATCGGCGACATCCTGTGCGTCCGGCTCCGGAGCGGCGCGCGCATCCTGTTCCACGCGCGCCAGGGCCGCCGCCAGTTCCCGCTCGCGCGCCCGCAAGCGCCCGATGCACTCCGCATGCCGCGCTTCGTCCATTACCGTCCTTCTTAGGCCTTACCGCCCGGGTGAATCTGCTGTGCCAGATAGCTCTCGATCCCGATCTCCTCGACAATATGCAGTTGCCCTTCCAGGTAATCGATGTGATGCTCTTCGTCCAGCAGGATCTTCTCGAATAGCTCGCGGGAACCGTTGTCGCCCACCTTTGTCGCAGTCTTGATGGCCGCGTTCAAGCGCGGCACCGCGTCCAATTCCAGCGCCAGGTCGTTTTCCAATTGGGTTTTCACGTCGGGGCCTACCTTGATCGGAAACAGTGCCGTCATGTTGGGCACGCCCTCCAGGAAAAGGAGGCGTTGCATCAGGATTTCCGCGTGGTGCATCTCCTCGATGGATTCGCGCCGGTCCAATTCCGCCAGCCTCAGATAGCCCCAGTTCTCACACATCTTGGCGTGCAGGAAATACTGGTTGATGGCGGTGAGCTCCGCTTTGAGCACTTCGTTCAGCAGCTTCAGGATTTCGTCATTGCCACGCATGGTCAAATTGTAACGCAGTGCGGCGGGCACGGCGCCGTCGCGGTGTCTCGGGGTCGCCCGCTCGCCCCCTCGCCCGCTCGCCCCCTCGTAACATCGACGCCGTTTGTCGATGTTGGCGAGCGTCGCTCGCCTCCGCCGTGTGATACATTGCAGCCATATGGGATCCGTCAACAAAGTGATCTTGATCGGCAATCTCGGCCGGGATGCGGAAACAAAATTCACTCCGTCCGGCGCCTCCGTCACGAACTTTTCGCTGGCCACTACCCGCAAATGGAAGGACCAGCAGTCCGGCGAGTGGAAGGAACAAACCGACTGGCACCGCGTGAAATACTGGCGCGCTGAGAACGTCGCCAACTACCTGCTGAAAGGCAAGCAGGTCTACGTGGAAGGCCGCCTGGAAACCAGAAGCTACGACGACAAGGACGGCAAGAAAGTCTACACCACCGAGGTGGTGTGCGAGCACCTCGTGCTGCTGGGAGGGCGTCAGGATTCTGGCGGCGCCCCCGATGAATACAGCCAGCAGCCGGTCTCGATGCCGCGCAGCGCTGGTCCACGCCCCGCCGCCGCGCCCGCACACGCCGCGCCGCCCGCCGCTGCCGAGGAGCCCGGCTTCAACCAGGGCATCACCGACGACGACGTGCCGTTCTAACCTGTGCCTGGCGCCACCAGATCAGTACAATGGTGGTTCGCCGGATGTCCTCACAGAAGCGAGTCTTGGTGTCGGAAGGCTCGAGCCTTTCAGCGCGACAGGCGATTACAGCGCTCGGCATGGCGGGCCACCGCGTTGGGGTCTGCGATCCCGAGCCGCTCTGTCTGGGGCGTTCCTCGCGATTTGTCACGCATCACTACCCGTGCCCGGCGATCGGCCAAGATCCCTGGGCCTACCTGGATGTTGTGCTGGGTATTCTCTCCGATGGCGGTTGGGACGTGCTCTTTCCGACACACGAACAAGCATTTCTGTTCTCCCTGGAAAGAGCGCGCATTCCGCCAGGGATCGGACTCGCCGTCGCGCATTTTCGATCTTTCCTTCAGGTTCAGGGGAAGGCCGCTCTCGTCAGGACTCTCGAACGCCTATCGATACCGCAACCGGCTTGGCGTGTGATCCGAACGCAGGAAGATCTGTTACATGAACGTCGCTTTCCGATCTATCTGAAGGCCGACTATGCAACCGCCTCCACGGCAGTTTGGCGCATCCGCAGCGCCGGGGAACTTAAATCGAAGAGCGCGGAACTGGCGTCGCAGGCTCTGTTGGAAGGCGATCGGGAATTTGTGGTTCAGGAACTGGCTGAGGGAATCTTAGAACGGGTGCAGGCGGTTTTCGACTGCGGAAAATTGGCCGCCATTCACGGCTACCGACAGATTGCAGAGGGTCTGGGCGGAGGAGACATCGCCAAGCTTAGCGTCACCCGGCCCAACGTGCGCGATTATGTTCACCGGCTCGGCGATGAATTGCAGTGGCATGGTGCGCTGTCGCTCGACTATATCCTCCAGCGGGAGAATCAGACTCCTCTGTTCATCGACGCAAACCCCCGCCTTGTTGAGCCGATGAACGCTGCTTTCAGCGGCGTAAACCTCGCCGATGTTTTGGTGCGAGTCTCCACCGGCGAGCCTGTCACCACAGTAGAGCAAAGTGGGCGGGAGGTCCAGACCCACATGCTGCTTATGGCATTGCTGTCGAAGGCGGCTGCCAGAACGAGGAGGCTCGACGTCCTTGTCGAGCTCATGCGAGCCATTGCTGGACGCGGCCTATACACAAAAAGCCGGGAGGAACTCCTACCAGTGCGGATTGATTTCAAATGCCTCTTCCCGCTCGCTTACGTGCTCACGCAACTGCTTCTGAATCCCAGGTCGGCAACCGCTCTTAGCGCCGGCTCGATTACCTCCTATTCATTGAGTCCAGGCGCGGCCCGACAAATCGCGGATCGCGGCAGGGCCAACCCCGGTCTTGCGATTTAGTGGAGGATTCGACCGCCAGGCGCCATAGGCGATATATAGAACGCCTGAACGCTCAGTATTCGTTGCACGTTCTCCGGTCGCGCGGCCGGCCTTTGGCGTGCCGGCAAGGTCCTGCGTGGCTCGGGATTTTGGGATTCGTCCCTTTGTCGCCTGCGGACTGTGGTAGGAACGCAGCTCCGCCTGCCTAGCTTCCCGACTCTCGCGATTCCCGCCACGGGGCTCCGCACGCTTACGGCTCTTTGCCATACTTGCGCAGCCGGTCCAGGTGAATGCGGTCACTGTCGCGGCCGGCGGCTTCCTTGTTTCGGATCAAGTGTGCGAGAGAAATTATCGGGATGGGGATGCCACCCAAATGGGTCTGGACCCGTTGGTTCCATGCGTCCTGAAACGCGACCGCATCGATTGTGGTCATGACATCCACTCGCACCGGAGCCATGCCAAATTGAAATACGGTATGGTCCTGAGTCAGATCCTGAACCGTAAGATCCGCCAGCGGAGCGCCGAATTGAACCAGGGCTTGGAAGGTCCGTTTGGCGTTTTCCGGGGTGGCTTCAACCCAGACATCAATATCCTTTGTATAGAATGGTTCGGTGTACTTCATCACTGCGTAGCCGCCGACAAGCAGGTACTTGACTTGGTTTTGGTTCAGAAGCTGCAAGAGTTTCTTTGAAGTCTGCTCTTAGCTCCACGTTAGAACCCTTGAACTCTTCCGCCAAAACAACCATATCCCATGCGGCGTTGAAGATGGCTTCATCACCCTGTTCTTGCCAAAAGACGACATCGAACTCGCGGTCTGGAAATCCACCCCGGACAACACGGCTCATCATTCGCTTGGGAGAGGTGGTGGACTGAATGAACGCCTCTATCGGCCTGCTCACGTATCTATCGTACACCCTCTGGCGAGCAGCCATCTTGCGCTACGGCCGGATTTACGAGGGCGGCCCGGAAGCCCGGCCGGCCGAACGGTTGCACGGTTCCTACACCAAATAACCTGATTCTTGTAGCATGCCACAACACGGTGAGGCGTATCGCGCGCAGCCGGCCCTGCCCCTGCAGGCCCTGCGCGTGATGCGCGCCATCGAAATCTGCCGTACGGCCGTATTGGGCGGCCACGTCGAGCAATGCAGCCAGTGTGGCTTTACCCGTATCTCGTACAACTCGT
>JBEKUO010000123.1:0-13076 GCA_049514955.1 Bryobacteraceae bacterium | reverse complement strand
CGAAGAAAGGGCAGGAAGCGGACCGGCTGTTTGCGGAGGCGGGCGACAGGTATGCCGAGGCCCTGCGACTGAAACCAGACTTCCACGAGGCGCTCAACAACTGGGGCAACGCGCTGTCAGTCCAGGCTGGGATGAAGACTAGGGATGAAGCCGACCGGCTGTTTGCGGATGCTTTCGGCAAGTACGCGGAGGCGCTGAGGCTGAAGCCCGACTACCATGAGGCACTCATCAACTGGGGCTCGGCGCTATCAGCCCTTGCTCAGATGAAGATGGGGGACGAAGCGGACCGGCTGTATGCGAAGGCGTACGGCAAGTACGCCGACGCGCTGCGGTTGAAGCCGGACTCCCATGGGGCACTCAACATCTGGGGCAATGCGCTTTACGCCCAGGGCAAAAAGAAAGCTGGAGAGGAAGCCGACCGGCTGTTCGCGGAGGCGGCTGGCAAATACGCCGAGGCGCTGCGGCTGAGGCCCTACGACCACGAGGTACTCACGAACTTGGGCATTGCGCTGTTCGCCCAGGCTGAAACGAAGGCTGGAGATGAAGCCGACGAACTGCTCGCGGACACGTGCGGTAAGTACGCAGAAGCGCTGCGGCTGAAGCCGGACTACTATGCGGCGCTCAACAACTGGGGCGCTGCGTTGCATACCCAGGCCAAGAAGAAGGTGGGGGAGGAAGCCGACCGGCTCTTTACGGAGGCGGGACGCAAGTACGCCGAAGCGCTCCGGCTCTGGCCGGGCTCTCATGAGGCGCTCACTAACTGGGGCGCTGCGCTATACGAGCAAGCCAAGGCGAAGGTAGGAGAGGAAGCCGACCGGCTGTTCACGGAGGTGGGCAACAAGTATGCCGAGGCGCTGCGGCTGAAGCCGGACTATCAAACTGCGCTCAACAACTGGGGTTCGGCACTGTACGAGCAAGCCAAGACGAAGGCTGGGGAGGAAGCCGACCGGCTGTTTGCGGCGGCGGGCGACAAGTACGCCGAGGCGTTGCGCCTGAAGCCGGACTATCAAGAGGCGCTCCACAACTGGGGCAATGCCCTAGCCGAGCAAGCCAAGACTAAGGCTGGGGAGGAAGCTAGGAGCTTGCTACAGCAGGCGCGGCAGAAGCTCCTCGAAGCCGAACGAATTCGTGCCGGCAGCGCTTCTTACAACCTCGCCTGCATCGAAGCGAGGGAGGGAAACACAACCCAAGCTGTTCACTGGTTACAAATATCGGCGTCCGCCGGGGACCAGCTCTCGAGAGAGCGCCTCGCCGCAGAGAAGGACTTCGACCGAATCCGCAGCGAACCGCAGTTCGTGAGCCTCGTGGAGTCGATGACCGAAGGCTAGACCGACTGAAGACACGTCAGGCCCCACTCGCCGATCCGCTGAACCGCGCGCATCAGCTAAACTGAAATGACATGACGGCCAACCTCGCGCCCATCAGCAGCCTCGTCGGTGAAGTGGCCGACCTGCGCGGCGTGCGTGAGTGCCTTCAATGGTTCACCCGCGAGAAGCAGTGGATCAATGAAGCCCACCTGCAGGTCTGCCGCGTCCCCGCCCCCACTTTCCTCGAACAGCAGCGCGCCGAGTGGATCGTGGCGCAGTTCCGTAACCTGGGATGGGAAGCGAATATAGACCGCGCCGGCAACGTCGTGTCCACCCCCGATGCGCGCGCCGCGGGTCCTTACATCGCGCTCACCGCGCATCTCGACACGGTGCTCGCGCCGCGCACCAAGGACGACATCACGGTCGAGGCGGACGGGCGCTTTCGGGGTCCGGGCATCTCCGATAACGGCGCCGGCCTCGCGGCGTTGCTGGCCCTCGCGCGCGCCCTGAAGACCTGCTCGCCCGCTGAAGGCTGGCACTCCGACCTGCTGCTGGTCGCCAATGTGGGCGAGGAAGGCGAGGGCAACCTCAGCGGCATGCGCTACCTCTGCAAGCAGTCGCCGCTCGGCAAAAAGATCGGAGCGTTTCTGGTGCTGGATGGCGCCAGCACCGAGCACATCACCAACCGCGCGTTAGGCAGCCGCCGCTTCGAGGTGATCTTCACCGGACCCGGCGGGCATAGCTGGAGCGATTACGGCGTCGGTAACCCGGTGCATGCGCTGAGCCGCGCCGTTGCGCTCTTCACCGAAGCGCGCCTGAACGGTTCGCCGAAATCCAGCATCAATGTCGGATTCATCGAGGGCGGCGCCAGCGTGAATGCCATCCCGCCGATGGCCCGCGCAAAGGTGGACATCCGTTCTGAAAACAACGAAAAGATGGATGAACTGGTGGATCTGCTCACCAGCGCCATCGAGCGCGCGCTCGACGTGGAGAACCAGCGCGCCACCGGTGGTAAGGTGGCCGTGAAGATCCGCGAAATCGGTTCGCGGCCGGCCGCCAACCTGGCCGATCAATCGCCCATCCTCTCGTATCTGCGGGCCGTCGATAGCCACCTGGGCATACGCTCGCACCTCGACTGCGCCTCCACCGATGCCAACATTCCCATGTCGCTGGGCATCCCCGCCATTTCGATCGGGGCCGGCGGCCAGGGCGGCGGCGCGCACAGCGCTCAGGAGTGGTTCAAGCCGGAGGGCCGCGACTTGGGCCTGAAGCGCGTGCTGCTGACTCTGTGCCTGCTGCTGCGCGATCCTCAATTCATGGCCGGAGCGCCGACCGGGCCCACCGGCGCGTGACAGTGAAGCGGAGCTCCCTCCATGCCCGGCGCGCCGAAGCTGCGCTGATCCTGAACACCGTCATCTGGGGCGCCACATTCGTGGTGGTGAAGCAAGCACTGCGCGATGTATCGCCGGTGTTGTTTCTGGCGCTGCGCTTCACGCTGGCCACCTGCGCGCTGCTGATTCTCTTCCGCGGCGCCTGGAGCCATCCGCGTAATCCGCGTTGGTCGCTCCGCGGAGGCGCACTCGCCGGCGTATTCCTGTTTGCCGGGTACGCTTTTCAGACCGCCGGCCTGCAGTTCACCTCCGCGCCGAAATCGGCCTTTCTCACCGGCCTCACCTCGGTGGTGGTGCCCGTGCTTGGGGCGCTGGTCTATCGGAACCGGCCACACGCCCTGGAGATCGGCGGCGTCCTGGTGGCTACCTGCGGCATGGCGCTAATGACGCTGCCGGGCGCCACGCTCGCCATGAATCGCGGCGATCTGCTGACCCTGGGATGCACGGTTTGTTACGCCGCGCACATCCTGACGCTGGGCCACTATTCGGCCGAGGCCAGCTACGAACTGTTATCCACGGCACAGATTGCGGTTTCGGCGCTGCTGGCCTGGTCCCTGTTTCGCTGGATGGAAACGCCCCATATCCGCTGGACCCCGGAAGTCTGGGTGGCGATCGCGGTCACGGGTCTGCTGGCCACTGCCGTCGCCTTTACGTTCCAGGCCTGGGCGCAGCGCTACACCACGTCCACGCGCACCGCCTTGATCTTCATGCTGGAGCCGGTTTTCGCCTGGATTACGTCATACCTGTTGACCGGCGAGAGCCTTTCTCCGCGGGCGGCCGGAGGCGCCGGTCTGATCCTGGCCGGCATCCTATTGGTCGAAATGAAACCCTCCAAACCACCATTCCCTCAAAAGCTGTGAATGGTGAGGCGGGTGCTTTCGCCACAGGTGGGGCAGGCGCTTCCGTCTGCCAACCCGTTATCCATCGACATAGCATCGCCGCGAGCGGAGTATAATAAACGTAGCTGCAATTTTCGTGGAGGAGCAAGTAACACCCATGAGTTTCTTGAACAAGCTGCGTAGACAGAAGCTGCTGTCGTTTACGCTGATCCTTTTCACGTTGGCCATTGGCGTGGTCATCGGCACCTTGATCAACACCGGCGTGAAGGCGGCCAAAGACAGCACGGTGGCGCCCGGAGCGACACCCCTCACCATCCCCAATCCTGTTCAGTTGCAATCGTCTTTTGCGACGATCGCCAAGCAGGTGGAGTCGTCGGTAGTCAATATCTCCACGACGTATCTGCCCAAGGCGCCGGCGCAGGCGCGCACTCGCCGCCGGGTCACTCCGCAACAGCCCGACGAAGGCGATGAGGGCGACCAGGGCGATCAAGGCGGCATGGAGGATTTCTTCTTCAAATTCTTTGGCAACCCGTTCGGCAACGGTACGAATCCGGAGATGCCGCAGCACAGAGGTTTTGCCTTGGGTTCCGGCGTGGTGGTCGACCGGGCCGGCTACATCTTGACCAACAATCACGTGGTGGATAAGGCCGATCGCATTCAAGTGAAGTTCACGGGCGATCCCAACCAGTACGACGCCAAGGTGGTCGGTGTAGATGCAGCCACCGACCTGGCGGTGATTCGCGTCGAAGGCCGCAGTAGTCTGGCGCCCGCGCGTATCGGTAATTCCGACGCCGTGCAGGTCGGCGATTGGGCCATGGCCATCGGCTCGCCGTTCGGTTTCCAAGCCACGGTGACCCTCGGCATTATTAGCGCCAAAGAGCGCGACGTCGATCCCACGCAGCAGTTTCAGCATTTCCTTCAGACCGACGCCGCCATCAACCCCGGCAATAGCGGCGGCCCGCTGCTCAATATCAACGGGGAAGTGATCGGCATCAATACCGCGATCGCCTCGCGCTCCGGCGGCTATCAAGGCATCGGCTTCGCGCTACCCATCAACCAGGCGGTGAAGGTTTATAACGAGATCATCAAGAACGGCAAGGTGACGCGCGGCTCGATCGGAGTTTCGTTTACGCCGTCGGAAAGCGCCAACGCCGAAGCGCTGTTGAAAGCCTATGGCGCGCACGAAGGCGTGTTCGTGCAAACAGTGGCCCCGGGCGGTCCCGCTGAGAAGGCGGGCATGAAAGCCGGCGACATCATCGTGGCCGTCAACGGCAAGTCGATTCGTAATGGCGGCGAGTTGATCGAGCGCGTGACCAGCACGCCCATAGGAACTCCGCTGACCGTGACGGTACTGCGCGAGGGCAAGCGCGAAGACTTCCATGTGGTGGTGGCCGACCTCGCCCAGGTGTTCCCGGATCGCTTCGGAAACGGCAAGCAGGAACAGGCCGAGCCGGAGGAAGGCACGCAGGCCCGCTTCGGCATGACCATCGAGAACCTGACCGACGCCCGCCGCGAAAATATGGGCATCAAGCAGCATGGCGGCGTTTTGATCAGCGCGGTCGAGCCTGGTTCCTTCGCTGAGGATACCGGCATGCAGCGCGGCGACGTGCTCATCGAGCTCAACCGTCAAGCGGTGAACTCGGTGGATGACGTGAAGCGCATTCAAAACTCGCTCAAACCCGGCGAAGTGGTGGCCTTCCGGATTCTGCGGCAAGCGGGCCGGGGCGGCGAATGGACTCCGCAATTCCTGGCCGGCACTCTGCCGAATCACCCTTAGCGGAAACCGATTGGGGCGCTCGCACGCGGGCGCCCCGCTTTCATTTTGGAGAGCGAATCGATTTGCGGAAAGCTATCGCGATAATAGCGGTCTGCCTGGCCGGCTCCGTTGGCTGGACGGCGGACGCTCCTCAGAAAACCGCAGCTCAGAAGAAATCCACACAGAGCCAGTCCACACGCAAAAAATCCGCCCAAAAGAAATCTACTCAGACCCCATCCACCGCGCACAAGACGGCGGTTACTGCGGGACAGAAGGCGGCCTCATCGCAGCGTGCCAAGCGCTCGGCGCACGGCGCTCCAGCGCGGTCCTGGCGCGCGGGACAAACCGCGCCCACGCCGGACCGCTACAAAGAGATTCAAGCTGCCCTCGCCAAGAAGGGGTATCTGCACGGGGAGCCAAACGGCAAATGGGATGACGAATCCGCCGACGCGCTGCGCCGTTTCCAGAAGGACCAAAACCTGCAGCCCAACGGGAAACTGGATTCTCTTTCGATCATCGCACTCGGCCTCGGACCTAAGTACGACGCATCCGCCGACAAACCCGCCGCGCCGCCACCACAACCCCAGCCCTGAAAATTGTGTGAAGGTAAGGTGGGGCAGGCGCTTTCGCCTGCCAACTCGAGTTTGACTATTTTCCGACTCCCGTGGAGAAGACCGAAAATCGACAAAAGACGTCGATGTTACGAGGGGGCGACGCGGCGATGCCAACTCGCCCGGATGTGACGCATCCGCTCAGTGTGATTCCGACCCCACAAGTACCGCTCTTTTTTAAGTCTCTGTTAAGACCGTCATCGTTTCCCGTCTGCCTACCGTCATCCCTTGTATACGGAGCTTAATCCAATGACGATTGATACTACTCACATAAACGAAACAATGTATCGTCCTACACAAGAGTCACCCGGCTTTCCGCCACCGTCAGAATCCCTGCTGGGAAGCGCCGTTCAGTGGCTTTCGCACTCTTTAAACACAGACCCCTTGACGTTATTTGTGCGCGCCGGCGATAGGTTCGAACTCGCCGGCCACGCTACCGATGGCTGCGATTATACTCTGGCCGCGGGCGGGCCGCTCGAGCGCCAGTTGAGCCGGCGGACTGGCCGCGTTCCGATTGATTGGTCGCGTCAGAACGCGTACATTCTGGGAGAACCTTGCGATCCTGAAGAAAGCTGTATCCTCGCGGCGTTGGGCGCCGGTTCCCTCCTTGGCCTGCATGCTGGCGGCCATCTCGACGGCTTTCTTTGTATCGGCAAGCACGCCGCGGAGCGGCGCGATTGGGAGATGGAAGTTGCGCGGGAAGTCCAGAACCGCATATTCCCCGCTGCGCGGCCGCGCATCGCCGGCTTGGATTACTACAGTGACTGGCGTCCTGCGCAGGGTCTGAGCGGAGACTATCTCGATTACTTTGAAATGGCCGAAGGAAACCTGGGCCTGGTGGTCGGTGAGGTCGCCGCCAAGGGCTGGCCCGCGGCGCTACTCACATCCTGTCTTCACTCCGTGGCGCGCGCGCTTCGGTATTCCGAGTGCCGCAGTCTCTCCGATTGGGTGGCGGCCATGGATGAGCTGTTCTACGAAGTCTCTCCCGACCACACCTACGCGACGCTGTTTGTGGCCCGATACAATCCCGCCTGCGGCTTGCTCCACTATGTCAACGCCGGGCATGAGGCGCCGCTGTTGTTGCGGAAGACCGGCGCCGGATACCGTACGCTGCTGCTGGAATCCAACAACCCGGTGGTGGGCATGCTCCGCAAAGCGCCTTTTCGCGAAAGCGTCGTGCCCCTCGGCCCTGGCGATCTGCTGGTGGCGTCCACGGACGGCTTGTGCGGCGCCACCAGTCCCCGCGGAGAAGAATGGGGATTTCGCCGCCTGCTCGAAACCGTCCAGGCATCCAGCTATCGCAAAGCGCGGGATATTGTGGACCGCGTCCTGGGAGCCGCCGAAGCGTTCACCGCGGGATGCCCTCAATATGACGACATGACTTTGTGGCTGTGCCGTGTCGAGCAGGCCCACCGCGGCGAGCGCCCGCGGCAAGCCGGCCGCGAAATCGCCATGGCCGCCTGAACCGCCACTCAGCGACACGACAGCACGCCGCGGAGGTCGCACTGCGCATTTGACCATCGCGCGAACAACATTCACCGTCGGCGACGCCACGACAGATTATGGCGCCGTGTACGTGCCGACTGAGTGCGTCTCAACGGATCCGACTGGCCAAGAATATCCGAGTTGCTCGGGTATTCCAGGCAACTACGTCGCCGGCGGTGTCGCCGCATTTACTTACAAAGATTTACGAACGGAGACGGGGAGCAGGCTTATACTGGTGTAACTCCTGTACGGGGGCGAGGAGGCCAAATGAACATGTCGCGACTTTTCGCCTACTGCGCGGTCTGCGCGACGCTGATCCTGCCCGTCTGCTTCGCCCAAACTGGTTTCAGCACGCTGTACAACTTCACGGGTCAAAACGGCGATGGTGGCCAGCCCGTTGGAACGCTAGCCATTGACAAGAGCGGAGCGCTGTACGACACGACCGCCTCAGGCGGTTCCGGTCCGTGTAACGTTACCGCCGTGCCTGCGGGCTGCGGCACGGTGTTCGAATTGAGGCCGCCGGCGACCGCCGGAGGAGCCTGGACGGAGAACGTCCTTTACCGCTTCATGGGGCAAAACGGCGATGGATGGTCTCCCTATGGCGGGGTGGTCATTGGCAAAAACGGAAGGCTGTATGGCACAACTCTGTATGGCGGCACCGGCTGTTCCACCTGGGGCTGCGGCACGGTGTTCGAATTGAGGCCGCCAGCGGCAGCCGGGGGAGCGTGGACCGAGAATGTCATTTGTAGCTTCACGGGCCAAAACGGCGACGGGGCTACACCAGTGGGGAGCTTGGCCCTTGGAAAGTACGGCGACCTTTACGGCCTGACCACCGCGGGTGGGACTTCGAATTATGGCGCCGTGTACCGGTTGACTCCTCCCGTGGCAGCCGGGGGAGCCTGGACCGAGACTGTGCTTCACAGTTTTGGCGTCCGCAGTTTCAATCTTCCGCAGGGTTACCCATCTGACATGAGCCTGAAGATCGGCGATGGCGGAGCGCTCTACGGGGCAACGGCGGTCGGTGGGCAGGAGGGATATGGGATGGTATTCAGGCTGTCGCCGCCAGAGGCTCCCGGTGGAATCTGGAGGGAAACTGAACTGTTCAGCTTCAACTACGGCGACGGCTCAGGCCCGAGCGGCGGCGTGACCGCTGGCAGCAACGGTACGCTTTACGGCAGCACTCTCTCTGGCGGGACGGGTAATTGCGCCGGCGACAACGGTTGCGGCGCCGTGTTCGAGTTGACGCCGCCGGCGGCGCCGGGCGACGCCTGGCAGGAAGCCGTGATCTGCGACTTCGGGACTTCGGGCGTTTTCCCTCAAGGTGCGTACCCCGAGACCAACGTTGTTCTGGGCAAGGACGGAGTGGTCTACGGCACAGCCTTCGACGTTCTGTTCGCATTGCAACCACCGGTCATTCCAGGGGGAAACTGGACAGGGGTCGCGATCGAACAGTTCAATGGCGGGAGCGGCGGGGTCCAGCCGAGCGGACTGGCGATCAGTGATGACGGGGTGATCTTCGGAACGACGCTTCAGGGCGGCTTGTGCAATTATTGTGGCACAGTCTTCCGCTGGGGGCCACTTCCGTAACGTTCAACGGTACACCGGCTGCCCAAGTCGTGGTTACGTCGATTCAATCCGTCCTGGTCGCGGTTCCGCCCGGCGCAACTACCGGACCCGTGACCATCACCACGGCCAATGGCTCTTTCACAACCACCCAGGATTTCACCGTAGAATAAGAGGCCAGTGACTACGGCCGCGCTTGCAGGCCCGGCGCAGGCGCCCGCTCCACGCGCTACATTACGGTAGTGAAGACTGCGAAGCTTTCGCTGGCCTGCCCGGTGTGCCAATCGCTAGAAGTGTTCTACAGTTGCACTCCCAACTGCTGCTTCAACCATGTGTGCGGCGATTGCGGCGCGACATTCGAACCAATCACGAAACTGGCAGGGGGCGCGCAAGCCGGCGTCGAGCCGCCCGACCCTCTGCCGGAGGCCTCCGACCCCACCGTCGCCTGTATCAAGTGCGATTCCACCGCGGTCTACGTGCTGCCTGACGGGCGCCTGGTGTGCGGTAAGTGCGGACTGCTGCTGGAGCTAGAGATCACCGAAGTCGCGCCCAGCCAGTGACCTTTACTCCGCTTTCTTGTGATGGATCCGGCTGCAAGCGGTCTCCGCGCCCGTGGGATCGATGGCGGTGTTGCCTTCTTCGATGTGTTGAATGCGGCCCTCCGTATCGATCACGAACGTCGCGCGATTGGCAAACCCCCGGTCCGCGAAAAGCACGCCATACTCCGCGGCCACCTGCCGTTTGGCGAAGTCGCTCAAAAGCGGGAACGTGAGCTTGAGCTTATCGGCGAACTCTTTCTGGGAAGGAACGTTGTCTGTACTGATTCCAAAAACCTTCGTTTCGACACCTTCAAAATTGGCGACACCAGCCTGGTACGCCAGCATTTCCTTCGTTCAACCACCGGTAAACGCCGCCGGGAAAAAGGCTAGGACCACGGCCGATTTCCCCCGATAATCGGAGAGCGTCACCGGCTTGCCAGTCGTGGAAGGAAGCGTGAAATCCGGCGCCATGTCCCCGACTTTCAGAGTCGTTTTGGGGGGGGCCGACTGCGCGGCAAGGCCGGCAGCCAAAGCCGCCGACACGAATACTACAGACAAGGTCCGCATTCGATCCTCCAGTTCTGTGCTGAGAGTAGCACTGAATAGACCCGGGCACAACCGGCCAGTCTCATCTTTACAATCATTAAAGTTGTTGCGTTCGCATGCCGGGATACGGTACTCTGGAATTGAACGTGGATTGATTTAGGGTTCCCCTATTGGAGCTCAGCTAATTGCAACCACGAAAAAAAGTGCTAAAGGTGAGTCGGTCTGTTCGAAGTTCTTGACCCTGGGAGCCTTTGGCCCCAGGGTTTTTTCTTTGTTCGGGCCGGTCCCGCCGGATGCTGGAGGAAGGGATGAGCGTCTGGGCTACTGCCGTTTCCCCGAGTGTTCCGCTTTCGGGAGCCGAGGGGGCTTTGGTATCGGTATCGGTTTCCGTCGAGCCGCCCCGTCTGGAAGAACTTCTGGACGCGCTGGCGCACCTGGAATTCCCCATCAACCCGCAGATCTATCATGATGCGGCCGTGATTTACCGGTACGCCGACGACCACGAAGAAACCGAGCCGGCCACCCTGGTCGAGTTCCCCGCCTACGAGAACCGGCTGCCCGAAATCCGCTGCTTGCTGGAGTCTTGCGGGTTTCCCGGCGATTCGCTACAGGCTACTGCGATGCTGGATTGCATGCACTCGGACACACATTTGGAAGCGGCGCCCGCAGGCAGTCCCTATGCCTTCCGTATCCGTCGTAAGCATGCCGCGGCCCTGGCGTAGTCGTATTCTCGGGAAGACCACTCCCTTACGGCCGCGGCTCCGATCGGAGCCGCGCGCGTCAGCAACCGGTCTTCCACTCCGTGGCCTTGAATTTGCACCAGAGCCGCGCGGCAGCACCTGCCTTCCAATACCTGCCCTTGAGTTGCGATCGGAGCCGCGCGCGATAGCAAGCGGTCTTCCAATACGTGGCCTTGATTTTGCTTATCGGCGCCGATCCGCGTTCATCGGCGGCTAGGCTGCCTTTTCCGCAACCTGCTGGGGTGCCCGGCCCCTACAGATGGAACGGCACGTGCCGTTCGCGGTTCAGTTGAGTGCTGAGATCCTCGTCCACGGAAGAAAGCGGGACCCGCTGTTCCTTGTGGTCCGTACCGAGGTAATGCAGCGTATCGCCTTCCACCCAAAAAGTCGTCGCTGGGCGGATGATCTTGTCCCTGAAGGCGATCAGGTAAAGAACCGGACTACTCTGCTGTTCGGCGGGGAGTCCGTAGTCTTCAGCCTGATGATACTCGTGCATCACAGGGTGGGCCGTTTCCACAACGGGCGGGTAAGCCGGCGCCGGCGGTGGATAAACTACGGTAACGTTGGGTCCCCCGCCATACGAATCCGAATAGGCCGAGTACCCGTAGTCGTAGTAGTCGGGCGAATAGAAGTAGCCGCCGTAGAAGCCCCGGTTCAAGCCGCGGAATCCGAGGTTCCCGCGGAATCCTCGCCCGTAACCCCCATGGTTCCCAGCGCGCACGCCGCCGGTAAATCCTGCATGGCCGCCCCCGAATCCGCCGTGTCCGGCACCGCCGCCACTGTGCTGCGCGAAAGCGCCAGACGCCAGCAGGCAGCATAGGCCAAGCTGCTGCACGATCTTCATGAGCGCCTCCTAGTTGGAGCTTAGCGCCAAAAGGGCGGGCATGCAAGCTGCGGGCCGGTACCGGCCGACCTACCTGCCAACCACCCTGCTGGTACAATCTTCTCAGGAGCCATATGAAACAATGCCTTGCAGTCCTCGCCGGTTTGTTGCTGCTGTTGCCGGCAGCCGTGCTCGCGGCGGTGAACCCCGCTGGAGTTTGGGAAGGAACCATCACAACGCCTAATGGCGATCTGGGTCTTGTCTTGAACATCCATCGGGACGGCGATAAATGGATGGCTGAAATCGACATCCCCGTTCAAAACGTATCGGAACTGCCGCTCAGCAACGTCAAGGTAGAAGGTGCCGCGATCGGCTTCGCGCTGCCGGGCGACGCCAACTACGATGGCAAACTCTCCGACGACGGCAAGACGATTTCCGGTAACCTCAACCAGGGTGGCGCCGCGTTGCCCCTCAATCTGAAATGGAAATCCGAGCCGCGAGCTGTAGCCAAAGCGCCGGCCAACTCCGGCGAAGTACAAGTGCTGGAAGGCTCCTGGGAAGGCGCGTTGGATGTCAATGGCTCGCCGCTGCGCCTGCGCTTTAACTTCACCAAGAACGCGGATGGTAGCATCGCGGGTACGGTGGATAGCATCGATCAAGGCGCGAACGGCATACCCATCACGACGATTGCCCGTACCGGAGACTCCCTGAAGATCGATGTGAAAGCGGTGGGCGGCTCCTACGAGGCTACGCTTAACAAGGATGCTTCCACGATGACGGGTACGTGGAGCCAGGGGGGAGGCAGCCTTCCGCTCACCGTTCAGCGCAAGAGTGGCGGGAAGAAAAGCTGAGCGGCAGCCTCGCCGAAAAGCTGGGCCTATGCCTGTCTTCCGGCATAGGCCCAAACCAGCGATCACGATCTTACCGAGCTGCCGGGCCTTAGCACCTGTTGAAAGCCCAACAACGCCAGCAATGGAAGTAAACCCATCCGAACGGGACAAAATTGCTGGCGCCGCAGTGCCAACACAGGTAGTAGGCCCCAGGCGACATGTGACCTGCCACTTCGCCTTTAACGGCCGGCGCCTTCTTCAGCCCCTTGGAAACATTCACTCCCTCGACGCTTTTTGTTACTTTCTTGCCTTTCTTTGGTTTCGGTTCTTTCGTTGCCATTGCACGTCTCCTTTTGTTTGATGAACTAAACTGCGACTCGATGAGTCCGTACTCTTTATAACGTCACTGCGACTCGTTTGGGCCCGTGCCTGCTTGCACAGGCCCAAGTGAGCACCCGCGGCTCCCTATAAATTACGATCTTGCCGAATTGCCGGACCTTAGCACCTGTTGAAAGTCCAGCAACGCCAGCAGTAGAAGTAAACCCATCCGAATGGGACCCAATTGCTGGCGCCGCAATTCCAGCACAGGTAATAGGCCCCAGGGGACATGTGACCTGTCACTTCACCCTTGGCGGCCGGCGCCTTC
>JBEKUO010000122.1:0-13133 GCA_049514955.1 Bryobacteraceae bacterium | reverse complement strand
AATGGTCGGGAGTGGCGATGACCACGGCGTCCACGTCGGGGTCCGCGAGCAGCTTCCGGTAGTCGCTGTATTTCTTGGGTTGCACACGCGACTTGCGGATGGCGAAATCCATGTAGTCTTCGCGGAGGTCGCAGACAGCGGCGGTTACGCAATCGCCGTGTTCCAGAAAAGCGTCGTGTACCTGGTCGCCGCGATTGCCCAGGCCGATGTAGCCCACGCGGATGCGATCGTTGGCGCCCAGGATGCGCCCGTAGCCGGCAGCGGTAGCCAGCGCCGCGCCGCGCGTGAATTCCCTACGGGTGACCTGGTCCATAAAGGGCTATTCTAAATCGAGTGGAGCCGGTCATCCTAGTACACGGGCACCGCGGCGCGCGCGCCATGCGTCCGGAAAACACGCTGCCGGGGTTTGAATACGCAATTTCCGTGGGCGCCGACGTGCTGGAGATGGACGTGGCGGTCACCCGCGACGACGTGGTAGTCGTTTCGCACGACCCGAGGTTCAACCCGGCGATCTGCAAGTCGCCCACCGGGCCACGCATCATCAACGAGCTGACGCTCAGCGAATTATCGCAATGGGATTGCGGCGCGCTGCGCAACCGCCGATTTCCGAGGCAAACGCCGATCCCAGGCGCGCGGATTCCGACGCTCGACCAGGTGCTCGCCCTGGCGGACCGTGGCAGCTTCCAGTTCAATATCGAAATCAAAAGTTTCCCGGAGCGCCCCGAGTTGACGCCCCAGCCGGAGCGCTTCTCGGAGCTGGTGTGGCAGGCAATCCGGCGGCGCAGGCTGGAGCGGCGGGTGATCGTGCAATCGTTCGATTTCCGTACCCTGCACGCCATGCGCCGGCTGGCGCCCGAGATCCGGATTGCGGCGCTGTACGTGGGCGCCCCGAAAAGCTTCGCATCGATCGCACACAAGGCAGGGGCGGAGATCGTGGCGCCCTATCACGCGCTCGTGACCCCGAGGAAGGTGCGCGCGGCGCACGCCGCCGGGCTGGAAGTGGTACCCTGGACGCCCAACCGGCCCCGCGATTGGAAGCGGCTCGTCGCCGCGCAGGTGGATGGCATGATCACCGACGATCCGGGGGCACTGATCGAGTATTTGAAAGGGCGTGGGCTACATTAATTAAGCGCCTCAGGGCGTGCCGGCGCAACCACATGCTTGCGCTGCGCCGTTTCGGAGCCACGACCGTCAGAAGCCGTGAAAAAGTTGGCAGGCGAAAGCGCCTGCCCCACGTGCCTACAGAGCAATACGCAGCGGGGTGGGACAGACGCTTTCGTCTGTCAACCCGGCAGTACGCCCGATTGTTTCACGGCTTCTCAGCGTGTCGTTAGTAGATCTGGAAACAGAAGACCTGGTCCGATCCCTCCGGCGTCAGGGAATACTCGGCGTTCCCGAGAATCTCATCCACCTCGATCCGGTAGAAATTTTCGTCGATTTTGGTCACATTGAGCCGGATGGGATGCGCCACCAGCTTCTTCTTCCGGGTGAGCACGATTTCGCGCTGGCCACCCTTAGACTCCAGTTTGTAGAGCTGCAAGTGGCTCGGAAGGATCTCCTGCGCCAGGATCACAAAGACCGGTGAGGAGAGCGGCGTGCGCACTGGTGAATTGGGGCCCGAAATCACGTAGACGACCTCGTTCTTGCGGTCTTCCCGCTTGGCATCGGAGCTTTCGGTCGGCACGAGGTTATCCGCGTGCACCAGATAAGGCAGGTCCGTCTTAGCCGGCCGCGGACCTTCGTACTTTTGCGCCAGCAACGGCACGGCGCAGAACAGAATGATCGGCAACGTTCTTCGCATAACTAATCTACCCCCGCCGCGGCTCCGCGACCTACTGGATGGCTTCAAGCACACGGTCCAATTGCCTTTCATCGACCGGCTTAGCTAATACGAAGCGGCCCTCGCCTTCGAAATCGGCTGCTAACTCGGCGTTATAGGAATCCGAAAGCAGGACGAATCCACCCACGCGAGATTTCAAATGTTCAGCCGTTTCCACCCAGTTTAGCCCAGGCGCGTGAACCGAGCAGAAGACCGCATCAAAGCGCAGGCGCTGCGCGAGGTCCAGGCCTTCGTCTGAACTGCTTACCGGCACCACGCGATACCCGCGGCCAGCGAGCAAGCCACGCAACTGCGTTTGGATGGTCTCCGCCGGTTCGATCACCAGCGCCGTCAATGTGTGGGCGCCCTCGCGGCCGTTCTCCGCCGCTGCGCTGGGTTTCTCCTGAGCCGACCAAGGTAGCTCGACTTGAAAGGCAGGATCTGCCGCCGGCGACTGCACCAGCCGGACTTCGCCGCCATGGCCGGTGACCAGACTACGGCAAACCCCCAACTCGGCGGCTTCGTCCGGCAATCCCGAGAACGGATCGGCGCCGGTCTGCGGGCCGCTGTAACCGATCTCCACCAGGATGCGCCGGGCGATCAGGCTCGTGCGGATCGTAATCAGCTTCTCGCTGGATTCCGAAAGCGACTGCTCGGCGTGGACCAGCAGGTTCAGGAAGACCTGCTCGAGCTGGCCGTGCGATCCCAGCACGGTCATAGGCTCCTCCGCCAGCAGGCTGTGTACGCGGATCCCGCGCACTTTCCACTCGCGTTCCCGCCACTCGATCAGATTCCGCAGCAGCCCGTTCAGCTCCACCGGCTGGGGTTGCGTCTGGCCCGCGCCGGCAAAACCCACCAGACGGATGACGATCTCCGAAGCGCGGCGCGCCTCTGCGGCAATGGTCGCCAAGTCGTCCCTTACGGAAGGCTCCGGCAAGTCCGTATGGGCGGCCTGAGCGAGGTTGGCGATGGCAGCCAACGGCGTCTGCAGATCGTTTACGATCCCCGAGATGAGCTGGCCTACCGCCGCCAGCTTTTCCGTGCGGAAGAGTTGCTCGCGCACCGAACGCTGGTCGAGCAGCTTGAGAGCCACGCCGATCTGGTTACCCAGGTGCTGCGCCAGAGCCTGTTCGTCGCGGCTGAAGTCTCGGACGCGGTCCTGCTGATCCATCTCCAAGATGCCCAACACCTCGCCTTGCGCGAGCATGGGAACGAACAGCAGGGATCGCGGCGCATCCGATCCGGTCTGGCCCGCTACGGGAAATGGACTGCGCGACGTGTCCGGAATGGCGAGCAAGGTCCGGTAATGGAAACAGGCTACGGCGCCGGCCTGCGGTCCTGTGGGAGGAGCCGACAGCGGAATCGAAACCGGGTCCGTACCGGAGCGTTCTACCGCATCGAGGGTCTTGGCATGGCGGTTGTACAGATATAGTTCCGCATTGGTGACTCCGAAGATCCTGGGCACCACCAATCTGACTTTGTTGAGGATCTGGTCCGCGGAAGAGGATCCCAGGATCTCCTCTCCCAGTTCGTAAGCCCGGCGCAGCATTTCCCGCTGCTCTCGCAGCCGGCGATCCCGCCGCCAGATCACAAACATGCTGGCGGCGATCGCCAGAAGCGCGACGGGCAACGCTGCCGGAATTCCGCTGAGCAGGAGCGTTCTCATCGTCACGTACCCTGAGTCTGCGCGCGCAGCCACGGCTCCAGTTCCGGGCTGAGAAAATCGTCGATCGCCAAGTCCGCCTCCGGCAACTCACGTTGCGTGGTCCGCAGACCCACGATGCGCGCCCCGGCGGCCCGCGCCGCCTGAATACCGGGAGGCGAGTCTTCAAACACGATGCAATTCCGCGGTTCCACGCCCAGGAGCTGGGCGGCGCGCAGATAGATTTCCGGATGCGGCTTGGGATAGTGCACCTGGTGACCGTCGACAATGACCTGGAAATACTGCCGCAGGCCGCCCCGGTCCAGCACGAAATCGACATTGGGGGGTTCGGCATTGGTGGCCAGACCTATGCGTTGCCCCGCGTGACGCTCCAGAAACTCCTGGACGCCAGGCACCAGGGCCTCCGCTAATCCTGGCGCCAACAGTTCCCGAAACAGCTCCTCCTTCGCGGCTCCATGCGCGGCTACTTCCTCCGCACTCAGGTGCGAGCCGAAGAAATCGCGTACAATCTCGTCGTTCCGCCCGCCGTACATACGCCGCGCGAGGGATTCTCCGGCGTCGATTCCCAGCCGTTGGTTGTACAGCGTCCACGCCTTCACGTGCAGCGGATTCGAATCGACGATCACGCCATCCATATCGAACACCAGCGCCATGCCGGACCGCAACCACGCTTCAGGCACCTAACTGGACCTCAAGCCAGTTCAGGTAGTTGGGCGAGCCGTCCACCACGGGGATCGCCAGCACTTCCGGCACCTCGTAGGAGTGCGCCTTTTCCACGGTGACACGAAGCTGCTCGAAAAGCTTCCGCGAGGATTTGATAATCAACAGCCACTCCGCGCTCGACTCGATCGCGCCCTGCCAGCGGTAAATGCTGCGCGCGCCCGGCACCATCGTCACACAGGCCGCCACGCGAGCTTCCACCAGCACTCGCGCGAGCTTGGCGGCCTCCTCCTCCGTCGCACAAGTGCAGAACACAACAATTTTATCCGTCATAAGCAAAAATATGCGAGCAGAATTTGAATCCGATGTTAACATGATCTTCCGGGCCTTTTTCGATGAAGTCATTTTTCACCAGATTCGCCTGTGCGGCGGCGGTGCTGTTGATGGCCGGTTATGCATTTGTTGCGTTGCGAGGGCCTCGGGGTATCCCCGGATTGCTGGACAAGCAGCGCCAGATTCAGGAACTGGAGAAGCGCAACGGCATACTGGCGCGGGAGATCGAACAGAAACGCGCGCACATCGACCGCCTGCGCGATAGCCAGTCCGATCAGGATCTCGAAATCCGGCAGCGTCTGAAGCTGGTGAAGCCCGACGAGAAGGTCTTCATCCTGCAGGACCCGGAGAAGAAGTAGGGTCGCCCGGCGCCTTCACCGCATTCCGCTCCGGATAAAGCCGCGCCGGCAAAGGCAAGCCCTCAGGCAAGCAACGCACGCCGAACCGCTTCCGGTTCACGCGCGATTACCGTCAGGAATGCCCGAGCGGCGCCGCTGGGCACTCGGCGCCCGTGCTCCCAATGTTCCAAGGTCCGTTTGCTCAAACCGAACAACTCGGCAAACTCGCCTTGGGAAAGGCGGATCTTCTCCCTGATCGCCTTCACGTCAATGTCATCTGGGACGTGGACCGCACATCCGTGGTTTTCCTCGCCCGTAGCGAAGGCGAGCGCTTGTTTGGCGCTCTCAATCATTCGTTCGCCTGCCGTTGGTTTCCTCTTTTTCATCTCGACTCCCTTCGAGGCGTGTAGGCCTTAACCATATCCGCCAGGACGCTCTTCAAGATGCGGCGTTCTGTCGGCGTCAAATCGGTTTTCTCGTTCTTAGCGAAAATGTTCAGCAAGAAAACCGGAATATTGGTCCCAGCAAAGAATGTTATAACCCGGTAGCCGCCACTCTTTCCCTTGCCCCTTCCGGCGAACCGCATTTTCGGGCGCCGCCCGTCCCTTCGATCACGTTGCCAGCCGCCGGGTTGGCAGCAATCCAGCTTACGATAGCTAGCCGCTCTACGTCGCGCAGTCCCAACGACCCTGCATCGCTGAGAAATGCTGCTGTTTCTACAACGGTCTGCATATCCTAGTGTACTCCAATGGAGTATACTACGCAGTTAATTCGGGCCGGTGCCGGGCGTGTTTTGGCGGGCGTCAGCTCAATCACTTTGGGCCGGATGGGACAGGAAGCCCAACACCAGCGCCTGTCTGGTAGACTCGTGGTCGAAAGATGACCGGCACCTTGGACCACCTTCTCGACACGCTGCGCACTCACGAAAGCGAATTGCGGCGGCTGGGGGTATCCCATGCCGCGGTGTTCGGTTCGATCGCGCGAGGAGAAGCCAGTGTGGATAGCGACATCGACGTGCTGGTGGAACTCGATCAAGATCGCCCCCTGGCATCTTCGAATACGTCAGACTGAAGCCCTACATCAGCAAGATCCTCAACGGCGCCGGCGACGTGGTGAATCGCAGGACGCTCAAGCCGCTTCTCCGCGACAGCATCCTACGCGATGCGGTCCATGCCTGCTAGGCACCCGCGCAACGGCTCCGCGATATCGTGGACAACATCGACGCCATTGAGGTGTTCACAGCCGGCATGGGTCTCGTGGATTTCGCCACGGATCGAAAGACTCTCTATGCTGTCGTCCGCGCCCTGGAGATCGTGTCGGGGGCGGCACGGAGGTTGCCCGCAGAAATCAAGGTGCCAGCGCCGAGTTAAAACGACGGCAATTTCGCCGGTTTTGTAGTCAACGAAATCCAGCCATCGGCCAGGACGCGGTAGCCACTCTACAGCAGTTTCTATATTCTTGAGGGTCTGAAGCGGAAGTCCTGGTCCATTCGGATTACGGTACGCTGAAGGGCAGAGGCTGAGGTGGAGCGATTCGCTGAGATCTTCGAAGCTCAGTCGCTGGATCATCATTTCGAGACCGGAGTGCTGAATGAGAAAGCTGCGGCAGCCGGCTGGACTGTCTTGCATCCAGGCGAATCGGTCCGCTTGGACGATAGCGCCCGCTCGATCGTGATCAGCGGGGTGACGTGGAGTAAGTCGGACCTGGAGGTGTTGGACGAGCTTGCGGCCCGCGACACTTCTGATACGCGGGTCTGGTTTTTCAACCCTGATTATGTTTTTCCTGACGAGCACATTCTGCCAGGTGCACCGCGCATGATTCAGACACCGGTCTTGGCCGAATATTCAGGCAGCCGTCTTGTGCATTTCGTACAGGGCGGGAGCGTGTCCGGGGGAGTTATCGATCGAATCCGGAATCTGTTCCGTTCGAGGTGATCCAAGGCGAGGCAGCGCCCTGGTCAGGTTCGATGAGACAACGCCCTTTATGGGTGAACGGCGCTGCCGCTATCGTGACGGACTTTTCCAGCCATCGAAATATCAACCCGGGCAGTTGGTATGCATCGAACCCGCGTGCCAGCGCCAGCGCCGCGCCGATTACCCCGCCAGAAAGTCGCGGCAGATCCCGAATACCGCCAGGTCTGCTTGGACAGTCCTCAGAAATGGCGTGCCCACAACTCCGATTACTGGCGGCGATACCGCGAGCAGCACCCCGCCGCGGTCGAGCTCAAGCGCCAACAGCACGTTCGGGACCAAAAGCAGCGCCTGCGCGATCTTGCAAACAATAACTCAGCTTTCGACCTAAAACATTCCCCAGCAGAGATTTGGCTCCTGGGCGCCGGCCCCCCGGAATGTTGCAAACAACAACTCAGTTCCGGCGCAAGTCTCGGTTCTGGAAGACTTCCACGCCGCAAGCCCCCGGCTGCGGAATCTTGCAAACAACAACGCCCTGGTATCCAGGCGGCTTCCGCCGGATAACAGAGGTTGGATCATGCTCACGACCGATCAGATCAATGACCCGCATGGCCTCTACTGGTCCGAGCGCTGGCCGATCCGTAAGATCGAACGGCACCTGCGCTTACGGCTTCTCACGACGGCGCTTGGAGCTCAAAGTCTCTTCCGCCAGGGTTGGCGTAGTTGCCGAAGCGAGCGGACTCCCCACCCACACGGAACCTGCCGGCAGCGTCTCGCCCTTCATCAGCAGCGAGAGCGGGCCGAGTCGCGCTCCCTCCTCCATCTCCGTGTCGTAAAGAACCACCGACTGCGTGCCAATCTCGCAACCCGCACCCACGCGGAGCTTCGAGCCCTTTAAGACCCGGTCCTCGAAGAGATGCGTCTGCAGTATGCACTCTTTGTTCAGGATGGAACGGTCTCCGATTTCCACGAGATCGAACTCCAGGAAGCCTGTCGAGCCGATGTAGACGCCCCGCCCGATGCGCGCCCCGAGCAACCGGAGATACCACGGGAGGAACGGTGTGCCTTGGAAAGCCTCCAGCGCTATGGGCGTAGCAAAGAACTCGAAGAGCGCGTTCACAAACTCCAACCGCCACACGAACAGGCTCCAGAACGGCTTCTCAAACGGACGATAGCGCCCCACCACGATCCATTTGACGATAGCCACCGCGATGATCGCGGCTATACAGAAAGCGCCAAAAATCGTGGGTAACAGCGCCAGGGTCATGGCCGCTCCGAGGCTCTTCCACAGCTTCCCGGCCGCGTCGAGGACGGCGACTGTGATCATAATAAACCCCGCCCCGGGCAGCGTAATCCGTAGCAGCTCGAATCCGCATCGCGCCCATTCGAGCTTCCGGCTGGGACGAAAGGTTTTCCGCTCGGAGAAGGCAGCGCTCGGCTGCCGGCGCGGCAGAAGTATGGGAGGTGAGCCTAACCAGGAAGCACCGCGGCGTGTAGACCAACTCCGGTCCGAGGGCGCTATGGTCAGCAGGCCTACCAGCGATTCCTCGCCAAGATCCGTGCCCGCCGGAATTACGGCATTGTTGCCTACAAACACGCGCCGGCCGAGCCTGGTGGGCAGCAGCGTCAACCAGCCTCCCTCCACCCGCGCGGCACCCAACGATACTTCGTCCGCGATGGTGCCGTCTTCCTCGATTTCCAACAGATCTGGGCTCACGCCGCTCGCCGTAGAGAGCTCTGCAAACTTACCAAGCTTGACACCCAGCGCGCGGTACCACGGCTTGATGTGAAGCGTGGCATAGATTGGTCCGGCAGACTCGACACTCAACGCGAGCAATTGCTCCACGATCCAGTTCCGCACATAGAACCAACCGTGCACAGCGTAGGTCCCAGCGCGCGCGCGACCGATCAGAAGCCACTTGAGCACGACGATTTCGCCGGTCAGACAGAACATGAACGACGCGCCCGCAAGCGGCGCCGCCACGCAGAAGAGCGCGCGGGCGGAACCGGACCGGATCAGGATGGCAACGCCCGGCACGAAGGCCAGGAGCTCGATCAGCGGAAAAGCCAGGACAATCGCAGCGTAAAAGATGACGCTTGCCTTACGCTGGATCGGGCCTCGAGCAGGCGGGCGATCTCGCAGCTCCGCACCGGAAATACGCCGTGCCGGAGACCCGGCCCAAGTCTCACCGGGTGGAATCCGGCCGCCGTTCGAAAGCAACGACAGGTCCTCCAGCCGTGAGCCGTCCTCGAGAATTACGTGCTCCCCGAGCACCGATCGAGTCCCCACAAAGCACTCACGGCCAACGCACACTGGTCCAATGACGAGCTCCCCATCCTGCACAGAACACCCCAGGAGGGATGCCCCCTCGTCGACGCTCGCACCATCGCCGATCGAAATCAGGTCGAATGCGGCCAGCCTGCTCGTCGCTATATGAACATCCTTTCCAATCCGGACGCCCAGCAGACGGTAAACAAACGGCAGCAACGGCGTACCCCCTAGCCGGGTGAGAGGCACGCTCTCCATCAGCGTGTCCACAAACCACCACCGCAGGTAATACCCGCCCCACAACGGATGCCTGCCGGACCGAATTCGGCCGAGCAGAAGCCACTTCGCGGAAACCGCGAGCAGCACCAGGATGGGAAAGATGGCTACGGCGCTCGCCGCTGCCCATGCGGCGGAATGCAGCACTGGATGATTCACCGCCAGCAGGAAGTAGACGACATAAGGCGTAAGCCACGGAAGGCCCTGGAAGGCGAACACCGGGTAAAGACAGACGGCTTGCATCACCCCGGCCAGAAAGTACCGGCGCCGTTCGCAGTCATCGCCCTGGTTCTTCGCAGCGGAGGCAGCAGAAGCGATCGCGGATGGCGGGCACGATTGCGGTGCGGCGGAGTCTACCATACCGGCGAGTTGTGTAATCGTCGGATGATGGTAAACATCCAGCATCGTCAGAGCGGCGAACCGCTGCTCCTTTCGCAACGCCGAGACCATCTGTGCGGCGAGAAGCGAGTGACCGCCCAGATCGCAGAAGAAGTCGGAATCCAAGGACACTTTCAGAGGACGGAACAGGTTTGCCCAATCCTCCATCAGCCGCTCTTCGGTCGGTGTCCTTGGGCGGGCGGCCGAGGCTTGGCATCTATCGCGCCGCGCCTGAGGCGCCGGCAAGGATACGCGGTCGAGCTTGCCGGTCGCCAACAGCGGTAGATCCTGCACGTTTTCAATGAGCGCCGGCGCCATCCAGGCAGGTAGACGCGTCCGCGCGTGGGCACAGAGGCGTTCCTCATCGACCACGACGCCATCGCGCGGCACCACGTAGGCGACCAACTGCGCAACACCACTCTCATTTTCACGAACCGTGCAGCCCGCCGTCAGAACCTCATCCACCTCCATCAGTACAGACTCGATCTCGCTCAACTCCACGCGCAGGCCGCGCAGCTTCACTTGGCTATCGGCCCGGCCCAGAAACTCGATATTACCCTCGCTGTCTACGCGGCCCAGATCGCCCGTGCGATAAATCCGTTCGACTGCCCGGCTCCCCGCTACCAAGGCCGTCACAAATCGCAATTCAGTCTCCGCGGGAAGACCCACGTACCCGCGCGCGACACCGGCGCCACCGACGCAGATCTCGCCGACCTCGCCGTGACGGACGGGCCGCAGCTCGCTATCCAGAATAAAAACTCGATATCCAGGCACCGGGCGGCCGATGGTTACGGGTTTGTCCGGAAATGCATCGGTATAGGTGGCGATGACGGTTGTCTCAGTTGGCCCGTAGGTATTTACGATTCGCCGGCCAGCGCGCCACCAGCGTGCCACCAACTGGTTGGAGCACGTTTCGCCGCCCAGGATCAGGAGGCGCAGCGTCGGCACATCTTCCTCCAACATCGAGAGGAGCGTCGGCACACACGAAAGAACGGTTACACCACACTCGGCGAGCCGCCGCGCCAGGTCGGGCCCCGCATGCGCCAGTTCCGGCGTTGCGGCGACCAGCGTGGCGCCGGCGCAAAACGCCAGCCAGATTTCCTCAATCGATAAATCGAAGGAGAGCGAGGCGCCCTGATAGACGCGGTCCTCGGGCCGCACCCCGAAAAGCCGTCCCTCTGTGCAGACCAGGTGGCATGCGTTCCGATGTTCCACCATGACGCCTTTGGGCCGTCCTGTCGAGCCCGATGTGTAAATCACGTAGCACAGATCTTGCGAGTCTATATGGAACTGCTCCGGCGAAAGCGCTGCCGAGCTCTCGGTGGCGATGCGGCTGCGGTCGGCATCGACGCAAATCACCGCGCCACGGAAGGCGGCGTGACGAACCGCCAGTTCCGCGGTCGTTACCAGTGCGCCGGCGCCGGAGTCCGCGAGAATGTAGGCGATGCGGTCCGCCGGATATTCGGGATCCACGGGCACATAAGCGGCGCCGGCCTTCAGGATCGCCAGAATTGTGGCGTACGCGTCAATCGATCGCGGGAGGAGCATGCCGGCAACGGATCCGCTGCGCACGCCGCGCCTGCGCAAATGGCGCGCGAGCCGATTGGCGCGCCGATCGAGTTCTCCATACGTCTCCTGTTGTTGGCCGAAGATTACTGCCAGTGCTTCCGGCCAGGCCTCCGCGCGAGCCTCGAAAATCTTGTGGAGGACGTGGCCGAACGCACTCGGATCTTGCGGTCGGGCGGACGTGTGCTGCAGAAGCCCCGGAAGGGCCGCTTGCGTATGCGTGGACATGTTGTACTCCTATTTGTCGCGAAGGGTCGTTCGACTTCTCAGTCGAATATCAGATACAGGCATCCGTTATTCGTGGAGGCAGAGTCCCACGCACGTTCGATGCCTGAGTACCCTGAGATGGCTGCTTGAGGCGTCGCGTCTGAACGATCTGAATTGCGAAACTCGCCGCAAATCACTAAACCCTATGCTATTGATTCCACAGTTGGCCAGCACGTAATTCCTTCGGCATATTCGGCGTGGCAGGCAATAATTTAACCGGATTTTGAACTCGACTTTCCCATCAGGCAAGCAACGCCCGACGAAACGCGTCGGGTCGCGCGATCACAGTCAGGAAGGCCCGAGCGGGGCCGCTGGGGACTCGTCGGGCATGCTCCCAATGTTCCAAGGCCCGTTTACTCAATCCGAATAATTTGACAAATTCGTCCTGCGGCGCAAGGAGTTTGATGAGTCGACTCCTGCATCCGGTGTGGCATAGAGAGGATATTACAGTTCTGTGAAAAACGCAGGCACTTGGAAACAAGAATCGCGAAACGCGGCGCTGCGGCGGATATCGAAAAAATATTGCATTTCGAGGGATGAAATAGCGGCGGCTGGGTGTATACTTCCCTGAAGGAGAATTTATGGCAGCAAATCCTACCCCTCCGGTTCCCCCGACGCCAAATACGCGACCGGGTTTAGCAACCTCTGCACTTCCCGATGCCTTAGGCCCGCTGGCCGATCTTCCGGGCACTTGGGTAGGAAGCGGATTTAACCTGATCTCGTTACCCGACTTCAGCTCAGTACCGCCGAGCACGGGACCAGCCGACTTCCGCTTGAAACTGAATGCGACCTTGGAGACTCTTCAATTCACGCCAATCGGCGGTAGCGTGCCTAACCGTGGCGTGGTGTCGGCGCCCGGCAGCAGCACGGGGCAACCAGACATTGCGATCAACGGTGTGAGCTATTTGCAGCGGGTAAGCGACGCTGTAACGAAGGAGGCTCTGCACATCGAGCCTGGCTTCTGGCTCAGCGTGCCGGCCACCACCGTAGCTCCGGTGGCGCCCGCCACAGTTGTCCGTCTGGGCTCCATACCTCACGGCGACTCACTCATGGCCCAAGGCGCGGCTTTCGTGCTGCCGTCGGGCCCGGTAATCGCGGCCACCAGTTCGACGCCGGTCCTAAACCCACCGGGACCGGCCCTTGGCCTGCCTTATTTGCTGCCCTTTCAAAACCCGCCGCTGCCCCCGGGCATTCCGTTGCCCTTTGTCCAGAACTCAAACCTTCTGCTGCAGCAAGCGATACTGGGCCAGAACATCATCAACACGGTTGTGCTCATCATTTCCACGACATCGGTGAGCGTTACGACTCCAGCCGACGCGACGCCCAGTGGGGCAACCATTACGATTCCCGCCCCGAGCGGCAATATCGGCAACATCCCCTTTGTCGTGAATAACGCGAACGCCACGACGCTTGACGCGATCTTTTGGATCGAGACGGTTCAGAACCCGGATGGAAGCACGTTCCTGCACTTGCAATATACTCAGAAAGTGCTTCTCCACTTTCTCGGGATCGATTGGCCGCATATTTCAGTTGCGACTCTGACCAAACAGTAACTAAGGCCGGAGCCGAGATAACTTAGTCCGCTGTTTCATAAGTACGGCCCCGTATCGGTTTAGCGGGTCATCCGCGATTACCTTGCCGTACTTGCAAAATG
>JBEKUO010000121.1:0-13140 GCA_049514955.1 Bryobacteraceae bacterium | reverse complement strand
GCGAGGAAACGGGGCTGACCCAGGGCTGGTGGCAGGATGGGGGCTTAAAGGTGCGGCATCGCATCGATCCGGCCATCGACGAGCTGTTCCCCTGTTTCTACGGCGGCGGCGGATCCTGCGCTTTCGACCAGCGGAAGTTCTTGGATCTCGGCGGGTTCGAAGAATTGCTGGCGCCTTTCTATCTGGAAGATACCGACCTGGGTTACCTGGCATGGAAACGCGGCTGGAAGGTGCTGTATCAGCCGCGCAGCGTGGTGTATCACGAGCACCGCGGCACCATCGGCAAGCGCTTCAGCGAGGCTCAGATCCAAGCGGTGCTCAAAAAGAATTACATGCTGTTCTGCTGGAAGAATATCCACGACTGGCGGATGCTGGCATCGCACTTCTTCTTCTCTTATGGGGGAGCGCTGCTCGGCGTGGTACAAGGCGACATGCCGGGGCGTGCGAGCCTGGACGGATGGTGGCGCGCATTCCGGCAGCTTCCGGGCGCCATCGCCTCTCGCTGGCGCGCGCGCAGACTGGCGGAGGTGGACGATAGGGAAGCGTTTCGGAGGCCTTTGGGCGGATATTTCAGGGATCGGGAGAACATTGGTTGGCAGGCGAAAGCGCCTGGCGAGGTGGGACAGGCGCTTTCGCCTGTCAACCCGGCAGAACAAAACACCGCGCCGCTGAAGGTGTTGTTCGTTTCGCCATATCCGATCTGCCCTCCGGCGCATGGCGGCGGCGTGTTCATGTACCAGACTCTCCGGGAGCTGGCCAAAACATGCGAGGTACACCTGGTGGCGATGCTCGACGAGCCATCGCAGGCGCCGGCGCAGGAAGGACTGCGCGATTTCTGCGCCTCGGCGGAGTTTCTGGTGCGCCCGCCGCGGCCGAACGCCGCAGGCTCCATTGTGCCTCACGCGGTGCGCGAGTTCGCCAACGAAGATCTGGACTGGCTCATTCACCGGCAGCTCTATCTGAAACGGATCGACGTGTTGCAGCTCGAATACACGCCTCTCGGGCAATACGCGCGCGGATATCGGCGCATCCCCACGATGCTGTTCGAGCACGACATCTATTTCCAGTCGATCGCGCGCGGGCTGGAGCACATGCGGGGTCCGCTCGCAAGAATCAAGGCCCGCTTCGAGTATTTGCGGGCGCTGCGCTACGAACTCGCTGTCCTGCGGCGCTGCGATCGTATCCAGGTGTGCACGCGGGAGAACCTTGAATACCTGGCTTCGTTTCTGCCGGAGATGCGCGGCCGCTTGCGCGAGGGCCTGCGCGCGGGCATCGACACGGCCCGCTACGATTTCAAGCCCTGCGGGCGCGAGCCGTTTACCATGCTCTTCCTCGGGAGCTTCCGGCACGAGCCCAACCGCGTGGCGCTGGACTGGTTCGTGGGCGAGGTGCTGCCGCGCATCGTGGCGCGCCGCCCGGAAGCGCGGCTGGTGGTGGTGGGTTCGGATGCGCCGCCGCGGCCGCCCTACGCGGATCGCGCGCCGACGATCGAAATTCGCGGGTTTGTGGAAGATATTCGCGAGCCGCTGGCCCGCTATGCGGTGTTCGTCTGCCCGGTGCTGAGCGGCTCCGGCGTGCGGGTCAAGCTGCTGGAAGCGTTTTCGAGCGGGATTCCGGTGGTCTCGACACGAATTGGCGCCGAGGGCCTGGCGCACAAGGACACCGAGTTCTGCCTGCTCGCGGACCAACCGGCGGCGTTCGCGGAGAAGGTGCTCGAAATCTTCGAGAGCCCGCACGGCGCCGCGGAAATGGCCGCGCGCGCGCGCGCCGCGGTGGTGGCAAACTGGGACATGGCCGCCATCACAGCGCGGTTGGTCGAGAGTTATTGGGACGCCGTGCGCGAAAAGAATCCTACTTTGCCTTTGGCGCGAGGTCCTGTTTGAGCAGCTTCACGATTCGCTCGGCGGTATGGTCCATCTCGCGCGGATTGGAGTTCTTAGGCTTTTCGAAGGCGGACCACAGCACTTGGCGGGACTTCACGTCCACCAGGAAGATGGTCCCGCGGCCGCGGCCCGAGAGACTCATGGAGCCGGCTTTATCGGCCTTGTTGACGGTGTCGCCCAATATCGACGGCGCGGCCGGCGGCGGCGTCTCGTCTTTAGACTTGAGGGGGTCGGTTTTGTCCTTGGCCGCTTTGGCCTCCGTCGCGGGCGCGGGTGGCGGCTCCGGCGGCGGATACAAGGTTTTCAACCGGTCTTCCAGCGCCTCGCCCACCTGGTCGGTGATGACCACGTCGGCTTTGGCCGGATCCGTGACTACCTGCATCACGTGGTCGCGGGTCAGGCGGTTGGCGATGAACTGGTCGAGGCTGTGGCCCATGGGCAGGAGATACACCGTGCGGCCGTCGCTAAGTTCCGCGGCCGCCAGCCCAAGGCAGCAAAGTAGCAAAAACGCCGATTTCATTGTAGTCTCCATGATATCAATGTGACGCTTCCTGCGATGTATAAAGACGATACCATCACCGTTATCATCCCCTGCCTCAACGAGGAGCAGGGCATTGAGCGCGTATTGCGCAGCATGCCGGATTTTGTGGACCAGGTCATTGTGGTGGATAACGCCTCTACCGACCGTACCTCGGAAGTGGCGGCCGCGCTGGGCGCCCATGTGATTCGCGAAGACGTGCGAGGCTACGGCCGCAGCTACAAGCGCGGGTTCGCCACCGCGACGGGCGATCTGATCGTGACGCTCGATGGCGACCACAGCTATCCGCCGGATGCCCTCTCCTACCTGCTGGAGGCCTTCCGGCACCTGCAGGTCGACTTCCTGAATGCCTCGCGTTTTCCCGTCCGGGATCGGCGCGCCATGAGCATCAAACACCATTTCGGCAACCTGGTGCTTTCGCTCGCCATGTCCATCCTGTATTTCCGCTGGGTGCGCGATTCGCAGTCCGGCATGTGGGTCTTCCGGCGCTCGATCCTCAAGGACATGCAAGTGGAATCGGACGGCATGTCATTCTCCGAAGAGATCAAGATCGAGGCGCTGAAGAACCCGCGGGTGCGCTTCGGCGAGATCTCCATCATGTATACATCGCGGATCGGCGAGAAGAAACTCAATCCCTGGAGAGATGGCTTTCGCAACCTGTGGTTTTTGGTCAAGAAACGGTTCGTGCGGCGGAGGAGGCCGTGAGTGCAGGGGTGTGGCGGTGCCCGGCCCGCTTTCGAACCCCTGGTCCGACAGCCGAGCCAGGCGGCTCTGCGCGACTCAGCGCGACGGTTGGGTGATTCGCTCAGGCGACCTCCATAGCACCCCGTGGCAGAAGTGGCCGTGAGTCGCGGTTGGCAGGCGGAAGCGCCTGCCCCACCATGGGCTATCCTGGACGTTCTTATTCGCATGCCGGAGTCTATCAGCGGCGTCACCGTAATTGTGCCTGTACGGAACCGGCGCGACCTGCTTGAGCGCCTGCTGTGCCGGTTGCGCGCGCAGACTCACCCGATCGCGGAAGTGCTGGTGGTGGACGACGGTTCCGAGGACGGCGCCGCGGAACTCGCCGAATCGAGCGGCGCCAGGACCATCCGCATGGGCGGACACAGCGGCTTCGCCAAAGCTGTGAACCGGGGAATTCGCGAGAGCCGCACACAGCTCGTGGCGATCGTCAATAACGACGTAGAACTGGCGCCGGATTGGCTGGAGCAACTGGTGGCCGCGCTGGCGCCGGGAGTCTGGTTCGCCACGGGCAGAATTCTGCAGGCCGCGCAGCCCGGCCTTATCGACGCGACTTATGACGCTGTTTGCCGCGGCGGTACGTCCTGGCGAGTGGGGCACGGTTGCCCGGACGGCCCCGCATTCCGCGAAGCGCGCCGCATCTGGTCCGCTCCATTTACGGCGGCCCTGTTCCGCGCCGAATTATTCAACGCCGTCGGGCTGCTGGACGAGCGGTTTGAATCGTATCTGGAGGATGCGGATTTCGGGTTACGCTGCGCGCGGGCCGAATGTGCGGGCCAGTACGTTCCGGATGCCATCGCCTGGCACCAGGGCAGCGCCACGCTAGGACGTTGGCATCCTGAGACCACCAGGCGGACTGCGCGGAATCAGGTTTGGATCGTCGCCAAACATTATTCGGGGCGGCTGTTGCTGGGCTGTGCTTGGCCCATCGTGGTAGCCCAGGGCTTATGGGGTTTGGTGGCGACACGGCACGGAACAGGCTGGTCGTGGCTACGGGGGAAGGTAGAAGGGTTGCGCCGGTGGCGGGAGTTCCGAGAACCGCTCCCTGACGGTCGCGGCTCCGAAGTGCTCGGCGAGGGCGAGCGCGAAATCCGCCGCGTGCAACGCGAATCAGGCGCCGATCTTTACTGGAAATTGTACTTTCTGCTGACCGCGGGTGGGGCAAAGTGACACATGCCTGAGGCGGGGATCGTGATTGTGACACACGAATCTGGGGTTGAGATAGGGGCGTGCCTGGATGCCGCGCGGCAAACAGGCGCGGAAATCGTGGTGGTGGATAACGCCTCAGGGGACGGTACCTGCGCGGAGGTGAGGCGGCGCGGAGTGCGACTGATCGCCAATCCTGAGAACCGCGGTTTTGCGGCCGCAGTGAATCAAGGAGTGCGCGCGCTCGATACGCCGTTGGTGCTGCTGCTCAACGCGGACGCGCATTTGCAAACCGGTCTGGATGGTCTGCGGCAGTGCTGCCAGCTTCCGGGAGTGGCCGGCGCGTGCGGCAAACTCGTGGATGTCGCAGGCCGCCCGCAAATCGGTTTTGTGGTACGTAGCCTGCCCTCGCCGGCCGCTCTGATCTGCGAAGCTTTGCTCCTGAATCGTCTGTGGCCGCGCAACCCGATTAATTGGCATTACCGTTGCTTAGGTTTTGACTTCTCCGCGTCCGGTTATGTAGAACAGCCGGCGGGCGCGTTCCTCATGATCCGCCGGGACGTATTCGAGGAGTTGGACGGATTTGACGAACAGTTCTACCCGCTTTGGTTCGAAGATGTGGATTTTTGTTGGAGGGCCAGGGAAAGGGGCTACCGGATGCGCTACACTCCAGATGTCGTAGCCAAACATACAGGCCAGCATTCCCTCGCGAAAATTTCACTGGAGAACCGGCAACTTTATTGGTATTGTAGTTTTCTAAGGTTTGTGGCCAAGCACTACCGGCCCAGTACGGCTAGGATGGTATACTTGGCTGTTTTCCTCGGCTCCATACCCAGGATGCTTCTGGGGATGGCAGCATTTCGAAGCCTGACGCCCATAGCAGTGTATGGCAAAGTGATGGCGCTGGCCGGCAGATCCTTTTTCCGGCCCGCGGGCTGAGGAGTAGTTTTCTGCTTTTCCCGGGTCTGGGGTGAACGGATGTACAAGTGATTGGCGTTATTCAGGTTCGAGTTCATGTCCCATAACGACTTCGTATCGGTCACAATCGTAACTTACAATAGCGGCCGTTTTATCAAGAGATGCCTGGAATCGGTGCTGGCGCAACGGTGCCCGAACATGGAAGTCATCGTCATCGACAATGCCTCGACTGACGGGACCATAGACATCCTGGAACAGTTCGAAGACCGCTGCCAGATCGTCTACAACGAGGAGAACGTCGGCTTCGCTGCGGCGCAGAACCAGGCCATCGGGCTGGCCAGCGGTTACTGGATCCTGACGCTGAATCCCGATGTTCTGCTGCTGCAGAATTTTATCCAGGCGCTGGTGGACGCGGGCAATTTCGATCCGAGCATCGGCACGGTTTGCGGCAAGCTGCTGACCATGTCGGCCACTTTCGAGATCCCGCCGAAACCCGTGGTGGACTCCACCGGCATCTACTTCAACCCCATGCTGCGGCATCTCGACCGCGGCAGCCAGGAAGTGGATAACGGCCACTATCTTCAATATGAATTTGTGTTCGGGGCCACTGCCGCGGCCGCCTTGTACCGCCGCGAGATGATCGACGACATTTCGCTCGAAGGCGAGTTCTTCGACTCGGATTTCTTCGTCTACCGCGAAGATGCGGATGTGGCCTGGCGGGCGCAGTTGTTGGGCTGGAAGTGCATCTACGTTCCGTACGCCCGCGGGTATCACGTACGCAAGGTCCTGCCGGGAAATCGCCGCGCGCTCCCGCCCGAGATCAATATGCACTCGGTCAAGAACCGGTTCCTGATGCGCATCAAGAACATCTCCCCGGATCTCTACTGGCGGAACTGGTTCTCGATCACCACGCGGGACATCATGGTGGTCATGTCCTGCCTGGTTTGGGAACATACATCCCTTAAGGCCTTCTGGTTCCTGGCACGCAACTGGCGCCGGGTGATTGCGAAACGGGAGCAGATCCAGAAAAGATGCCGCGTGGAGCACGCGTATATCGCCAGTTGGTTCAAGTACGCCCCAGTGAGTGTACGGGCGCCCAAGAAAGCGCCAAAGGCGCCGCGGCTGGTGTCGCGCTCTCAGGCGGCGAAGACTTAGTGAGTGTTCCATCTGACTCTTGACTACCGCTCCCTCAGCCGTGAAAAATCGGTTGGCAGGCGAAAGCGCCTGCCCCACCTGCCGGCCACATGCGCATTGCGATCCTGGGCACTCGGGGCATTCCCGCCAATTACGGGGGATTCGAAACGTTCGCGGAAGAGCTTTCCGTAAGGCTCGCCGCTCACGGGCACGCCGTCACGGTCTACTGCCGCGAGCGCTACGGCCAACCGGTCTATCGCGGTGTCCGCCTGCAATACCTGCCCACGATTCGCCACAAGTATTTCGACACGATCGCGCATACGTTCATCTCCACACTGCACCTGCTGGCCCATCGCGCCGACGTGGCCCTCTATTGCAACGGCGCCAACGCAGTCTTCACACTTCTTCCGCGCCTGTTGGGAATGCCGGTGGCGCTGAACGTGGACGGGCTTGAGCGCAAGCGCAAAAAGTGGAATCGCGTAGCCAAGGCCTGGTATCTGATTTCGGAGCGGCTGGCGGCGCTTTTTCCGACCGAGGTGGTCACCGATGCGCGCGCCATTCAAGAATATTACCGGCAGCGCTACGGCAAGCGCAGCACGTTCATTCCGTACGGGGCGGAAACGGGCAAAATGGAGTCCACAGAGGCGCTGGCGGCGCTCGGCCTGGAGCCAGGACGTTATTTCCTCTATGTGAGCCGCATGGAGCCGGAGAACCAAGCATTGGAAGTGCGGCTGGCATTCGAGGGCGTGCGCACGGACATGAAGCTGGCGTTGATCGGCGATGCGCCGTACGCGCGCGATTATAAACGGCGGGTCCGCGACACAAGGGATTCCCGCATCGTGATTCCTGGGGCAATTTACGGGCAGGGATACCACGAGCTCGGATCGCATTGTTTCGCCTACATTCACGCCACGGAGGTCGGTGGCACGCATCCCGCGCTGATCGAGGCCATGGGCCGCGGGGCCCTAGTGCTCTACCGCGATACCGCCGAGAATTCCGAAGTCGCGGGCGATGCGGGCATCCCGTTCCGGGACGATCTGCGGGAGAAGATCGAACTGGCGCTAGCCATGCGCGAGGAGGAACGCGACGAGCTTCGCCGGTGCGCGCTCGAACGTGTGCGCCAGCACTACTGTTGGGACGCCGTGGCCGCCGCGTACGAAAGCTTGTTCAAGTCGATAATGGAATGATGACCCCGCCGTTTCGGTCTTACGTGCTGGTATCGCTCGATCGGATCGCGCGCAATTACCGCAACGTGTGCGCGGCGGTGGGTCCCGGCGTCGCCGTGATGGCGGTGGTGAAGGCGGATGCTTACGGGCACGGCGCGCTGGAGGTTTCGCGCGCGCTGGTCCGCGAGGGCGCGCAATGGCTGGCGGTCAGTTCGGTGGATGAAGGGGTAACGCTGCGATGCGCGGGGATTCAGGCGCGTATTCTGGTGATGGCCGGCTTTCTGCCGTCGGAGCGGGAAGCGCTCGTCCAATACGATCTCACGCCCACCGCGCAGTCGCTGGACGATATCGCAGAGTTGGAGCGCATGGCGCAGCGCGCGGCGAAACCGCTGGCCTTCCACCTGAAGATTGACAGCGGCATGGCGCGGTTGGGCACGCGCGCGCAGCCGGAGGAGATCGTGACGGCATTGAGCGCATTGCGACTGGCCCGCATAGAGGGCCTGATGACGCATTTTGCTTCGGCGGCGGACTTCGCTTCGACGCAAACGGAGCAACAGGCCGCTCAGTTTAGCGCTTGTTACGCCGCGTTGCGCGCGGCCGGCATCGCCATCGATTACGTACACACGTCCAGCACCAATGCCATCGGCTACGCGCGGCGGGATGTGTGGCACAACATGGTGCGGGCGGGGCACGCCTTGTACGGTTATGTTTCTCCGGCCCGTGGCGGGGCACCGAAGCAGATCCTGGACGTCAAGCCGGCGCTCACCTGGAAAGCCAAAATCCTGGCGGTGAAGGACATTCCGGAGGGCACGCGGGTGGGCTACGGCGGCACTTTCCGCGCGCCGGTTCCCATGCGCATCGCGATCTTGGGCGCGGGCTATGCGGATGGCGTGTTCCACCGCCTTTCCAACCGGGGCAAAGTGATCGCGGCGGGACAGCTCACGCCCATCGTGGGCACGATTTCGATGGACCTGACGACGATCGACGTGAGCTACGCTCCGGAATTGCAGCCAGGCGATGCCGTGACGCTCCTGGGAACCGAGGGCAGCGCGACGCTGGATGCGCAGCAGATCGCGAAAGTGGCGGGGACGATTTCTTACAATATTCTGTCGAGCATCAGCGCGCGGGTGCGGCGGGTCTATGTATAATTATGTTCAGCTATGACGAGATGGGTGGTTCTCCTGCTGGCGCCCATTGCGGCTGCGCAGACCTATAACATTCAGGACCTGGGGACGTTCGCGGGAGGCAGCGTAAGCCAGGGCAACGCCATCAATCAGGGCGGCCAGGTCGTGGGCTACGCGCGTTTCGCCAACTTCAATGCTCACGGGTTCTTGTGGACGGAACGAAGCGGGATGGAAGACCTTGGGGCCATTCCGCCCCAAAGCAACTTCAGCAGCGCCCAAGCCATCAATTCCTGGGGAGACATCGCGGGCTATTCCACCTCTGGACCCGAGGCCGATTACCACGCTGTCCTCTGGATGCAGGGAAGGCTCCTGGATTTGGGTAGCGGCGAAGCTACGGGCATCAACGACGAGCGTGTAGTGGTTGGGTTTGCCAACAGCCACGCTTTCCTTTGGACCCAGGCGACCGGCACGATCGACCTGGGTACCCTCCCGGGCGGAAATTACAGCCAGGCATTCGCCGTCAACCAAAGGGGCGATATCGCGGGTTATTCCGACTGCGCGAACTATAGCGGGTGTGCCTTTCTCCGGCCCAGATCGGAGGAGATGCAAGCTCTGCCAGTTCTGGAGGGAGGCTACAGCGCCTCCGCCAACGCCATCAACGATCGGGGCGATGTAGCAGGCGGCTCCTCTACGAGCACCGTTTCTTCTCATCCTGTAATTTGGATCGACGGATCTGTCGAGGACTTGGGCGTGCTGGCTAATCAGGGGTGGGGCAGCGCCTTCGGCATCAACAATTACCGGCAGGTCGTTGGCTGGTCCGGATATCTCGCGTTTATCTGGAGTCAGGAGGAAGGAATGCAGAATCTGAACGATCTGATTCCGGCGAATTCCGGCTGGCAACTGCAAATAGCGACGGGGATCAACGACGGTGGGCAGATCACCGGTCAAGGGACGATCAACGGGCAGTTGCATGGGTTCCTGCTGACGCCCACGAGTAACAGGCCGAAGACCGCACCATAGTTATCGACCAGGTCCCGTCCGTTTTAGCGGCCGACCAAGGCCATCATGCGCTCGTTGTAGCGCGGGCCGGATATCGCCTCGGGGGCTCGCGTGAGGGCTCGGTTCAAACAAGTAAGGCAGAGGCTCACGGAGGAGCGGAAAATGCCAAACACAAGCAAGCCAATTAAACCCGGCCACATCACAACGGGCGATATTCTCGAAGATCTCGGGTTCTCTCCACAAGAGACAATCGAGGCGAAAGTTAAATCAGATCTTTGGCGGGATCTCTTGGTTCACATCGAACGGAGAGGCGTCGGCCAGGCATACCTGAAAAAGACTCTCAAGATTCATCAGCCGGATGTCAGCAATCTCTTGAGAGGCAAGATCTCGAAATTCAACACTGGCAAACTCATCCAATTCGCAGTGAGATTAAACCTGGACGTTCGTGTAGAACTGAAGGAAGCCGCGACTCAGAAGGGTATGGCGGCAAGTATTTCAGATCCGAAAACCAGGAGGAGAAATCGGGCGCTATCTCATGCCTAGTCATAACGGCGCTGTAAGAAGCTGTTAAATGCGTAATTGTCATTCACCAGCAGGATGCCCTCTTTTGCCTGGCTCATGTTCAGGCTCACCTCGCATTGGAAACGGTTTCGCATTTTAGGCTCGTGCCGCACTGGAAACGACCTCCATCTCCAGGCTCATCTCGCATTGGACAATTCTCAGGCTTTCTTTTTAGATATCGGGGTCCTATAATAGATTGATGCGCCCATTCGAATGGAGCGAAGAATACGGCGTCCACGTTCCTGAAATAGATGCCGAGCACCAGGCGATGTTCCGGGTGGCTGACGACCTTTACCGCGCGCTGATCGCGGAGGCGGCGGCCGGCCAGGTGCAGCCGATCCTTCGGGAATTGGCCACCCACACGGCCGGGCATTTCTCGCACGAGGAGCGCCTGATGCGCGCATCCGGGTATCCTCTATATGCATGGCACAGGCGCCAGCATGCGACTGCGGGTGGGAAAATGTTGCTGTTGGAGCGGCGCATCCGTCGCGGGGATCGCAATGCGGCGCTCCTGGCGATGGATCTGTCAGTCTGGCTGAAGAACCATATACGGCTCGCCGACCGCATGCTGGGAGCGTATCTCAGGAACTACCAGCGCGCGCAGGCGGCCCTGGCATCCTAGCTGTGCGGCCGGTTGACAGACGAAAGCGTCTGTCCCACTTATGCTGGGGCGTATCTCAGGAACTACCAGCGCGCGCAGGCGGCCCTGGCATCGTAGCAGCAGAGCGGCCGGTTGACAGACGAAAGCGTCTGTCCCACCACGCCGGTTGACAGACGAAAGCGTCTGTCCCACCCCCACATTGACAGACGAAAGCGCCTGTCCCACGCTAGACTGGGAACGATGGACACGTATTCACCCACCGACCGCACCCAGGTGAGACGCCTGCCGAAGCGGGGCGTCTATGAAAAAGCGCAGATCCACGCGATCCTCGACGAGGGTTTTATCTGCCATGCGGGGTTCGTGGTGGACGGGCAGCCGTACGTGATTCCCACCGGCTATGCGCGCTCCGGCGACCAGATCTACATCCATGGATCGGCCGCCAGCCGGATGCTGCGCGCGCTGGCTGACGGCATCGAGCTTTGTGTCACGGTGACACTGGTGGATGGATTCGTGCTGGCGCGCTCGGCTTTCCATCATTCGATGAACTATCGCTCCGTGGTCGTGCTGGGCCGCGCCCAACTGGTGACCGATCCGGAAGAGAAGCTGGCGGCGCTCCGTTGCTTCACGAATCACATTGTGCCGGGCCGCTGGGACGAAGTCCGGCAGCCGGCGGAGCAGGAACTGAAGAGCACCACGGTGCTGGCGCTGCCGCTCGACGAGGTTTCCGCAAAGGTGCGCACGGGCGGGCCCATCGACGATGAAGACGATTATGCGCTGCCGGTCTGGGCGGGCGTGGTGCCAATTGAGCGGCAGTTGGGCGAACCGGTCCCGGATGTGCGCCTGCTGCCAGGCGTTGCCGCGTTCGATAAGCGAAGATTCACCCGGTTTCGTAGAAAATGAGACTCGCGATTCCGATCCTCTTGCTGGCTTGCTCCGGCGTCGTGCGAGCGGAAGAGCATCCGGCCACCCTGGCGATCGGCGCCGTAGCGCCGGATTTCAGCCTGCCGGGCACCGACGGAAAAACCTACCGGTTGCATGACTTCGATTCGAGCAAGGTGCTGGTCATCGTGTTTACCTGCGTACACTGCCCGACGGCGCAGCTTTACGAGGGCCGGATCAAGAAGCTGGCGGACGATTATCGGGAGCGCGGCGTGGCTCTGGTAGCGATTCAGCCCAACAATCCGAAATCCGTGCGATTGGACGAGATGGGTTACACGGACCTCTCGGACTCGCTTCCGGAGATGAAAATCCGCGCCGCATACCGGCATTTCAACTTTCCGTTTCTATATGACGGCGAGACGCAGGCAGTAGCGCGGGCGTATGGCCCCACGGCGACCCCGCACGTCTTTGTCTTCGACCGCGAGCGGAAACTGCGGTATCAGGGGCGCTTAGACAGCAGCCCGCGCGAGGCGCTGGCCAAGCGGCAGGATGCGCGTATGGCGATCGACGCCGTGCTCGACGGCAAGCCCGTGCCTGTGGAGAAAACGCCCACGGTGGGCTGTTCTATCAAGTGGGCTTATAAGCAGGCGAGCGGCGAGGAGGAGATGACGCGCATCGCCCAGGAGCCGGTGGGGGTTGAACTGGCCGGTTTGGATCAATTGCGGGCCCTGCGTGAGAACGGAACCGGCAAAGTGCTGCTGGTGGATTTCTGGGCGACCTGGTGCGGCCCGTGCACCGCCGAGTTCCCGGAGTTTCAGAAGATGTACCGCATGTATCGCAAGCGGGCATTCGACATGGTCACGGTGAGCGTGAATTTCCCGGACGAGCGGAAGGGCGTTTTGAAATTCCTCGAGGAGCAGCACGCTTCCACCAAGAATCTGCTTTTCGGAACCAATGAGACCTACGATGAGATGGCGGCTTTCGATCCGGCATGGAATGCGGGAGTACCGTACACCGTGCTGCTCGGAATCGACGGCCGTATCATCTACAAGCAGCAGGGGGAGATCGACCCGCTGGAGGTCCGGCGTCTGATTCTTGCGAATCTGCCGGACGACGATTACATCGGCCAGCAGGCGTATTGGAACGTCCGGTAGCGTGCGGCCCGCGTCTATTCCTCCACGCGCGTGAAACTGGCGAGCTCGGCCGAGCGCACGCCATAGATCTTCAGCAACTGGCGGCAGATCTCGTTTCCGCGTTGCTCGGGTTGCTCCTCCTCGTCGTGCTCGATTTCCACTTTGAAGAACAGATTGGTTCGATGCATAGGCGCGCGTCTCTCCCTTTATACTAAGGGAATGTCCTGCGCGATATGCCACATTCGGAAACCCCGCCGTTTTTGCCCCGGCGTGCGCGGGGACATTTGCACCATCTGCTGCGGCACGGAGCGGGAGGT
>JBEKUO010000120.1:0-13199 GCA_049514955.1 Bryobacteraceae bacterium | reverse complement strand
CATAGACGTGAACCTCACAGGCATGCTGCGCACCTGCCAGTCCTTCCGCGCAGCGTTGGCGGCTAACCGGCGCGGGCGCATCATCAACATCGCTTCGCTCACTTCGTTCGTGGCCTTCAACGAAGTGACGGCGTATGCGGCGTCGAAGGGGGCGGTGCTGGCCCTCACGCGCAACCTGGCGATCGAGTGGGCACGGGACGGCATCAACGTCAACGCCATCGCGCCTGGAGTTTTCCGCACGGACCTGAATGCGCAGTTTCTCGACGGCACTGAGCGGGGCCGCGAGTTGAAGATGCGCACCCCCATGGGCCGGTTCGGACAGGCCGAAGAGCTGATCGGCGCGGCGCTGCTGCTGGCATCGGATGCAGCCAGCTTCATCACCGGCCAGTGCATCACGGTGGATGGCGGGTTCTTGGCATCGGGAGTGAATCAGTGATCCTCGAAAAGTATTCGCTGGGGGTAGGCGACCGCTTCGCGCATCAGGCCAAGGCCCAGTTGGCCGCCTGTATGTTCGCCGCCGAACGCGGAGTTTCCATCATCCCGGTCTGGAATAAATCCAATCGCGAACACAAAATTGTAGGCTCGGAACCATCCAGCACCCGAGTGGCCGCTGACGCCGCCGTGCGCGAATCGGGTTGGACTCGCGCGTATTATGTGGACGCGGACCACATTAACCTGGATACGGTCGATCGCTTCCTGGAGTCCAGCGACTTCTTCACCATCGATGTCGCCGACGCGATTGGTCGGCGCGTGGACCCAGCGGAGACAGAAGTCTTCCTGCGCCGGCATCCAGAACTGGAATCTACCGACGCCTTGGCCGCGGCGTCGAAGTATCTCGCTGCCGTGAGTGAAGCCGGGTGGATCTACCGCCGCATCGCGGAGCGCAAGACGCCGGGCACCTTCGTCACCGAGGTTTCCATGGACGAGACGGATTCGCCACAAACCCCCGCCGAGCTGCTGCTGATCCTGGCCGCCATCGCGGATGAAGGGATTCCCATCCAGACTATCGCGCCGAAGTTCACGGGCCGGTTCAACAAGGGCGTCGACTACGTGGGAAATGTCGAGCAGTTCGAGAGCGAGTTCTCAGCGGACCTGGGCGTGATCGCTCAAGCTATTCAGCATTACAACCTGCCCGGCAACCTGAAGCTGAGCGTACATTCCGGCAGCGACAAATTCTCGCTTTATGGACCGATGCGCAGAGCGTTGCGGCGGTGCGACGCCGGAGTGCATCTGAAGACGGCAGGCACCACCTGGCTGGAGGAGCTGATCGGCCTGGCGGAAGCAGATCCTGAGGGCCTCGCCATGGCTAAAGAGATCTACGCTGGGGCGTATGAGCATCTGGAGGATCTCCGTGCACCTTACGCCGCTGTGATCGATATCGATCCCGTTCGCCTGCCGGCTCCCGCCGAAGTGCTCCGCTGGACCGCGGAGCAATACACGGGCGCCTTGCGCCACGATCCGGCCAATCTGGATTTCAATCCGCACCTGCGCCAGTTGCTGCATGTGGCTTACAAAATCGCGGCTGGAATGGGAGAACGCTACACAGACTTGTTGCAGGCGTGTGAAGGTTCCATCGCGCGCAATGTAACCGCGAACCTGTTCGCCCGGCACATCGAGCCGTTGTTCCTGCGCGCATGACGGGGCGGCACGGCGAGATGAGTACCGCCGTTGGCAGGCGAAAGCGCCTGCCCCACCGCCTGCGCCACCTCCTCGAAGTAGAATAGAGTTTCTCACGAGGAGCAACCATGCAACCGGCAACCTGTGACATCGGCCTGATCGGCCTGGCGGTAATGGGCCAAAACCTGGTCCTGAATATGAACGACCACGGCTATCGCGTGGCGGTTTTCAATCGAACGGTCTCGAAGGTGGACGATTTCATCGCGCACGAAGCGGCCGGCACGCAGGTGGTGGGCACGCACTCGATTCCGGAGCTGGCTCAGGTGTTGAAGAAGCCCCGGCGCGTGATGCTGATGGTGAAGGCCGGCGACACGGTCGACGAAATGATCGCCCAGTTGACGCCGCATCTAGAAAAGGGCGACATCATCATCGACGGCGGCAACTCCCACTATCCGGACACCAACCGCCGAACTAAGACCCTTGCCGAGCAAGGCATTCTGTTCGTCGGCACGGGTGTCTCCGGAGGCGAGGAAGGCGCGCGGCATGGCCCGTCGATCATGCCCGGCGGCAATCCTGCCGCATGGTCCCATGTAAAGGAAATTTTTCAGGCGATTGCCGCCAAGGTCGAGGACGGCTCGCCCTGCTGCGATTGGGTGGGAGAAAATGGCGCCGGCCACTACGTCAAGATGGTGCACAACGGCATCGAGTACGGCGACATGCAACTGATCTGCGAGGCCTATCAGTTGTTGAAGGACGGTCTCGGGCTGAGTGCGGACGAACTGCACCAGGTCTTCGCGGACTGGAACAAAGGCGAGCTCGACAGCTACCTGATCGAAATCACCGCGGAGATCTTCACCAAGAAGGACGACGATGGCGCGCCGCTCGTCGATAAGATCCTGGACGCCGCCGGCCAGAAAGGCACCGGAAAATGGACCGGCATCAGCGCCCTGAACACGGGCACCCCGGTGACTCTCATCGGAGAAGCCGTTTTCGCCCGCTGCCTCTCCGCCATGAAAGAGGAGCGCGTAGCCGCCTCCAAACTCCTGGCGGGGCCAAAGCGCGCGCCGACTCAGGATCGCGCGTCTTTCATTGAGGACGTACGCCGCGCGCTCTACTGCTCCAAAATGATTTCATACGCGCAGGGCTACATGCTGCTGCGTGAAGCGGCGAAAGAAGAGGGCTGGAACCTGAACTTCGGCGGCATCGCGCTGATGTGGCGCGGCGGCTGCATCATCCGCAGCCGTTTCCTCGGCAAAATCAAAGAGGCTTACGACAAGAATCCGCAGCTCACCAACCTGCTGCTCGACGATTTCTTCAGCTCGACGCTGAACGGCTACCAGGATTCCTGGCGACGCGGAATCGTCCACGCGATCGACTGCGGCGTGCCCACGCCGGCCATCTCGACTGCGCTTTGCTTCTACGACGGATACCGCACCGCCCGCCTGCCCGCGAATCTGCTGCAAGCGCAACGGGACTTCTTCGGCGCACACACGTATGAGCGCATCGACAAGCCGCGCGGTCAGTTTTTCCACACCAACTGGACCGGGCGCGGCGGCCGCACTTCTTCGGGAACCTACAACGTCTGATTGCCCATGACCGACATGCTTGCCATCCCCAACTCCGGCGCTCTGGATTTGCTATCCCTGGGCGCACTGGTGCACCGGCTGGATCCCGGCATCATCCCTTTCCGGAAAGCCACCGAGTGCAAAATCCATGTCAGCGGCGGCGAGTTCAATTGCGCCGCGAATTTGTCGGACTGCTTTGGATTACAAACCGGCATCGCCACCGCGATGGTCGACTACCCCATCGGCGAGCTGATCGCCGAGCGCGTGAAGGCGATGGGCGTGAAGCCCTTCTACAAGCGGTTTAAGCACGATGGCGCCACCGGCCCGAATATGGCAGCGGTCTACAGCGATCGCGGCCACGGCATACGCGCTCCGGTGGTCTTCTACAACCGCGCGAATGAGGCGGCCGCGCTACTCAAGCCGGGCGATTTCGATTGGAAAGCCATCTTCGGCGCCGGCGTACGCTGGTTCCACAGTGGAGGCATCTTCGCAGCTCTCTCCCACACCACACCCGAGGTCGCCATCGAAGCCATGCAGGCCGCCAAGGCCGCCGGAGCGGTAGTCTCCTTCGATCTGAATTATCGCGCGAAGCTCTGGAATATCTCCGGCGGCCACGCGCGCGCTGTCTCCGTGATACGGCGCATCGCCGAGTACGTCGACGTGCTGGTCGGCAACGAGGAAGACCTGCAGATGGGACTGGGCATCCCCGGACCGGAAGTCGCCGCGAAATCCAAACTGGACCCGAGCACGTTTTTTGGCATGATCGACGAAGTTGTCAAGCAGCACCCGCAAATCAAGGTGATCGCTACGACGCTGCGCGAGGTTCAATCCACCAACCGGCACCGCTGGGGCGCGGTGGCCTGGATCAACGGCGAGACTTTCGTTCCGCCCACCTGCGATCTGGACGTGCTCGACCGCGTGGGCGGCGGCGACGGTTTTGCCGCCGGGCTCTTCTACGGTCTGCTTACCGGGGAGCCGCCGGCTGAAGCTGTCAAACTAGGGTGGGCGCACGGCGCGCTGCTGACCACTTTCCCTGGCGACACGACGATGGCCACGCTCGAGCAGGTGCGGGCGTTTGCCAAGGGCGGATCGGCGCGAATTCAGCGGTGAGAGACGGCGGAGGTCCGTGGAGCATCGCCGAGCCGTGCATGACGATGGGTTTCGCGCCAATTATTCCCGTGCCGCTTGCGGGATTCCGCCCCTAGTCGCCCGACTACGGCTTCCCGGAAGCGGCGGCCGGGGCCTCATATAGCTGGCGAATCTCGGTTTCGCCTCCACCGGCCACTTGCAGGAAGTACTTGGTGTGTTCGACCGCCGCTTGCTTCGATCTCGCCTGAATGATTGCGAAGCCGCCAACCAGTTCCTTCGTTTCCGCAAAGGGTCCGTCAGTCACGGTGAACTTTCCGTTAGAGAGTCGGACGCGCGCCCCCGCCGTGCTGGGCAGGCATCCCTCAGTTGCAATCAGCCAGCCCGCTTCCATCGCCTCCCCAATCAACTTCCCCATCTCCTCCATCTCCTGTGGGGTTGGCGGGCACTCGGGCTTACCTGGTTTGTACAAACATAGAAACCGCATTGTCGTCCTCCTTTTCGTCTGGTCTTCTGGAGCCGGTTCCAGCATCCTCTTGAACGGCTGAATCTCGGTTCTATCAATACGTCGAACAAGCGCGGGCAAGATCGACACGTTCCGCGTCCATTTTTGAAGAATTATGGGTGTTCGGAAAATACTTGCCCATCGGTCACCGCAAGCACCTGCCACCAGCGCCGGCCGGCGTCCTATCCAACGCGCTCTACTGTCACATCTTCCTTTTCCATTACTTCGCCACATAGTTCGACGCCCAAACCCGGACCGGGCGGCAGTGGAAACTCGCCGTGCTGCGGCGCCAGTGTCCGGGTCACGATGCCGCGATACTCGTCCAGGTAATGCCGGCGCACGCTCTCCAACGTGTACAGATTCGTCACGTTCGCCGCTAGATGCAGCGAGGCTGCGTGCAACACCGGCCCCCCGCAATTATGGGGCGCCACCGGTAGGTAATACGTCTCCGCCAGGATCGCGATCTTCTTCGCCTCGGAAATGCCGCCGCACCAGCAGATGTCCGGCATGATGATGCGCGCCGCGCCATTCTCCAGCAGCTCGCGGAATCCGAACCGCGTCATGAGCCGCTCGCTCAGGCACAGCGGCAGCCGCGTGGCGTCGGCCAGTTCCCGATAAGCCGCGAGGTTATCCTGCGGCAGCATTTCTTCCAGCCACATGGGCGCGTATGGCTCCAGCGCCTGCGCGATCTGGATGGCGCACGGCAGGTTCCAATAGCCGTGAAACTCCATGGCCACATCCATGGAATCGCCGAATTCCTCGCGAATGAGCCGCAGCGGTTCGAGGCCGCGCCGCATCTGGTCGGCAGTGATGTACTGCCCGCCGGTCTCCTTCGCGACCGGGTCGAAGGGCCAGATCTTCATCGCGCGAATCCCGGACTTCGCCAGCTCCCGCGCGAGCCGCTGCGGCTCGGTCAGAAAATCGATGTGGTCGTAGCAGGTGTTGTAAGTCCGTATCGAGGCTCGCGACGCTCCGCCGAGCAACTGATATATGGGCAGATTCGCCGCTTTGCCGGCAAGGTCCCATAGCGCGATATCCACCGCGCTGATGGCCCGCATCTCGGCGCCGGCCCAACCGCTGAACGAGACCGCCTGGAACATGTCCGCCCATAGCCGGTCGATCTGCGACGGATCGCGGCCGAGCAGCACCGGCGCCAGCTTTCGCAGCACCACGGCCTTCTCGGCTTCCGGGTGAGGGTACGTCTCACCGAGGCCGGTCAGTCCGCTATCGGTGTGAATGCGGACCCACAGCCACTCGATGGGACCGGCATGCACCTTGATGCCGCGCGCGAGGTGGATCGTTTCGACGGCCGTGATGCGCATACAATAGAAGGTATCAGCTTACTATCGGTTATTGCGGTCGTGGCCGTGCTCGCTCTGCTGATCCTGTGGGCAGCCATCGCGCAGCGCCGCTGAATCTTCATGCACCTCAATGTGAATCTCGCGCTGACCAACGTGGCTCTGCTGTGGCTGCTCACTACCCCGCACGAATTCGCGCATGCCTGGCTGGCCACGCGCCTGGGCGACGACACGCCGCGCCTGCAGGGCCGCCTGACTCTGAACCCGCTGGCCCACATCGACTGGATCGGCACCACACTACTGCCTGCGCTCACTTCGTTGTTCGGAGGCGGCTTCCTCGGCTGGGGCAAGCCCGTCACCACCAACCCGGCCAAGCTGCGCTGGGGATTGAACGGACTCGCACTGGTGGCGATGGCCGGGCCCGTCAGCAACGTGATTTTCGCCGTGATTCTGGCCGCTGTCGCGCGCGCCACCGTTACGGCTGCTCCGGCCCTTGCGCAGTTCGCCGCGCGCGGCGTCGAGCTGAGCCTGTATCTCGCCATCTTCAACATGCTGCCGGTGCCACCGCTGGATGGTTCGAAGCTGCTGCTCGCCGCGCGCATCCCGCCGGCGATCTACAACGAAATCGCCCGCGCCGGATTTCTTCTGTTGATCGTGGCTGTCTCCGTTTCGAACCTGGGCCGCTGGATGTCGGAGTGGAGTTACGAAGGCACGGAGCGCATATTCGGCCTGTTCCGATGATGGCGATGAATTCCGATGTGTTTTCTCTTTCCGGCAAGACTGCGCTGATCGCGGGCGCGAGCCGCGGCATCGGCCTGGCGATCGCGCAGCATATGGCGTTAGCCGGCGCACGCACGATCCTGGCGGCGCGGTCCATCGAAAAACTTGAGGAGCACGCGCAGGCGCTCATCGCAAGAGGCTGCGTGGCGAGTGCGCTCCGCATAGACCTCTCCGATCCCGAGTCCATACGCTCGGCTGTGGAAGGCGTTGAGGTGCCCGACATTCTGGTCAACGTGGCCGGCACGAATATTCGCAAGCGCTTCGAGCGGTATACGAAGGCGGAATACGATCACATCCTGCGTACGAACCTGCACGGCATCGTGGAGCTGACCCAGTCGATCGGCGCTCGTATGATCGCGCGCGCCGCGGGCGGTAAGATTATCATGATCGGCAGCCTGATGTCGCTGCTGGGACTGCCTTATGCTTCGGTGTATGCGATGAGCAAGGGCGCGTTAGGCCAGCTTACCAAGGCGCTGGCCGCGGAGTGGGGCCGGTACAACATCCAGGTGAACTGCATCGCGCCGGGCTTCATCATCACCGATCTCAACCGCCAAATGTGGGAGCCGGCCCGCATGCGCGAGTGGCTGAAAAGCGCGCAGGCAAATCCGCGGCTTGGCAGTCCCGAGGATGTCGCGCCGCTGGCCGTCTTCCTCGCCGGCAAAGCCGCGGATTACATTACCGGCCAGATCATTGCAGTGGATGGCGGCTACACCACCACGGCTGTCTGGCCGTTCGATCCGGAGGGCTGATCCTTGCGCCGACTGCTCCTCGGTATGTTCGTGGCGGCGCTGCTGTGCGCGCAGCAGGCTATCGAGTTCGTGTGTCCCATGGATCGCGACGTGCGCTCCAAGACGCCCGGCAAGTGCCCGCGTTGCGGAATGACGCTGGTGGCCAACCTGCCGACGCCCGTGGAATATCCGGTCGATCTGAAAGTGGACCCGCCCGAAATCCCCAGCGGCCGACAGATCACACTTGAGTTCCGCATCGCCGATCCTAAGACCGGCGCTCCCGTCACGCATTTTGAAATCGTACACGAGAAGCTCTTTCACCTGTTTATCGTCAGCCAGGACTTGCAGTATTTCGCGCACGTGCATCCGGACTTCGATGGCGACGCGGCTTTCCGGCTGCGGACATCGCTGCCCAAGCCCGGCACGTACCGCCTGCTAGCGGATTTCTATCCCACGGGCGGCACGCCGCAATTCACACCCAAGACCATCACGACGGCCGGCTACGCGGCGCCGCTCGAAACCTCCATTCCACAGCTTGCGCCGGATCTTTCTCCACAGCGCGGCGAGAACCTCGAAGTCAGTCTGAAGCTCGATCCGCCCGAACCGCTGGCCGGCAAGAAAACCATGCTGTTCGTGCATCTCACCCCGGCGGACGGCCTGGAGCAATACATCGGCGCTTGGGCGCACCTGCTGGCGGTAAGCGACGATCTGGTCGACACTATTCACGAGCATCCGTTCATTGCCGATGGTGGGCCGGATATGCAGTTCAATATCTTCTTCCCGCGCGAGGCGGCGTATCGGGTGTGGATCCAGTTTCAGCGGAAGGGAGTCGTCAGCACGGTGGCGTTTACGATTCCGGTGAAGGAATTGCGGTAGGCGGGCCGCAGTCGCTCCAAATCGCGTAGCCAGTTTACGATCAACCGCAGAGACAACCTCGAAACCAGTTGCTTCGGCACAGACAACCGCGCCCCCAAATCCATTTGGGCGATCATCCTGCGATTCAGGACGGCGCGCTCTTGTCCCAACACGACGTTAGCACAGCCATGGCGGACGTCTACGGTAGGCCTTGGCAATCTGGCTTTCTTTTCAGTCAGTTACAAGAAATCTTTGGCGCGTGATCGAGTTCCGGCCAAATTGCTAATGGCTCGGGGGATACGCCGTGGCGTCGACCGGGCGGGCTGTTCCTGAACGAACAAAGCTGATCTTGTTGTAAATAAATGGGAAATTGGGTTCGTTTGGTCGCTTTTCTGATTTCGGCTGAAGGCTGGCGCCCTCATTTGCGGGGTGTGCAATACCCACATATTTTGGCTTCGCTCGGTAATTTTTTGCTTGGGAGGCCTCAGGAACGGTCCCCTACGCCGAATGCCGAGTCTAGCGGCTCGAATCTGTTCTCAGGATCACAGTAGCACAGCGTCGGAGCGAGTCAGTGGCTGGGCGCTCTGGTTTCAGGTGATTAGCGGGGCCTGCGACGCGTCATCGTGGTGCCAGTGCCCGGCTAGGCCGCGATAAGACTTTGTCACCTACGCGCCGGGAAGCGCGCCACGACGATGTCGCCTGATTTCAGCGGCCATCCCGCTCCTGATCTTCGAATCGTCGCACGGCGGCCGCTGTCGCTTCGGCGGGATCCTCGTCAGTCCAGGAGTCAGACCATCCGATCACGCGCCCGCCCGCAAGATCGGAAAGTTGACGCGCCCAATTCAGGACCTTCACGGCTTCTTCCGGCGGGAGCACCCGGACCACACTGATTAGCGATTCTTCCTGCGCACTGAGCACCATGTTGCCATTCTATCGTCACCGAAAAGCCGGATCACCCCTGGACTCGGCCGTTTAGGACGGGGATACTGAAGGCATGGTGAAGTCTGTCGAAGGGATCTACCGCAACGGGAAGGTGGAGTTAGTGGAGCCTCTGGCGGAAGCCGAGGGTTCGCGCGTGATCGTGACGTGGGTTCATCCTGCCGAGCCGATCGATCTTCGGGAAAGAGGTATCGACGAGCGTCAGGCTGCCGATCTGCACCGCCGCCTAGCCGCGTTTGCCGAAGATTGGGATCGGCCCGAAATGGCTGTCTACGATGACCTGCCGGCGCGGTGAGATCGTTCTGGTTTTGTTTCCGGACTCGAACTTGCAAACGGCGAAGCGGCGACCGGCATTGATTGTGCAGGCAGACGAATTGGGGGCGGGGCTGCCCCAGACTATCGTGGCGATGATCACCAGCAACATGGCTCGTGCGCGGCGGACCCACGCAAATCGGGGAGCGGATTCAGATCCGCGGGACGCTGACGATGCATCCAGATGGCCTGCAAGCACAGGAACGTTTGCCCATTATTTCACGGAACGGGGTTTCACGAGACTGATCCGGATTACTGGACGGAAGGGCTGTTCTCGCCAGCTATTGGTAAACACCGCGCGACCAGGGAGGAACGGATTCTCAACGGAAGCATGACGCATCATCCAGGCGCAATCCGTTTCCGGATCGGATAAACTGGGAGGAACGGATTCTCAACGGAAGCATGAGGCATCATCCAGGCGCAATCCGTTTCCGGATCGGATAAACTTAGCTCTGTCACCCAGATGCCCGTTTCAATAGGCGACAAACTCGGCCCCTACGAGATCATCGCATCCATCGGTGCGGGGGGCATGGGCGAGGTCTTCAAGGCTCGCGACACGCGTCTTGATCGTTTCGTGGCGATCAAGTTTCTCTTCGCCGATTTGGCCGACTCCGCCGCCCGCCGCCGTTTCCAGCGGGAGGCGCAAATGGCGTCGTCTCTCAATCATCCCCACATAGTGACAGTTCACGACGTGGGTGAGTACGTAGGACGCCAATACCTGGTTACGGAGTACATCGATGGCGGCACGCTCAAGGAGTGGACGAGAACCGACAAACGCACCTGCCGGGAGATCGTCGAGCTGCTGGTTGGTGTCGCCGACGGCCTGGCCACGGCGCATGCTGCCGACATTGTGCATCGCGACATCAAGCCCGATAATATTTTGATCACCAGGAGCGGCTATGCCAAGCTGGCGGACTTCGGTCTGGCGAAGCTGGCGGAGAATTCCGCTCCGGACGAGGCAACGAGTACGCTGACGGAAGGGCGCACGAGGCCGGGCGTGGTGATTGGCACCCTCGCCTACATGTCGCCGGAGCAGGCGTCGGGTAACCCGCTGGGTGCCCGAAGCGATATTTTCTCGTTCGGAGTGGTGCTCTACGAGATGGTCTCCGGACGCAAGCCGTTCGCCGGCGCATCTAATTTGGAGGTTCTGCAAACCATCATCCATGGCAGTCCGCAACCGCTGAGCGATGATATTCCAGCGGCGCTCCGCACGGTGGTGGAGAAGGCCCTGGAAAAGGACCCGGCCGACCGTTACCAGTCGATGCGGGAGATGGTGGTGGACTTGCGCCGGCTTACGCGACAGAGAGCGCTGGCACAGCCTCAAGTGGCGTCGGCACCATCGCACTGGCGCGGTGCACAGGAGGAACTGAGAAATGCCGAGCGCGCTGAGATCGTCAATCAACTGGTTGAACGTCGGTTCACACTCGGCGAACGCGTCTGCCGCAAGCTCAATCGGGCGACCCTAGATCCTCGGATTATCGGCGATCATTTGCACTACGTGGACAATCAGCTCCGCTCGGACGTGCTCGTTTTCTTCTTACATGGGCTAGGCCTCGATCACGGTGATTTCGGGCCAATCCTCAAGCGTCTGCCCTATCGGGGCGTCAGTCCGACCTTGTACGGCTGCGAGCCCAATCGGCGCCCACGGGTGGCAATGTCACTTGCAGATCATGTCGTGATACTGCGTGAGTGGCTGCGGGATGTCGCCGGGCGGTGCCAGGCAACAACGGTCGTCATGGTCGGCTTTTCGCTTGGCGCCGATATGGGTTTTGACCTCCTGCTCGCGTCTGCTGACGAGCCCGCGCCGCCGATAGATGCGTTTCTTTCGCTTGAGTGCAATGTGAGCCTCGACACATGTTTCGTGTCACGCGTCTTTGCGGGGATCGCTCCCGATCGTCCTGAGGTTTTGATCGCAGAGCTGAGGCAGCTCGTAGACACAACCACTTCACTAGACGAGTGGCTCAACATTCACGAATACCTGGTGAAGGTGCTGCGCAAGTATCAGGGTGATATCGCTGTGTTGCAGCGGGCCGGAGCCGATATCGTTCGACGATTCAGCGAGACTCCGGGATTCGAAGTGTTCGCTCGACGGTTCAAGAACGCACGAGATCGCGTGCCAGCGCTACAGATGGTCTTTTCGAATGCTGCAGGTTCCCAGGCCGCGCTAACCCGTCTAAAACTCGAGAACCTCGACAGCGGTATTCTCGGCAGCGAATTCCCCGAGGACGTGATCACGGTGTCTCCGAACGCGGATCACTTCGACTTGATGGATGCAGGGCGCGTATTGCGGCAAGTCGATGAACTTGTCGCTGAGACGCGTACGCGGCGACGTCCTTCAACCGGCAAAACAGGTGCTGAGCTGTCCGCGAGTAGAACCTCGGACCGTTGACTACGTTATAGCCCAGACAGTGTCGTGCCAAAGGTCGGTTCCGAACTGAGACCCATCGGGAACGAAACGCAGAGCTACCCGAATGTGCCGCTGAAGCCGCGGGCAGATCCCCCGCGATCAACGGTGTAGCGTTATCCCGATACCTGTCGATAAATCCCCATACCACTAGTAATGGCCGGCGCTGGGCGTTAACGTGCTGATTCGCCGAGCTTTACGTACCATTTACAGGGATAGATCCTGGCAAGTCCGGGTCACGTCAACTGAAGGCGAAACGCCGATGCCCTCGGCTGGGTTCGCCCCAAACGATGGAATTTGCGCCCAACGCCCTCACAATCGGGAACCCGCAACCCGGTCGTATTCGGTGTGCGTGCCAATCCAGACCCACGTCAGCGTGTCGCCAGTGAGTCTGCCAAGAGCGCGGTAATGATCTCCCACGCGAATGCTGAAACGATCCTGGCTGCCCTGTAATCTGCGGAAACGGAGCGAAGGGTGATGGGGTCGCGCCGCCACAAGTGATAGTTTTTGACGGCCAGCCTTTGAACGTCCTCGGGCAAGGCGTAGAACAGATCCCAAAAACGACGGGTGGCGACAGAGTTCACTTCCGTGGGGGCCACTCGCGAAGAAGCCCCTGCGCCGATTCGCTTTCGGCTTCCTCGAACAGAAAGTCTAATTTGCCGGCGGAGGAATCGCGATCCATTTGCGCATCCCAGCGGGCCTGGTCGAGTTCACGGAACCACTGGGCGAGGAGCCAGAATTCCTCCGGGGGCAAGCTATTGATGGCCGCCTCAATCTCCTCAATCCGATCCATATTTGGAGTTTATCACCACCTGCCGGCGCCGTTCACGCTCAGCAGCCCCTGCAATTTGAATTGCGTCATTTCGCAATCGCAATCGCCACTTCCGCCGGCTTGCCCGAATACTCCGCAATGCGCGTCCCCTTCGGCAGGCGCACCGGATGCAGGAAGTAATACGTGCTCTCCCATTCCGGACGCCAGTTGCGGATCCAGATGAGGTGCTCGATGGCGCCGTCCGGCTTGTACGCCGCGATGTCCAGCGAGGCGCCCGGCGCAATGCGGCGCGGGCGGATACCAGCCGCGATGACGTCCTCGTCCACGATTCGCTCGGC
>JBEKUO010000119.1:0-13239 GCA_049514955.1 Bryobacteraceae bacterium | reverse complement strand
GTGTGGTTCAACGTGGGCGTCAAGGAAGCGCGCGGCTATGGCTGGATCTACGACGAAGCCACCAGCGCCATCGCCAAATTGGAGCAGGGCGTGCCGCGCCCGCAATGCTCGGCGTGTTTCATCGTCTCGGTGAAGGATTCGCTCGAATCCATCCTGGACCTGGCCAAGACCGAGGGCATGCTCTTCAAGTGGGGCTCCGGCACCGGCACCAACCTGTCGTCGCTGCGTGAAGAAGATGCGATTCTCTCCGGCGGCGGCCGCGCTTCGGGTCCTCTATCCTTTATGAAGGGCTTCGACGCGTTCGCCGGCGTCATCAAATCCGGCGGCAAGACCCGGCGCGCGGCCAAAATGGTGATCCTCAACTGCGATCACCCGGATATCGAGTCGTTCGTCTGGTGCAAGGCCAAGGAGGAGAAGAAGGCCCACACGCTGGTGGAAGCCGGCTACGACTCGTCGCTCGACGGCGAGGCTTACAGCTCCATCTTCTTCCAGAACGCCAACAACTCCGTGCGCGTCACCGAAGAGTTCATGCAAGCCGCTGCCGAGGACCGCGACTGGTGGACCAAGTCCGTCACTACCGGCCAGCCCATCAAGCGGCTGAAGGCGCGCGACCTGCTGCGCCAGATCGCCGAAGCCACACATCAGTGCGGCGACCCCGGCATGCAGTTCGACACCACCGTCAACCGCTGGCATCCCTGCAAGAATACGGCACGCATCAACGCGTCGAACCCCTGCTCGGAATACATGTTCCTGGACGATTCGGCCTGCAACCTTTCGTCGCTGAACCTGATGAAGTTCGTCGGTCCGGGCGGCCAGTTCGACGTGGAAGCTTTCCGCCACGCGGTGGATACCATGATCATGGCGCAGGAGATCATCGTCGACAACGCCAGCTACCCCACCGAGAAGATCGCCGGCAATTCGCACGACTACCGCCCGCTGGGGCTGGGCTTCGCCAACTTGGGCGCGCTGCTGATGTCGTTCGGAATTCCTTACGACAGCGACCAGGGCCGCGACTACGCCGGCGCCATCACCGCGGTCATGTGCGGGCAGGCCTACCTCACCAGCGCCCGCATCGCCGAAAGCACCGGGCCGTTCCCAGGCTATGCGAAGAATACCGAACCGTTCCTCGAAGTCATTCGCATGCATCGCGACGCTTCGCACCGCCTCGACAATCGCCAGATTCCCATGGACCTTTACGCTGGCGCCGTGGAATGCTGGGACCACGCCCTGGAGCTGGGACGCCGCAACGGCTATCGCAATGCGCAGGTGACCGTCATCGCGCCGACAGGCACGATCGGCTTCATGATGGACTGCGACACCACCGGCGTCGAGCCGGACCTGGCGCTGGTCAAGTACAAGAAATTGGTGGGCGGCGGCGTCATCAAGATCGTCAACAACACCGTGCCGCAGGCGCTCATCAAGTTGGGCTATACGCCCGAGCAGGCGGACCAGATCGTCAGCCATATCGATTCCACCGGCACGATCGAAGGCGCGCCGAACCTGAAGCCCGAGCATCTGGCCGTTTTCGATTGCAGCTTCCGGCCGGCCAACGGCACACGCTCCATACACTACATGGGGCATTTGAAGATGATGGGGGCGGTGCAGCCGTTCATCTCGGGCGCGATTTCGAAGACCATCAACATGCCGGAAGAAGCCACGGTGGAAGAGGTCATGAACGCCTACACGGAGAGCTGGAAGCTGGGCCTGAAGGCGGTGGCGATTTACCGCGACAATTCCAAGCGCGTGCAGCCGCTCAGCTCCGGCACGGGCGCGGGCAAATCCGAGAAGGCCGCCGTTGCCGCGCCGGCGCCGGTACAGCAGACGGTGGAGAAGGTGGTCTACCGGCCCGTGCGGCGCAAGCTGCCCGACGAGCGGCGCGCCATCACCCACAAATTCTCGATCGGCGGCCACGAAGGCTACATCACCGCGGGCATGTACGACGACGGCGCGCCCGGCGAGATCTTCATCACCATGGCCAAGGAAGGCTCGACGATTTCGGGCCTGATGGACGCGTTCGCCACGGCCATCAGCTTCAACCTGCAGTACGGCGTGCCGCTGAAATTCCTGGTGGACAAATTCGCCCACGTGCGTTTCGAACCCAGCGGCTGGACCGGCAACCAGCAGATCCCCTACGCCAAGTCCATCATGGATTACATTTTCCGTTGGCTCGGCGCGCGGTTTCTGGGACCGGAGTACGCGGTGACGGAAGCCGGCGAGACTACCACGCTGCGTCCGACTGAACCCAGCCCGCAGCAGGAGCTGCCGTTCGCGCCGATGACTGCCGACGCGCCGTTGTGCGCGGAGTGCGGATCGATTATGACGCGCAATGGGAGCTGCTATAAGTGCGGGAATTGCGGGGGGACTAGCGGTTGTAGTTAGGGGGAGACGAAAGTCGAGAGATATGACTGTTAACTTATCATAGGAGACGATGGACATGAAAGAGCTTTTCGTTGTGCACCATGACGAGGGATGGGCGGTCAAGCGGCCTGATGGCGAGCGTAGCAGTGCCGTAACCGGGACCCAGGCTGAGGCTATCGAGCGTGCCCGCCAAATGGAGCCGAACGCTACGATTCACGTACAGAACCGGCATGGGGAGTTCCGACGCCTGACGCCGTTCGACCCAGAGTAAAGTAGACGGACGGCGGTGGGTGAATTGGCCTCATTGTTTCAGCGCTACATCGATTGATGCAAACCAGAAACGACTCTAAGGTAGGCCGTACGCTAGGCCGGTGGAGTCCCTTTTGGCTGCAAGCCTCTGAGGTTACACAAGCGCGTTGAGAATCGCGGCAACCCCGGTCCCGGTAGTGGGCTACTTTGGTTTTCCACGGGCTTGACGCCAGCCACCCAACCGTTCCAGCTGGAAACGCATTGCTTAATAAGAAGAATCAAGACAGCAATCATTGGCATGAGGATACCTAAAGTCGCCGCTGGATCGTTAGTAGGAATTGGTATTCTGGAGTTATCCAAATCCACAACATCAACAGCACTTGACATTTCCGAATGGTCCCTATTGGTATTCGGGACATTGCTCACCATCGGGTTAATTGGCGAGTACTCAGAATCCCCTACGTGGAAACGGCGAGAAAAGGTATTCGAGATGCTGGTGATTATCGGAGTTGCCGGAGAAATCTTCGCTGATGGCGGTATCTTCTTATTCTCCAGACGCCTACAGGTCATTGCTGAGCGCGATGTGGCCTTACTGAACGTGAAGGCATCCGCGGCTGACGAGAGATCCAGGAAAGCAGAGGCGCATCTAGCAGACGCACTGGCGAGCGCGGAGTCTGCCAAAGCATTAGTCAAAGGGTATGACAAGCAGATAGCGGACGAAAAGGCACGCGCAGCCGCAGCGGAACTAGCGGCTGCTGAGGCAAAAAGAGAAGAAGCGGAATTGCGCGTTAAACTTCTGGATACGTTCGGTTCGCGGCATTTGTCTAATACGCAAATAGAGCGTGTTGCGCACCGATTAACAGGACTGTCTGGAGTCCAAGTGGACGTGTACGTACAGTCCACGGAATATCCTTGGATTAGAGACGAATGTACCAATCTGGCACGACAGATTGCCCGTGCTCTTGCTAAAGCACAGATAGACAGTGCCGCCTGGTTGGATACAACCTCGTGCGTAAGTGCAACCGGAGTGGTGGTTGGCAGCGTGCCCGGGAACAAAACAAGCGAAGCCGCTGCATCCGAGATTCGTAACGCGCTCGTGCCTGAGGTTGACACATGGCCACATAGTGAGAACTTGCTTCCGTGTCCGGGACTCGTCCCTCTGGACCCGTTTTGGCCAAACAAACGCAGCCCGAATGCTAATATACAAATTATCGTTGGCAGAGGCCTTCCGAAGTTCGCTACGCCGGAAAGTCTAGGGCTTCCGCCTAAGGCGCGAAAATAGTGGGCAGGCCAAAGTAACCCCCTACCCAGGTCCCCGAGGTGCTCGCCCGCTTGGCGACCCGGCATTCGGCGCGGATTGACGGCGTGTGGCGACCTACCTGGACGCGAGCAGCCCAGCGTCGAGCCAATGGTCGCGCGCGGCACCGGACCGCACTGACTTCGCAGAGGATTTGATCACGATTCGGCCAACTGGGCGAAACTATATATGAGGCCTAACATCCCATGCCAGCCAGGAAACCTGCGAAGAACTTCGCAGTGCATCGAGCCACCCGCCAAATCGGCCGCTACATCGTCGCCGACCCGCGGGTGTGTCACGGCAAGCTAACGTTTAGGGGAACCAGGATCCTCGTTTCAGACGTTCTGGAGCAGGTGGAGCGCGGCTTGCCGTGGGACGCCATCGTAGAGGAGTGGGAGGGAAAGTTCCCCAAGAGGCCATCGCCGAGGCCGTAAGGCTGGCGCGGGAGGGTCTCCTGGAGCATGCCACTGAGTACTCGGGGGCCCGGCGGCCGCTGGAATGCGGCTTGATTCTGCTCGACGAGAACTCGCTGCGCAGCCAGCGGGAATTTCTCGAGCGCGGCGTTTGCGCGTCCGCAAGGTAGGGTTGGATTGGGGCCGTGCGGGAAAGCTCATTCGCGGGGAAGTACGATTATGGCACCGGCGAAACCTTCATTCGCAGAACCGGTATGATATACATGAGACGGCCGCGTATGACCATCACTTTGACCCCCGAGGAGCAACAAATCGTGGATGAGCAATTGAGGTTGGGCCGCTACCGAACGCCTGAGGACGTCGTGGCTGGGGCGCTCAGGGCTCTACGCTCGGCAGACCAACACACTGGCGACCCTGGTGCTGGCGGGCAGGAAGCCGTGCGCGAAATGCTCAGGTTTGCGGAGAGTAATCGCACGACCCTCACCGGCGTCTCAGTGAAGGACCTGATCCACGAAGGTCATCGCCTGTGAGCGATCTGGTCATCGACGCCTCGCTGACACTCCAGTGGTTCCTGGAAGACGAAATAGGTCGCGAGTACAGTCTGGCGGTCCTCCAGACTTTGCCCGGCAGGCGCGCGTTTGTTCCGCCGCTGTATTTTTACGAAGTGGGCAACGGTTTGATCATGGCGTATCGACGCAAGCGTATCACCTCGGAACAGGTTTTCGGGTTCCTGGTCCGACTCAAGGAGCTTCCGATTGAGGTCGGGTCGCAGACGCCAATGGATGTCCTCGGATTACCGGAGATTGCCATGGCGCGGGGTCTGACAACTTATGACGCGTCATATCTCGATCTGGCTGTGCGGCTCCAGTTGCCTCTGGCAACCACCGACCGGGCGCTGCGAGCGGCAGCCGAGTCAGCGGGCGTGAGCGTCGTAGCGCCTTTAGTTGAGTAGCGCCGCTTACAACTCCACTCCTGCGCGATCGGTAATCTCTGTGAGGAGGTCGTACTTGACTTGACCACCGAAACCCTCACTCGATATCCCCGCCAGTGTGCAAACCGGTAGATCGCTGAAAACGTGATCGAGATCGTTATTGGGAATCCTTCGCGAAGTCCCCGCCCGTTTGGCGGTCTTCGGGCTCGCGGGTTCCCTTGTCTCCCGACAATTTCTTGAGGCCTTTGAAGTTTAGCGCATGCTGGAGTTGCCACTCCTTCGCCTCTGCCGCGGAGAGTCCCAGGGCGGCAGCCAGTTCTTCGGGCGTCTTGCAGACGATCGGTTTGACCCTAGGCATTCAGAATCCTCAAGCAGCCGTGACAAAGATCCGGGCGACTCGCCGGGATCGTGGTTTGCTGCGAATGACAATCTCTACATCACGGCCGAGCGCATTCAAATAGTGCATTAGCCGCTCGACGGAGAAGCCTTCCAACCGGTAATTGGAAAGCGCTGAGATCTTTGGCTGATTGACACCCAGGCGCCGGGCGGCTTCGGCTTGGGTGAGACGCCGTTGGTCCAGAATTTGATTGATTGCCAGCGCGAGGCGGACCTTAGTCTGTCGCTCCTCGGCATCGGCGATCCCCAAGTCGGCAAATACGTTTCCAGAACCCGGCGTCACGGCGGGGCTCTCTTCATTTTTTCGCATAACGCTCCTGGTAATCTCTTCGGGCTTGTTGCAAACGCTGCGACACCAACTCCACATCGTGCCGGGCAGTCTTGATCCCCCTCGGGGATTTCTTCTGAAAGGCGTGCAGCACGTAAACAGCCTCCGCGAAACGGATTGTATAAACGGCGCGAAAGGTGTTCCCGGCGTGATCTTCGACGATCTCCAGAATACCAGGACCTTCTCCTTTCCATGGTTTAGCCGCTGGATGCTTTCCGCCAAACTGCGCTACGCTGAGGGCGGTACCGACCTTATCCTTCACCGCTTCCGGAAAAGCCAATAGATCGTTTTTCGTCGACCCCACCCAATGCAACGGTTTCTCACCCGTAACTGGCTGCGGCCGCATTTCTGTCCCAAGACCATTTTATCCCAGAACTGGGATTGGTGGCGACCCGCGCCTGGCCTGGATCGCAAAAAAAAAACGCGCGGTGTTCCGGGGTACGCGCGCTACTTCTCGCCTGCCACCAGACGCCTTGTCCAGCTATAATCGGATCATGACTGGCGCCGTGGAGATTGGTACCCTCATCGACCGCGATCCGTCGATACGGGCCGGCCGGCCCAAGATTGCCGGCACCGGTGTTACCGTGATGCGCGTTGCAGCGTGGTACAAGATGGGCTTGTCTCCCGAAGAGATTGCCGCGCAGTACGGGCATCTCAGCCTCGCTCAGGTCCACGCCGCGCTCGCCTATTATCACGCCAATCCCGAGGAGATCGAAGCAGACCTGGGCGAGGAAGAAGCGCTCGCCGAAAAGGCGGGTTGTGAGTCCGAACGATAGTTTCAGACTCCACCCGGAATAAGCTGCTGCTACGGCTGACTGGCCCGGCACTTCCGGCCTTCGCCCCGCATTTCCTTTGCGGAATCCCCCACGGCCTCAGTGGTGGCTCATGATCTCCTTCACCCTTGTCCACGCTTCCGTGCGCGCCTTGGCGTTGGCTTCGCTCGCCTTGGGGTCTTCGCCCGCCCGCATGAACCCGTGGCCGGCGCCTTCGTAGGTCATAGGCTCGTAGACTTTGCCGGCCTGCTTCATCTGGTCGATCGTGTCGGGAATGGTCGCGTCGATGCGTGCGTCATTGCCGGCGTAGAAGCCATACACAGGGGCCTTGATGCGGCTCATGGCATCTTTGTCGGGCGGTGGACCGTAGAACACCAGGGCGGCCGCCAGATCCGGGCGATTGGTGGCGAAGCGGAAGGTTTGCCCGCCTCCCCAGCAGAAGCCCGCGACGAAGAGCTTGTTGACCGCGGCCGGCAGTTTCAAGCCGTAGTCGGCCACGGCCTTGAGATCCGCCGTGACCTGATCGGGATCGAGGTGACTCACCGCCGCCATGGCGCTGCCCTCCGGGAAATCCGGTGTGCGGCCGCCTTTGGGGGCCATGCCCGAGAGCAGGTCGGGCGCCACCGCGATGTATCCGGCAGCGGCGAACTCATCCGCGACCTCCTGCACCCAATCGGTCATGCCGAAGATCTCGTGAATGATCAGAATGACGGGCGTTTTGTCCTTCGATTCCGGATAGACAACGAACGTCTCCACGGCGCGGCCGTCGTGCTTGACGGTAACCCACTCGCGGTGGCGAGGAGATTTTTCCAGGCTTGCGCGCGCCCAATCTTGAGCCATCAGAGACGATGCCGCCAGAGCGGCCAGCAGAATGATTCGGGTCATTTCCCTGTTATAGCGCATCGCAGCCGGTTTACCATGATCTTCATGTCCCTCAGCAGCGAGAGCTTCACTCCGCAAGACCCCGATTTCGAGAGCCGCGTTAGAGCGAGTTTCAATCGCCAGGCCGCCATGCAAACCATCGGCGCGACTCTGGCATCGGTGGCGCCCGGCATGGCTGAGATCCATTTGCCGTACGATGGCAGGCTCACCCAACAGAACGGTTATCTGCACGCGGGCATTGTCACCATGATTGTGGATAGCGCTTGCGGGTATGCCGCCTTGACGCTGGCGCCTGCCGGCGTGAATGTGCTGACGGTGGAATACAAGGCAAATTTCATGGCGCCTGCGCAAGGCGAAACATTCGTGGCCACCGGCCGGGTTCTCAAGGCCGGGAAGACGCTGACCGTCTGCCAAGGCGAGGTGCGCGCGCTAACGGGCGGCTCGGCAACAGCGGTGGCCGCGATGCTGGCTACCATAATGATTCTGCGGCCACCGTAAGCGCGCGGTGGGGCAGGCGCTTTCGCCTGCCAACGGGCGTGCTGCGGCGAGTCCAGCTCGCCGAAAAACCGACTGCGAGCTGAAGCCCACAGCACCACGCTCTCCGGAAACCACGCTGGAAGTTGTGGTCCGGCGGGACCGAGGTCCATTTGCGCGATAGGCGAGCAAGGCTAGCCTGCGCCGGCAGGAGTGCCGGCGCGGCAGGCACGAGTGCCTGCGCCACGGGGCTACACGCAAAAGTCGAACACGTCGTTCCACACTTCCGCAAACGTGGAATCGTCGAATTCCGATCCCGACTTCAACAGGTCGTAGGCCAGGTACTCCCTGCACGATCCAGGAATGGCTTTGACCAGCCGGTGGTGTCCCACGATGTCCATGTGGTCTCCGGGCACGAGCCGCGTCTGGGCGCCGTCGGGCCAGAGCATCGAAGAGGTGTTGACGATGCCGTCGTTGTCCCAAAGTTCGATCTCGGCGCCGGTGCGCCAGCGCTCGATCCTGCGCCGCTGAATGGCGCTGACGTACTGGAGACTCGCCAGATCGCTGACGGGGGGCTCGTGGAATGGGCCGCCGGCGCAGGCCCGGTAGGCGGTGCGATAAACGATGTCGGTGTGCGCGCGCGGGCCCTCGCGCCTGGTGCACTCCGGGTAGGTCGTGGGATTCAGAAGATCCCACTGCGGCGCTTCGACGCCCGGATCGAACACAAAGGGGCGCCGGCCCAGCGTGGCATACGACCGCGTCCTGATCCGCTGCTTCCGCCAGAGGTCTTTCTCGTGGTCGCGCTTGCCGCCGGGGAAGTGTGCCGGGCTGGCGGGATCCTCCTCCGCGTTATTCGAAGCGAGATCGTCGATCGCGCCGAAATCCGTGGCTATGTGGCGCAACCACAATTCGAGCTCGGACGCGGCTTCCTGCGCTCCCGCTACGCGCGCCGGATCTCGGTTGCACGTGTCGGCTTGCGCTTCGCTCAGAGCATCCTGGAGGGCGCGCAGCAAGTCTACATCGGCGAGGCCAGTGGCGCCGCTCGCGATCCAGCTCTCCAGCTTGTCCAGCAGCGGCACTTGGGAACCCGCGACCGTGGCGCGCAACTCGGCGATCACCACTTTGCGCCCTAGCGTATAGGCGCGCACCCAGTCGGCGATGTTGGTGCCCCACTGCGGCACCGAGAGGAAGACGATGCCGCGCACCAACTTCAGGATCTCCGCGGCTTTCACGGTGAAGGCCGAGCCCTTGCCGCCATCCACAGGGAACGTCTTGCCGGGAGGCCCGGTCATCAGATCCCAGAGGAGCTTGCGTATGTCCAGGCCGCCGGTCGAGTGGCCGACCAGGATCAAGGCGTCATGGTCCATGAACTCGCCGCGCGCCATTCGCTTGGCCAGGTAGCTGCGCAGCCGCCCGGCGCGGGTAGCGACTGCCGCTGTGGGAAAGTTGTCGAAGTAGTGCAGCACCACATCGGCGCGCCCATTCTGCGTCCGCCACTTGCGGAACTGCGGCGTGACGCGGGCGTAGTATTCAAGCTGGCCGAGCGCATCGAACCCGGCGAATCCCGGGACCAGCACGACGTGCGTCCGGCGGGCGGATGAGCGGCCTCTCGCTTCAGCCATTGTTGGAGACCTCCTTTTCTTAGGCTTTTTTTAGGCTTTTTTCAATGACGCGGCCAGACTGCGGCGTATCGCTGGCCGGCCCGATGGAACGAGACCAGCTTGCGCGGCAGATGCCAGTTCGGCTTCAAATTCGGCGGATTTCACATGCCCGGCTGGCTCGACGAGCAGCACGCCGGCGGCGGGTTTCAAGGCCTTTGAGACTTCCGCGAAGAAGGCGCCTGGGGATGGCACTTCATGCACCATGGCGAAGGCCAGCACAAAGTCGACTGCACCGGAGAGGTCCGCTAGGCCCATCGTATCGGGCCGCGCCAGGCGGACATCCAGGCGGTCAAGAAGTCCGGCGTGGCGTGCGCGCCGTTTGAGCCGGTCGAGCATTTTGGGCTGTATGTCGACCGCCACTACGCGGCCTGCGGCTCCCACCAGGCGAGCCAGTTCGAGCGTGAAGAACCCCATGCCGGGTCCAGGCTCGAGGACCGTCATGCCTTCGTGGACGTAAGGAGCCAGAATTTCGGCTGGGTTGTACTGCAGGCGCCGCAACGGGCTGGCCAGCAGATACCCGATCCACCAGGGACAGACTCTGTGCGGCATATCGTCGTCAGCCGCTACATGCGACCACCGCCGCGCCCGCGGCGGCATCCGCGTTCATCAGGATTCGCAGATACCAGATCAGCAGAAGCATTACGGGCGTCTCAGGCGAGCCGGCGGCCGATTGCGCCACGCCGGCGTTGCCGCCTTGCTTGAAGACACCATGCGGACCCGAGAGCGTGACAGCGGGATTCCCATCCTCCGTCTGGAACGCCCATTCCGTGTGCCAGAAATTCGTCGGCCGCAATTGGTAACGGCGCCCCGAGCCAAAAGCTAACGAACCGCTGCCAGTCCAACCCGGAGTGAATATCGCCAGGTCGGTTTCCGAGCCGGCCTCACGAATGGAGACTCGCGGAGACAGAAAGCCCGTTCTCTTGAACGTCCACTTCCCCTGGCCGCACTCGCCCGTCGCCAGCGATCCATACCTGCTTTCGAAGCTGAGGATTGCAACCTCGCTTCCATTGCACGTCAGTTGATAAATACGGCGCAAGATCTCCGGCTGGCGCCATTCCAGTTCATGCCCTACGGTTTGATCGAGATTCATACGGCTCCTTTGCGCGCGCGACGGCCTCTTCTCAAATGATACACTCACGCCATGAGCGATCCTCTGGCATACCTGGGAGAGCAGTTGGAAGCCTGGAAGCGGGCCGGAACATATCAGCGCCTGCGCGTTTTGGAATCGGAGAGCGCCGCCGAATCGCGTTTCGACGGCAAGGACGTGATCAACCTGGCGTCGAACAATTACCTGGGTCTGACCACGCATCCGAAGCTGCGGGAAGCCGCGTTGGAGGCCACCCGGCGCTACGGTGTCGGCTCGGGCGCCGTGCGCACCATCTCCGGCACGATGTCGCTGCACATGCAACTCGAGGAGCGCATCGCGCGCTTCAAAAATGTGGAAGCCTGCGTCGTGTTTCAATCCGGCTTCGCCGCCAACGCGGGCACCGTCGCGGCCGTCCTGACGCCCGAAGACCACATCGTCTCCGACGAATTGAATCACGCCAGCATCATCGACGGATGCCGGCTCTCCAGGGCGAAGATCCACGTCTTCCCGCACAAAGACACCGCGGCCGCGGAGCGCACGCTGGCGGAGTTGGCCGATAAGCCGGGGCGCAAGCTGCTGATCACCGATGGCGTGTTTTCGATGGATGGCGACATAGGCCCGCTGCCCGGACTGGCCGCGGCCGCCGAAAAACACGGCGCCATCATGATGGTGGATGACGCACACGCTTCCGGAGTTCTGGGACGCAACGGGCGCGGCACAATCGATCATTTCGGCGTGCACGGGCGGGTACACATTCAGGTCGGCACGCTCTCGAAAGCCATCGGAGTGCTGGGCGGGTACGTGTGCGGCAGCCGTGCGTTGATCGAGTTTCTGTATCATCGGGCGCGGCCGTTTCTGTTTTCGACATCGCATCCGCCCGCCGTGGCGGCGTCTTGCATAGCCGCTTTCGACGTACTGGAAGAGGAGCCGGAACGTATTCAGAATCTATGGGATAACACCAAATATTTCAAGCACGGGCTGAGCGTCGCCGGATTCAACACGGGAGTCAGCGAAACCCCCATCACGCCGGTGATCGTGGGCGAGGCGCGCATGGCGCACTTACTCTCCGCCGCGCTGTTTGAGGGAGGCGTGCTGGCGACCGGCATCGGGTTCCCGACGGTGCCGGAGGGCAAAGCGCGCGTGCGCACGATTGTCACAGCCACGCATACGCGCGCCGAACTCGACCGTGCGTTGGAGGTGTTCGAGCGCGTCGGGAAAAAGCTGGGGATTCTGGTTAACTGAGCGCTACTGCGTGTCGCGTGTGTTGTCCGGTCTAACTTATTACAATCCATGTTTCGGAGCCACGTGGCGCACGCTTCACGGCGACTGGCTTGTTCGGGGGATTCCTGCTGATGTTGGTTGCTGTATTGCGTGGCTAAGCGCGCGCGGCTACGGCGCTGCAACTGCTCGGCAAACGCTCGCGCCGTTTCGGACTTCGCATGCGTTAACGGCGTGCAAGTCTGACGCACGCGCTGCGCCCCGGTTACGTCGCCGCTCGGCGCGGCACAGCCGGCACACGCGGCAGTAGCTGATCTTCACGCGATCGCCCGAGCGGCGCACGCGCACGTGAAAGAACTCCCGCGTCGCGTACCACTGCTCGCCGCATGCCTGGCACACGCGCGGCGGCGGGCAATCGCGGCGTTGCGCCAGATCCTGTTTCAGTTTTTCCCATGCAAGCCTCTTCCGCGCGCGCCACTGCCGCCAGCGCTCGCGGGTATGATCGACGAAGGCTTTCGCACGTCTCCGCTGCTGGCGCCGAAACTCCTCCGACGATCGCGCCTCGCGCCACGAGAGCCGGATACCCCACCTGCGCCGGCAGGCGGTCACGGTCTTCTGCGCGATGCCCCATCGCCGCGCGACCTCGATGCTGGGCAGCCGCCGACCTTCATCCAGGAGGAACCGCTTGAATTCGTCGCGACGCTCCGGATCGAGCCGTTGGGCCGAGCGCGCACGAGCTTTCACGGCGGGATTGCCGAGGCCGTGCCGCCCCATCATCTTGCTGATGGAATCCTTGCTGCGTCCCGGCAGCAGCCCCATTTGGGAGATGAAGAATGCACTGAAACCGTATTCCTGGGTGAATGCCGTGAGTTTCTTCAGCTCGGGGAAGGTCCAGGGTTTGACTTCGCGGCCAGGGAAGGCCCCGTTCAGAAGACCGGCGAGTTGCAGCCGCTTGCGCTGGTTGTTGATGGCCGCGCGCGATTTGCCCGGCACGTCGATTTCCGGCAGGGGCTTTCGCTGATGCACAATCTGATCGATGAGCGCTTCAATCTGGAGACTGGTCCAACGGTTTCCCGGCATTGCTTATAGGGTCTAAATCCAGATTAGGGGGTGGGACGGCGAATTGGTATACAGCCGGGCGGGTATTTTCAGGCCTGTGGTGGGGCAGGCGC
>JBEKUO010000118.1:0-13274 GCA_049514955.1 Bryobacteraceae bacterium | reverse complement strand
GGGATTGTTTGGGCTTGCGCCGCGCGTAATCCAGGTTCTTGGCCCAGGCTTCCTGGTCGAAGGCCACCAGGGTGGGGTGGTCCTCCGCGACGATCTGGCGAAAGCGGTGCGCGGCGACAATCTCTGAGTCGGCCAGGTGGGCGATCAACTGGCGGATGCTCCACTTGCCGGGGGCGGGCTGGAAATCCTCTTCTTCGCCAAATACGCCGGTTAGGACCACGGCCAAAAGCTCAGGGCCGCGGCGATAGCGTTCCAAAAGATCGGAAATCTCGGTCATGGCCACCTTCCTTTAAAGCGACCGCCGATGCACGCCGATACACGCCGATAAAAAAACTGCTTGACCGGTGCGCTTCGGCGGTTCCGATTTTGAGCAAACGCAGGGTCGCGGCCTGATCGGCGTGTATCGGCGTGCATCGGCGGTTTCAAATTCTTTTTAGTAATAGTCCGCGCAACTCAGATAATAGCCGCACTTGGGGCACACCAGTTTGCATTTGTGCTGGATCAGGTGTGTCGAGCACACGGGGCAATAAAGTATCGGATCGTCTTCCGGTTTGCGCTCGGATTCGCTCACAGGCTTAACGTTATTATATCGGTATGAGGCGCAGGGCCGGGATGCTGCTGGCGTGCGTGGATCCTTACGTGCACCGCTCCGCGCGCGCCTGGTGAGGACTTCTGGACACGCTATTCGACGAACCGGGGAGTTTCGATCGCGATGCGCTGGCCGCCCGATTGCGGGACCTCGCGGCGGAGGGCGTCTTCATCGGCGGCAGTTCCTGGAAATATGAAGGCTGGATCGGGCAGGTCTACACGCGTGCGAATTATCTTTCGCGCGGCCGGTTTTCGCGGCAGCTCTTCGAGGCCACTTGCCTGAAGGAGTACGCGCAGACCTTTCCCACGGTTTGCGGGGATTTCGCCTTTTACCAGTTCCCCAGCGCGGAGTTCTGGGCCAAGCTGTTCGGCCTGGCGCCCGAGGGATTCCGGTTTGCCTTTAAAGTGCCGGAACAGATCACCTGCAAGATGTTTCCGTCGCACGCGCGCTACGGGCCGCAGGCGGGTAAGGACAACGAGTCGTTTCTGGACGCGGAGCTGTTGAAGGAAATGTTTCTGCGCCCGCTGTGGCCTTATCACAACAGGATGGCGCTGCTGATTTTCGAGTTCGGCGCATTCTCGCGCCGCGCAATTGCGGAGACGAGCGAGTTTCTGGAGCGCCTGGACCCGTTCCTGGCCGCGCTGCCGCCGCAATTCCGATACGCCGTAGAGGTCCGCAACCCGGAATTTCTGCAGCCGGACTACTTTGGGTGCTTGCGCGCGCGGGGGGTGGCGCATGTTTACAACGCCTGGTCGCGCATGCCGGAACTGCGGCAACAGATGGCGCTTCCGCAATCCGCAACGGCCGATTTTCTGGTGTGCCGCGCGCTGCTACGGCACGGGCGCCCGTACGAGGAGGCGGTCGCCATGTTTTCGCCATACAGTGAAGTCCGCGACCCGAACCCGGGGGCGCGCGATTCGTTGCGTCTGCTGATTCAGCGCGCGCGGGAGGAGCGCCACATGGCTTTTTTGTTCGTGAACAACCGGCTGGAAGGGAACGCTCCGTTGACGATCATGGCGGTGACGGAACCGGATTAGCGACGATGGAAACCGCTCGCCGGGAAGCCGTGAAGAATCGCGGATCGCATGCGGGACCACCCAATCTGACTTGGTTTGCTACCTGAGTCCATGGTCGTCTGAAACAAAACAGAGCACTGATGTTCTTTTCCGCGATGCGTACAGAGAGCCGCGTGGCGCACGCTTTCGCGTGCTGCGGGCAATGAAGGAGTGGGGCTTTGCGGGGCGGCTGACGGTGGAGTCCGGCGCCGCGGACAATCCGGAAACGCTGGGAGAGCGCTCGCTTATTTGCAGTGGAGCGAGGCGTAGGAGAGCAGACTAGCCAACATCGACAGAAGGCGTCGATGTGATGAGTGGGCGAGGGGGCGATGCGGAGACACGGCGATCCGAGTTCGGGCCGCCCCGCCGCGCGAGAGTTCGGCAAATGTCCAAGATCCATCAGGCGAACAAAGCTCGCGTGCGCCCGCAGGAGCGTCCGGCGGCACGAAATATGTTGCGGCACGAAATACCAATTATGGTGGTTGTGGGCGGCCGGCCGCAGCGTGCCTGCGCCGCCCCCGCAGATCCTTTACAGGCTGCTGCTTTTACGCTTGCGGCGGCGCGCCACCAGCAGCACCAGCACCACGCCGGCAGCCAGCCAGAGAATAGCCTGAAACATCATGTTACTCATGGCGTCCCTCCTTTCTTATTGGATTCCCTTCATCATCGGGAACAGGTACTTGAAAACTTGCAGCAAGCCGGGTCCGGCCGCTACCACCAGCATGGAAGGCAGGATGAAGAAGAAGATCGGGAATACCAACTTCACCCCCACCTTGGCGGCGCGTTCCTCCGCCTCCTGCCGACGGCGCACGCGCATGAACTCGGAATGCGTGCGCAAGGCTTCCGCCATGCTGGTCCCGAAGCGGTCCGACTGGATCAGGATGGCGGTCAGCTTTCGCAGCTCGGGTTCGCGGGTACGCTGCGCCAGATTGCGCAGCGCTTCGGCCCGGCGTTTTCCGGCACGCATCTCCAGGGTGACCAGCCCCAGTTCTTCGCTGATTTCGGGATGCGCCACGGTCAGCTCGCGGCTGACGTTCTGCACCGCCTGATCCAGGCCCAAGCCGGCCTCCACGGAAACCACCATGAGATCCAAGGCATCGGGCAGCGAGAGCCGCAGCCGCTCCTGACGCCTGGAAATCGTACGTTCCAGCAGGAAACTGGGAATAAAGTAGCCTGCCAGGGTAGCCGCCACCGGCAGCACGATACGCAGGACCGGGTTCGCCGTGATGGAACTGCGGAACAGGATCGACAGGACGGCCAGCGCCACCGACAGCAGCAGCTTGAGCCCGTAAAGCACCGCGACGGCGCTTTCCGCACGATATCCCGCCGCGATCAGCAGGCGTCGCGTGGATTGCATATCTTGCGGGGAGACCGGCGCATGCTGCCCGATAGCCTGCAGACGGCGCACCACCACCGACGGTCTGGGCTGGCCAATGTGCTCGAGCGCCTGCGCGACCGGCTGATTGTGCAGTTGCTGAAGAAACCGCGCGGGCTTGGCGTAACGCCCATACCCGTAGGCGGTAATGGCGGTCGCCAGCAGACCAAACAGCGCGACGGAAACCAGTAAGGCCATATCGAGTCCTTTGCGTTAAACCTTGATCCGTATAATCTTTCGAATCACCAACTGACCCACGATCTGGCCGGCCACAGATCCCGCGATGAGCATCTTGCCGTCGGGATCGGCCAGCATCGACTGCAAATAACCGGGCGCCACTATCAGCATGAGGATGGTGGTGGCCACCGGCAGGATCGTGAGCACCAGGGCCGTCATCCTGGCGTGGGCACTAGCCGCCTTCACCTGCCCCTTGAGCCGGAAGCGTTCTCTTATGACGTGCCCCAGCCGCGTGAGAATCTCACCCAGGTTGCCGCCAGTCTGTTTTTGCAGGATCACGGCCGAGACGAAGAAGCGGACGTCCAGCAACGGCACCCTCTCCGCCAGGTTGTATAAGGCGGTTTCCAGCGGGGCGCCCAGATTCTGCTCGTTAAACAACCCGCGGAATTCGATCCCCAGCGGGTCCGGGGAATCTTCGCTCACCATACGCAGGCTGATGGTGAAGGCGTGTCCGGCGCGCATGGACCGGGCCAGAAAGTCCAAAGCTTCGGGAAGCTGCTCCTCGAAGGCCGCCAGCCGGCGCGTCCTTTTGCGGCGCAGGTAGAGATACGGCAGCGCGGCCAGCAGAGCCGCGAGCGCGGGGGCTGTCCAACTCCGGGGGAACAGCACTTCGAGCTTCACACTCAACAGCACTCCACACAGCGCCCCGGCAGCCGCCAGCAAGAGGAACCCTCCGGGCGTCCAGTTCACTCCAGCCTGCCGGATCAGGCCTTCCAGCTTCGCCAACAGCGCCAGGCGCTCGAGGCACACTTCCAGCCAGGGGCGCTTGCTTCTACCCATGTCGCGCAGCAGTTTGGCGCTTCCGCCGGCGGGGTCTTCGGTGACCGTACGCAGCATGGCGGACATCTCGCGCTGGCGCCACCACTCATAAAACTTCAGCCCCAGCGCGATGGAGAGCAGCACAAAAGTGAAAAGGACCAGGAACAGCGGCAAGGAAACGGGCATGCTAGGCGACCTCCTGGAAGCCCTCGAAGATGTGCGCCGGCAGTTCCAGGCCGCAGGCGGCCAACCGTTCGTAGAACTTGGGCCGTATGCCGGTGGCCCGGAAGCCGCCGCGCACCAGCCCCTTTTCCGTGAGCCCCTTCTTATCGAATACGAAAAGATCCTGGAGGGTGACCAGATCGCCTTCCATGCCGGTGACCTCCGTCACATGCGTGACGCGGCGGGCGCCGTCGCTGAAGCGCGACACCTGCACGAAGAGGTCCACCGCGGAGGCCACCTGCTGGCGTATGGAACGCACGCCCATATTGGCGTTGGACATCCCGACCATTACCTCCAGCCGGCCTACCGCATCCCGCGGCGTGTTAGCGTGGATGGTGGTGAGAGAACCATCGTGGCCCGTGTTCATGGCCTGGAGCATGTCCAGGGCCTCCTCACCGCGCACTTCACCCACGATGATGCGGTCCGGACGCATACGCAGGGCGTTGATCACCAGTTCCCGTATGCGTATAGCGCCGAGTCCTTCAATGTTCGGCGGACGCGTCTCCATGCGCGCCACGTGCACCTGCTGCAAACGCAGCTCGGCGGCGTCCTCGATGGTCACGATGCGCTCATCCTCCGGGATGTAACTGGAGAGCGCGTTCAGCAGCGTGGTCTTACCCGAGCCGGTGCCGCCGCTGATCAGGATGTTCAGGCGGGCCTTCACGCAGTATTCCAGCATCAGGCGCATGCCCTCGGTCAGTGTCAGGCTGCGTACCAGATCCTGGGGGCGCAACGCGTAACGCCCGAAGCGCCGGATCGACAGCAAAGGGCCATCCACGGCGACTGGCGGAATGGCGGCGTTTACCCGCGATCCATCCGGCAGGCGCGCGTCCACCAGCGGCGACGACTCGTCCACCCGGCGGCCGACCTGCGCCACCACCTTTTCGATGATGCGCAGCAGGTGGGCGTTGTCCTTGAACTGCACCGGCGTGCGGTGCAGTTTGCCGGCCTGCTCCACGTACACCAGGCGCGGCGTGGTCACCAGGATATCGGAGATGGTGGGATCCTGCAGCAGCGGCTCGAGCGGGCCCAACCCGAAGACCTCATCCAGCACCTCCTCGACAACCCGGTCTCTTTCCGCCCGGCTGAGCGGAGTCTTCTCCTGATCGACCAAGTGGACCAGCGCGGTCCGGATCTCCAGGCGTGCCCGCTCTCCCGGAATGGAGGAGAGCGCTTCCAGGTTGATGCGGTCCAGCAACTGGTGATGCAGCGCGAATTTCAGTTGCTGGTATTCCGGCGTGTAGGATTCGGTGTGGAAAAGCCGCGCCACCCATCCCGAGTCGGGCGCAGACTGCGGCGAGATGTTCCATCCGTTGCCCATTTCCGCGCTCACTTATCCGAACAGGCCGAACCGGCGCTTGCCCTTTTCCGCTGGCGCTCCAGCCAGACGCAGGGCAAAGGCCGAAAGTTGCCGGCTGAGATGACTGCCGGGCGGCAACAGCTTGCCCTTGCAAAACGCGTCGTAGAGCGCGTAATAGTCGTTGGGCAGCATGGTATCGATGGGCAGTCCCAGGATGCGCTCGAGCTCTTCGGGAGTCACATCCGGACGCTGCGGCGTGCGGTTCAGGATGACGTGCAGTCGGTTGCCGTTGCCGGCGTTCACGAGCATCTGGACCGCGTGCTTGGCCTGGTGCAGAGCCGGAACTTCCAGGGTGGTGACCAGAAAGATGTCGTCGATTTCATCCAGCACGGTAAGCGTGGCCAGATTCAGGGTGCAGCCCAGGTCCACCACTGTCCAGGCGTAATTGGCGCGGACTAGCGTCAGGACCTGCCGCAAGGCTTCCCCCGCGACAGCCTCCTTGGGCATGTAACCGACCGGCGCCGCCAGAATTTCCAGGCCGGGCCACTCCGTGGATACCAGGGCGTTCCAATAGCTGATGTCCAGCCGATGCAGGTTCTGCACCGCGTCCAGCACCGAGTAGGGCGATTTGACCTTCATCAGGAAACCCACAATTCCCGATTCCAGGTCCAGATCGGCGAGCAAGCTACGCTCCTCCCGCTGCGCGCTGAGGCGTCCCAGCTCCGCCGCCAGATGGCAGGCGATGGTGGTGGCGCCGCAACCGCCTTTCACCGAGAGGAATCCGACGACCTTTCCCGGCGGCCGGGTGTTCTCCCGCGCGCGGCCGCGCCCTTCGGCCTTGCGCTCCACGGCCTTCCGCAGGTTGCCTTCGAGCGGCGGGTATAGAAATTCATGCGCGCCGGCGCGCACAGCGGTGAGAATGGTATCCGGTTCGGCTGCCATATGGAGAGCCACCAACATCGAATCGGGCGAAGCGCCGCGGACTCCGCGCACCGCTTCCTCGATCGGCTGGGAAAGCTGCGTGATGTCCAGCAGCACGACTTCCGGCCGCAGGGACTCTAACTTTTCGAGAAACGAGGGCCAATTGCGGAGGTCGCGCTGTTCCATGACCACCCGGACGGCCAAGCCCCGCAGGGCAGCCTGCACTTGGTCCCACAACTCGCGCGCCTCGATCGCCAGGCCGATGGTGGTGGGCATGGCGGCAGGTTTGCGCGGGTTCTGATCGAGAATGAGTGAAGCCATTACTGTGCTCCTCCCGGCGCAGTCGCCGGACCGGACCGCGGGGCCGGCGCCGACTCCGGCGCCGCGTCCTTTTGTTTTTCAAGTTCCAGTAACTCTTCGAGCGGTATGTCTTTCTGCGCCGGCGGCACGGGAACCGCTCCGGTGAGCTCCGCGCCGGGAGTCCGCGGCGCCTCCCGCGCCGTATCTTTCATAAACTCCGCAGGCATACGGATCTCGGGACGCGCACCTCCGGCCGGGACAGGCCGCACCAGCACCGGTGTGATGAGGACCATTAATTCCGAGTTGCTGCGCGTACGCGAACGGCTCTGGAAGAGCTTGCCCAGCAGGGGAATGTCGCCTATGCCGGGAATCTTATTGAGAGTCTCGGTGATGTTGTTGTCCAGCAGGCCCGCGATGACGAAGCTCTGGCCGCTCTCCAACTCGACCTCGGTCTTTACGCGACGGGTGGCCAGTGCGGGGATGGTGTAACCCTGGAACTGCAGCGCATTGGAGAAATCGAGCGAGCTGACTTCGGGAGCTACCTGCAACCGGATGGTGCCGCGGAGGGTTACACGGGGCAGAAAGTTGATGCGCACGCCATATTCGCGGAACTGAATGGTGACCGCCCCGGCCGTGGCGCCGCCTTGCACCACGGGAAAAGGAAATTCGCCGCCGGCTACGAAGCTGGCTGGCTTGCCGTCGATCGCCAGCACGTTCGGCTCGGCCAGCAATTCCAGCAGGCTCTGGGTCTCCAGCGCCTTGATGAGGGCCCCCAGATTCAGATCCTGACGGAACAGGAAAATATTGAGCGCATCGCTCAGAGTAAATTGGACACTGTTGCCCTGAATCTGGGGGATCGTCGGTCCGAACTGGCCGGTAGTGACCTGGCCAATCGTGTTGCCCGCCCCGGTGCTCAGCAAGTTGACGCCGAGTGCGGAAATGGCCGAGCGGTCCACGTCGGCGAAGCGCACCTGGAGCAGGATCTGGGCCGGCGCGGCAGGCACCTCCACACGCAGCAAGTCGACCACTTTTCCTAGCGTGGCCGCCATGCTGAGGGCGCGGCCGGCACTGGTGAGGTCTTTCACCGTGCCCCGCAGAAAGACCGTGTCGGCCTCGAGATCGAGGCCCACGTCCTGGCCGGCCAGTTCGCGCTCGATTTGCCGGCGGACGGCTTCGATGCGGGCCGTGCTCGGCCGCACGCTCAGGTCGTACATACTGCGCGAGCCGTCCTGTTGCCACAGAATGACCGTAGTTTCTCCGGAGGCCTTGCCGTTGATCAGTACTTCGCGCGGATTCACTGCCAAGGCATCGGCCAAGTCTCCATTGGCGACCGCGACGCGGCGCAAATCCGCGGGACAATCGAGAACGATCGATTTGCCGACGGTGACCACCAAGTTAGGCGGGCGCGCGTCGGCGGCGACGGCGCACGTCTGCGGCAGCGCCATCCATACCAGAGGCGCCGCCAGCCACCAGCTTCCTCGCGAGCTTCCTCGTATCATGGCCGGACCTCCCGTGGCTCGAACTGCGTCTCCGTCCGCTTCGTGCCGAGGATCACCTCGACCATCCGGGGTTTGGGAATCGCCGGCCCCGCCACGGGCGGAAGCATTGGCCGGGGCGCGGACGCCGCATGCGCTCCGGATGTGGCCTCCGGCGCGAGCGTCATGCCCGAATGGAATAATTGAGCGACTGCGCTTCCGGGGGTTTTGGCGATCTGCGTGTCCAGCGGATTGCGCAGCACAAGCTGGATAGTGGTTTGGCTGCTGGCCAAACTCAGCATCTCCGCCTGCTCCGGCGTGACCAACAGGTTCACCACCTGCACGGAGACCGGCTTGCCTTCCGCATCCTTCTGGAAGTTCTGCCCGGCGGAGAGCACTTGCACGTTTTGCAGCAGGGTCTTGGTTACGCCTCCCAGCGAGGCGCCGCCCGGCGGGTTGCCGGACACCAGCACATCCACACGCATCCCCGGCACCACGAAGCCAGCGACTCCGGCGATTTCATTTACCCGTATGGCCACGGCCCGCATGCCTTTGGGGATTAGAGCCGCCAGACCGGCGCCACCGCCCTTGGGCGCCAAGCGGCTCTCGACCACCGGTTCATTGTTGAAAATGGGAGAGATCACGCCGCGCCCGACAATGTCCTCTTTCTTCTGAAGGGCACCCTCCGGAACGGTGCCGGACCAATCGCCCAGGCGGAGATCGACGTCTCGGATCAGGGCGCCCGGTTCCAGAACGCGCGCGGCCAGAATCAGTTTTGTATTCGCGGGCGACACGGGGGTTGTCGCCCGGCCCCCTAAGAGCCGGTACAACAACAGGCTGGCGCCGGCCGAAACGATGAAGGCAAATGCCAGGACAGAAAGTAGTCGTTGATTCATGCTTCACTCGGAGGCCCACCCACCCGACGAGGGGCCCTCTCCCCAGCAGGCTCCGCGCATGCGCGCGGCCCGCCGGAGGCCTCTCACCTGAGCCGGCCCTAATCCTCTTCCCCAAGGCGCCTATGCGCCTCAGCACGGTTCATTGGGTATATCGGCCGGCGGGCGACGAAGCTGTAGGGGGGGACCTAAGAGCCAGCGGCGACGCTCAATTGCGAATTGCTGTTCGACCAAATGGTGCTGATGCTGCCCCCTGCGCTCGTAAACAGCGCAGCCGAGGCCAACGACACAAAGGCGAGCATCAGGGCATACTCGATCAGGTCTTGCCCCCGATCGCCAGTCCAGAATTGCGTCCAGAACGTGCTCATGATCGTTTCTCCCTTGGATAGATGGTTGCGGTTTTGGCGCCACTGCCGGGAGGACCAGCGGCAACCGGTTCGAGCAGTAAGGCCGGGGCGCGGGCCGACCGGAAAATCAAGGCTACGCCATCGTCATAAATCAAGCGCCAGGCGCTGGACTGTTTCAGCGCGCCGGCCAGCGGTGCATCGGGCGGCAACAAAACGGTGTCCACGCGGTAGCGTCCCAGGTACTTTTCCCAGCCGGCCTGCACTCCCATCGCCTTGATGTACTGCGTGGCGAACTCCGCTCCGTAGAAGTCGCTCCGGCCATCCATGAAAACGCGGACGCGGGGATATTGGCGGTAAATGAGGTAGCCACCCCACAAGTCTTCGGTGAAGATGCCGCGGTAGAGTCCGGCCTTCTCCAGCAGGCCGGCGGCAGCCACGGGATAGGTTTTGGGATCGAACTCGGGGCGGTAACGCGAGGGCGGTCGCGGAGCGTAGAGAACCGCCGCCAGCGCCAGCAATGCGGCGGCGCTGGTCAGATGCCAGCGGGGCACAGTATCGAACGCGCTCAAATCCTGCGTCAGGCCGCGCAGAGCATTCAGCCCGCGACGCAGCCAGCCGGCCCAGCGCACTGCCGGAGCGTTGCGCAAGCCTTCCGCCACGATTCCGGCCGCAGGCGCGGTGGCCAGGAGCACGAAAATCTCCACGTTTCGCGCGGAATAGAGCGCCAGATGCGCCCAGAGGACGAACAACAGCGGCCAGGCCAGACATCCGCGGCGGAGCCGCCAGAAGGCCGCGGCGGCGCTCACCAGCAGCAGGATTTCGAAATAGCGGGCTTGCGCGCCCTGGAAGTTCAAGGATTGGAATTCCATGATGTTGCCACGATAGAACCCGTCCCCGAGATACTGCAGGATGTGGACGTGCAGCCGGTAGAAGTAAGTATTGACGAAGGTCGCCAGGGCGCAACCTACAGCGGACCACCCGTAGCGGCGCCCGCGCTGGAGCGCCGCGCGGCGCTCCTCCACACTGGTTTGGCGGAGCAGCACCGCGAACTGGGCGGCCGCGTAGACGGCAATCAACAGGACACCCAAGAAGAATCCGCCATGCAGATTGGTCCAGAAAACCGTCAGCGGCGGCAGCAGCCACAGCAGCTTGCGAGTGCGCGCCGGGTCGCCATTGTCGACGCGCTCCAGAACGGTAGAGAACACCACCGTGAACAGCATGGTGAACAAGTGGGGACGCGCCAGCCAGTGTCCGGCCGAGCCTGCCGCGGCGAGCAGCGTGAAGGCCAGCGCTACCAACGCGTCGCCGGACTCGCGGCGCGCCAGCCGGAACAGCAGGGCGAAGGTCAGCGCCAGCACCAGGCTGCTGGCCACCAGCACGGCAGCCATGCCGAGATGCATGTGTAGCCAGCCGAACAGCACATCCCACAGCCACTCCCAGGCAAACCAGGGCTGCCCGGAACGGGTGAAGGAAAAAATGTCGCGGTCGGGAACGCACCCGTGCGCCAGTATCCATTCGCCCGTGCGCAGGTGCCAGCCCGTGTCGCCATCCCCCAGCAGCGTCTGGGCGCCCTTCATCCCGCCGAACAGGAATACCAGCGGCATGACGAACGCCACGTCGGTCATGGACGGCAACAGGCGCAAAATAAGTGGGGGCCTGGGGGGTTGCATACCTTAGAACTGAATCCTCATTTTGGAAGAGGCCGGCAGATCGATGGTCGCCATCGGGCTCTGGGAACCGCGGCCGGGCCAGAACATGCCGATCATTGACGTAAACGGATAAGTGGCGTCGATCTCGAAGGTGTTGCCGATGGAGTATCCGGCCGGATCCGGACACCCGCTAGAGTTGCTCAGGCAATTGCTCAAAACGCAAGATACAGATGCGACGCCTAGGGTGGTGAAGGTCAGGCTGAGTTGCGTGGGGTCGAGCTCGATGCCGCCGTTCTGCACCTGCGCGGCCACCTGCGCCACAGTCACCGTGCAAGTGTTGGGCGCAGCAGGGGGGAACTGGCCGTGTACGCTGGCATAGCGCGCCCCCACCTTCACGGAGTTCACCCGCGTGTTGTAAATCCACATGCCGCGGGCTATCTCGAGAGTCGAGATCAGAAGGAAAGTCATGGGGATGCCCACCAGGTGAACTCCAGCAAGGAGTTGCCCCGGCGGCCTGCTTGCGACAGCTTCGATGGCCTCATGGCGCCGCACTCTTGACGCGCTGCTGGATCGTGTGCGTGATGGTGTACTGCGCGGGCAGGCTCAGAACCGGAATCAGGCTCATGGTCTGATTGGTCACCGTGACCTGCGACGCCGCCGAGCCGTCGGCGCCGCTAACGGACGTGGCCGTCACCCTCAGCGGCGACGCACCGCAGGAGCCCAGGCTGCGCGCGTTGGACATAGCATTCATCTCGGTCAGCGCATACTGGCAGGCGCCAGCGCTGTCGGCCGCCGTGCCCGCACTCGAAGCCGTGTAGGACACCGCCGCGCGCGCCGTGTTTTCGGTGCAGATCAACGCCACGGCGCCGAAGCCCATGTCGAAGACGCCTATAAAAAGGAAGAAGTTCCAGGGCGCCAGCAGTGTCGCTTCGATCACCGCGTGGCCGCAGCGTGACGCGCGATCCCGAATCTGCAGGCGGTTGCGCATAGGCAAGCTACTTGAGGACAGGCACGAGCCGGGCCAAAGGCAGGCCGTGATGGTACGCGCATCCCCCGCGTTTTCAGTCCGCCGCCTCGGCCGGGCGGGCCGCTTGCCGGGCGTGGTGTATCAATCGGAGACGATTGTCTGGAATTGAAACACAGCGCTGTTGGCATTGGGCGACGCGGGCGTGCCACGGCGGCCGATCGTCTAGGGTTACCGCCGCCCTGCAAACTGCAACTGCGGAACTCTATTGCAGCCTCCACGTGGATTACCTCCGTGAGCAGAGCCTGCGTGTGGGCACATTAGGCGTACGACAGCGTGCGCTTCAATTGGACTCGGCAGGACCCCGAGGCGGAACATGCTTCGGACCTTGTCACGGCGTACGCATTGATCCCGCCGGCATCAGGGGGCGCGTGGCCCGGAGGGTGTCCCTATCTACATGGCCAGCGCGGATGGTTGTGGTCCGGGGAGGCCTGCTACGGCGCGACGGGTTGACAGGACGAAAGCGTCTGTCCCACCCCATACCGCGCGACGGGTTGACAGACGAAAGCGTCTGTCCCACCCCATCAACGCCGTAGAGATGACACCGTCACTTCCGCGCAGATACCGTAATTACTGGAACAGCAGCGGCACGAACGCAGCGAGATTGCGCCGCCAGACCATCCAGGTGTGCTGGCCGGGCGTCTCAATATCGGTGTGGTGGACGCCCTTGCCATCCAGCCATGCGCGGAACTTGCGGTTCGCCTCGATGAGCCGGTCGTCGGTGCCGCAGGCGATCCACAGCAGGCGCAGTTGCGAGTTGGCCTTCGCATCCAGCGCGGGGAAGCTGGCGTTGAAGTCTTCGCCAAGGCCGCCGGAGCTGAAAGCGCCGATCCAGGCGAAATGGTCCAGCGCGTTCAGGCCGGTATAGAGCGACTCGGCACCGCCCATGGATAGGCCGGCGATGGCGCGCGCGTTGCGGTCCGGCGCGGCACGGTAGTTCTTCTCCACTTGTGGGATCACTTCGGTGAAAAGCGCCTCGCGGAACTTATCCATATTGCGCTGGCGGAGCGCTGGGTCGCGCAGAGGCGGACTCGTATTCGAGACGATCTCCGGCGCACCGTAGCCCAGCGTCATCACGATCAGCATGGGCTTGGCCTTCGCTTGCGCAATCAGGTTGTCGAGGATTAC
>JBEKUO010000117.1:0-13281 GCA_049514955.1 Bryobacteraceae bacterium | reverse complement strand
GGGATGCTTACGGTCTGCATGATCTCGCGGATCTTGTTGATGGGCGCCATGCGGGCCACGCCGCCTTCCTTGCGTATGTCGGCGGGCACACGCTCCAGCGCCATGACGGCCGCGGCGCCGGCTTTCTCCGCGATGAGGGCCTGTTCGGCGTTGGTGACGTCCATGATGACGCCGCCCTTGAGCATTTCAGCCAAGCCGACTTTGACTCGAAACGTTTCGTCCAGAAACATGATGCACTCCTTTTAAACAACAAGTTCAAAAAAATGGCGACGTAATTTCCGCCACAACCGCTTTCCGCTCGCTCGGAGCCGCGACCGTCAGGGAGCGGATACCCAATTACCTGACGTTCTACTTAGTTTGCGCCGACAAGAGTGTCGGCGCGGCAGGCACGAGTGCCTGCGCCACGTCCTTAAACCATAGCTGGCGCGGGTTCGAACGCTTGATGCGCCCGCGACCTTGCCAGCTCACCTGAAAAAACTCGTCCCAAAACTGCCAGGCCTTTGCGGATCTCATCCGGCGCCAGCCCGGCGAAACTCAGACGCAACGCTCCCGGCTCGTAGCGCGAAACCGCGAAATATTTGCCGGGCAGGTACGATACATTCTCGCGCTGCGCGCGCGCCAGCAACTCGCCGGCGTCCAGCGGCTCGGGCAAGCGCACCCACAAATTCATGCCGCCCTGCGGACGGGTGGCGCGCGATCCCGCGGGCAGATAACGGTCGCACGCAGCAAGCACGGCCGAGAGACGCGCGGCGCCGGCCTCCAGCATGCGCGCGCGATGGGCGGCCAGGCGGCCCGATTCGGCGAAGCGCAGCAGCACCGCCTGCGAAAGCTGATCGGTGTGCAGATCGGCGAGTTGTTTGGCCTGCGCGAGGCGCGCGATCAGGGCACGCGGCCCCAGTACCCAGCCGACCCGCAGTCCCGGAAACGCGAGCTTGGAAAAGCTGCGCAACAAAATGACGTGACCGCCGTCGCCGGATTGCTTGATGGGCGGCAGGTGTTCGCCGCGGTAGCGCAGCTCGCCGTAGATATCGTTTTCGACCAGCGGCACACCGGCGGTTTGGGCGGCCCGCAGCAACGCCGCTCGCGCGGCCACCGGAATCGTCGCGCCGGTGGGATTCTGAAAATTGGACGTGACGACCAGGAAGCGGGGACGCTCGCGCTCCAGGACGTTTTGAAGCTGATCGATCTCGATACCGTCGGCGCCCACTGGCACTCCGATGAGCTGTGCGCCGGCTTCGAGGAACAGATTCTTGAGTCCGGGGTAGACGGGGTCTTCCACTACGACCTTGTCGCCGGGACGCAACAGCACGCGGCCGATGAGATCGAGCGCCTGCTGGCAACCGTTGGTCACGATCAGATCGTCGTCCGGACCGGCCAGCGACTCGGCGCGGGCCGCATCCAGGAGGTATCGCCGCAGGGGCTCGTATCCGCTGGGAGAGCCGAGCTGGAGGACGTGGGCGAAATCGGGGCCGGCCATTACCTCTTCGCAGCTCCGGCGCAGGGCGTCGAGCGGGAAGAGCTGTTCGGCGGGGCGGGAAGTGGCGAAGCTGATCGCGTCTCGGCCGAACTGGGGACTAGGGGCTGGAGGCTGGGGACTAGGAGCGAAGCGTTCGAGCAGGTGGCTCCAGTCGAGTTGTGGCAGCCCGGCGGGCAACCCGGACGCGCCCTGGGAACCGGCTACGAAGCTGCCGCGGCCCACATGGCCAGTGATGAAGCCTTCGGACTCGAGCAGTTCATAGGCGGCCGAGATGGTGGTCCGGTTCAGTCCAAGCGAGCCAGCCAATTCACGTGTGGCGGGCAGCCGCTCCCCTTTGGCCAAACGCCCGGATTGGATGAGGCTGCTGAAGTGCTCGTATAGCTGCTTGTAGAGCGGGACTTCGGAGCCAGCATCCAGGTGGGGCTGATGGTTCACACGAATACCATACCATATTGGATGGCCTCAGGCAAGCCAATTGGCCGCGGGTTCTGGGGGCTAGGGTTGGGTCTTGGGCAGGCGGTTGTGAGTTGAGAAGCCGTTGTACCCTAGCGACCTTACGGTGTCGCTCCCCCGCTGACGACGGCAAGCGGCGTGTATGAAATAGCAACTCCGGAGGGGTCCCTGAATTCCAGCCTGACAGCCACCGAAGTATTGGGAGCAAGCGAAGATCCTTCGGGAATCGCGACAAGATACGGGCTGCCGATTGGCGCGTAGCATGACGTTGTCCTCGATGCGTTCGCGACGGTGACCCCGGCGGGGAGGTCCTCCAGGATCAGGAACAGGGGGCCGTCCACGGCACTTGAGTTTGTGTTGCTCAGCGACACATCCTGCGTGTACAGCTTCGTGCGCGGATGGTAAACGATCGGGCCGCTGGATACGGTGATTCCTGTCGCAATATAAGCACGGCACGTGCTGACGGTGAGCGCGGAAAAAATCGCGCGGCTGAAGAACTCATTGCCCGTATCGGTGATGGTCACACTGGTTAGCACCTGGCTGGCAAGCGCCGCCGGCAAAATATATTCCTGGCGGTCCAGGCGCTGACCCAGTCCATTCGTCCATACCTGGGTGGTAGTAGTGTTATTGATGGTATCCGCACAACCATCGTTGTTGTAATCGCGGACATTCACGTCCCCCACCAGTGGGGCTGTAGCAGCCGCGCCGTTACTCCAGTTGAAAGTAACAAAGAGATATGCCTGGGGACCTGGCTGGCCACATGTAGTGTTGAGCAAAGTGAAGGCAGAAATAACTCCGGCCACTCCCACTGGAATGGTGAGAGTGGCGGTGCCCGGACCCGCGTTGGTGGCTTGAGCACCCGACCAGTAATTGTTCGGACCGGTGGGAATCGAAAAAGGCACCCCTCCCAAATTGAGGTTGCCGGTTGGAAACGTGCTTGGGTTTGAGAGCTGATACGACCAAGGCGCGTTCACCAGGCCGCTGATGTCGATGGGGATTTCGCCGGCACGCGCCGAAGCGGCGGCAAACGTAACAGCCAGGAAAGACGATGCGAGGCAAAACGGCGTTCTCATTGTTTAGTCCTCCTTTGTACACTAGCAACCTACGGCGTCGCTCCCCCGCTGACGACCGCAAGCGGCGTGTAGGAAATCGCAACTCCGGAGGGGTCCCTGAATTGCAGCCGAACAATCACCGAAGTGTTGGGAGCAAGCGAAGATCCTTCGGGAATCGCGACAAGATACGGGCTGCCGATTGGCGCGTAGCATGACGTGGGCCTCGATTCGTTCGCGATACTGACCCCGGCGGGGAGGTCTTCCAAGATCAGGTACAGGGGGCCATCCACCGCCGCCGTTTGGCTCGTGTTGGTCAAAGACACGTCCTGTGTGTACAACATCGTGCGCGGATAATAAACGATCGCGCTGCTCGAAATCGTCACGCCCGCCGCGACATAAGCGTGGCACGTACTGACTGTCAGTGCGGAAAGAATCGCGCGGCTGAAGCTCTCATTGCCGGTATCCGTGATGGTCACGCTGGTCAGCACCTGGCTGGCAAAGGCCGCCGGCAGGATGTATTCCTGGCGGTCCAGGCGCTGGCCCAGTCCATTGGCCCAGACCTGGGTGGTGGTCGTGTTGTTGATGGTGTTTTGGAATCCGTCGTTATTGAAATCGCGGACGTTCACGCCGCCCACCAGTGGTGCTGTGACAGTCGCGCCGTCGCTGCCCCTAAAAGTGACAAACAGATAGGCCTGTGGGCCTGGCTGGCCCCACATGGAGTTCAGCAAGGTGAAGGCAGAGGTGACGCCGGACACGCCGACCGGAATGGTGACGCGGACGGTACCCGATTCACAATTTGCCGCTACGCCGCCGTTCCAATAATTATTGGGGCCGGCCGGAATCGATAAGGGGACGCCTCCGAAATTCTGGCTGCCGGTTGGAAACGTGGTTCCATTGTTGATCCCGCCCTGGCAAGGTGGGGGCAAATATGTCCAGGGCACGTCGACCAGGCCGCTGATGTCGATGGGAATTTCGCCGGCAGGCGCAGAGGCGGCGGTAAGAGCAATGGCCAGGAAAGACGATGCGAGGCGAAACGGCGTTCTCATTGTTTAGTCCTCCTTGTACACTAGCAACCTACGGCGTAGCTCCCCCGCTGACGACGGCAAGCGGCGTGTATGAAATCGCCGCTCCGGAGGGGTCCCTGAATTCCAGCCGAACAACCACTGACGTATTGGGAGCAAGCGAAGATCCTTCGGGAATCGCGACAAGATACGGGCTGCCGACTGGCGCATAGCATGACGTGGGCTTCGATTCGTTCGCGATACTGACGCCTGCCGGAAGGTCTTCCAAGATCAGGAACAGGGGACCGTCCACGGCAGTTGAGTTTGTGTTACTCAAGGTCACGTCCTGCGTGTACAGCTTCGTGCGCGGATAGTAAACGATCGTGCCGCCGGAAATCGCGATTCCTGCCGCAACATAAGCATGGCACGTACTGACGGTCAGGGCGGAGAGAATCGCGCGGCTGAAGACCTCGTGGCCTATATCAGTTATGGTCACGCTGGTCAGCGACTGGCTGGCAAACGCGGCCGGCAGAATGTATTCCTGGCGATCCAGTCGCTGGCCCAGTCCGTTCGTCCAGACCTGGGTGGTAGTGGTGTTGTTGATGTCATTGTCGCCACCATCGTTGTTGTAATCGCGTACGTTCACGTTTCCCACCAACGGAGCGGTTACCGTACCGCCGTTGCTCCCCTTGAAAGTGACAAAAAGATAGGGCGTCGGACCAAACTGGCCCCACATGGAGTTGAGCAGGGTGAAAACAGAGGTGACGCCGTACACACCGACGGGTACGGTGAGGCCGACGGTACCCGATCCGAAGTCGGCCGCTGCGGCACCCGCCCAGTAGTTGTTGGGGCCGGCCGGAAGCGCAAGAGGGACGCCTCCGAAATTCTGGTTGCCGGTTGGAAAGGTGCTTCCGTTTAGGATGATGAAATCATTTGGACCTACGTACGTCCAAGGCTCATTCACCAAGGCGCCGATGTCGATGGGAATCTCACCGGCGCGCACGATGGCGGCGCAAGTAAGCGCAATGGCTATGACCGAGCATGCGAAGCGGGAATTTGCTCTCATGCGAAGACCCTCCAAAGTGCTGGTTGCAGGTTCTGGCCTGCTGGCATTATACGCCTAATATGCGGCTCGCACGACCGTCAGGCTACGCCTTCGCCTCCACCTTAGCCAAGGCCTGCTTCACCGTCACCGGCCGGCTGTAGCGCTTCACCAGGGCCACTCCCGTGAAGATGATCGCCATCGCCGCTGCTTCGCGCAGCCCGAATGGTTCCCGGTAGAACAGCCACCCGAGCGTCACGGCGACTACCGAATTGACGTATGGATAGACCGAAACGATGGCCACCGGCAGCCGGTCCAGCGCGTAAATGTAAGCGCTGTATCCCACAATGGATCCGAACACCACCAGATACAGAATCGCCGCCACGCCGCGGAGACTCCAGTGTACGGGATGCTCCGGAAATATCAACACGAGAGGCAGAAAGGCCAGCCCGGCAGCCAGTTGCTGCACTGCGCCGATGACGATCGAATGTACGCCGCTTACCTGCCGCCGCTGGTAGATCGAGCCGAACGACCAGCCCGCCATCCCCAGTTGCAGAATCAGGAATCCGCTCAGCAGGCCTGTATTGAAGTGGTGTGTATGCCAGTCCGGCGCAAACAGCAGTGATGCGCCGCCAAGGCCCACTACCATGCCGAGAATGCTTGGCAGGTGCAGCGGCTCGCCACCCGGCAGCAGAGCCTCCGCACCGACCATCCAGAATGGCGAGATGGTGATAATCAGGCACGCGAGGCCGCTGGGAACCCATAGCTCGGCGAAGACCAGACAGCCGTTGCCGATGCCCAGCACGAGCATGCCGCTGAGGCAGGCGGCGCGCAGATCGCGCCCGCGCGGCATCTGCCCGCCACGCAGGGCGATGGCCGCCAGCATTAGCGAGCCGGAAATCACGTAGCGCGCGCACACTAGCAGCAGCGGAGGAAACGACTCCAGAGACATGCGAATGCCCAGGTAGGTCGTTCCCCAGAAGAAGCACACGGAAACCAGCGCCAGGTAGGCCCTGAAATGCGGGTGACGAGACAATAATTCAGCGTATCACGCGCCCATTGGTTGGCAGGCGGAAGCGCCTGCCCCACTTGCCTGCCCCACAACGCCGCTACAATGGTTCCTTGATCGTCACCCTCACCGTGAATCCGGCCATCGACCACACCATCTCGGTGGACCGCCTGGCGTTCGAGGATCGGGCCTACATCGACTCGAAGAGCGACTCGGCCGGCGGGCGCGGCATCAATGCGGCTTGCGTGATCCACTCGTTTGGCGGCAAGACGCAGGCCATCTTTCCGAGCGGCGGGAAGAACGGGAAACGCCTGGAACAATTCCTCAGCAATTGCGGTTATTCCGCGCTGGCGGTACCCATACGCCACGAGATCCGCACCAACCTGACCATCACCGACCGGCAAGGACTGACCGTGAGTCTGAACGAACCCGGCTCGCATCTCGACAAAGCGGAACTCGATCGCCTGGAGAAGGCCGTCGAAAAGAGCCTGCAGGGCGCCACTTGGCTGCTGATCTGCGGCAGCCTGCCACCTGGCGCGCCCTCGGATTTCTACGCGCGCCTCATCGACAAGGCGCGCCGCAAGAAGGTGAGCACTCTGCTCGACACCGGCGGCGATGCGCTGCGCGAAGGCGTAGAGGCGGCGCCCACGGTTGTCTCACCCAACCAGCACGAAGCCGAGAGCCTGCTAAACCGGTCCCTGGTCACGCGCAATCATTTCCTGGATGCGGTGGCGCGCATCCGCGCCATGGGCCCAGAGATGGTGATTCTCTCGCTGGGCAGCCGCGGCGCCATGGGCGCCGTTAAAGATGCGGTCATCGAAGCGATTCCGCCGCGCGTCGAGGTGCTCTGCCCCATTGGGGCGGGCGATGCATTAGTGGCCGCCTTCGTTTGGTCCCTGGAGCGCAAAGGCGATTTCACCGACGCCGTTCGCTGGGGCGTGGCGGCCGGAACCGCTTCCGCTCGCCTGCCTGGCCTGCGCCTCGCTTCCCTGGCCCAGGCCACGGAGATCTACGGGCAGGTGGAAGTGCGCCGCATCGAGTAGGAACCTGGTGGGCGACACTTCATCCAAGGGCGCCTCCGCCAAAGGCGAAAACGTCGTACGCTCCGCTGGAGTGGTCTCCGCCGCGGTCTTCCTGAGCCGCATCAGCGGGCTGCTCCGCGAGATGATCATGGCCAAACTGTTCGGCGCGGGCCAGGATTACGACGCTTTCCTGCTGGGCTTCCGCATCCCCAATCTCACGCGCGATCTCTTTGCCGAGGGCGCGCTCTCGTCCGCCTTTGTGCCCGTCTTCTCGCGTTACCTGGCCACCAAGGGCAAACGGGAAGCCGCGGAACTTTCCAACCTGGTGGCCACGGCGCTCCTGTTGGTGGTCGGCGCCATTTGCGTGCTGGGGATCGTCTTCAGCCCGCAACTGGTCTGGCTGCTGGCGTCGGGCTTCGCGCGCGTGCCCGGCAAGTTTGAACTGGCGGTGAAGCTCACGCGCGTTATGTTCCCGTTCCTGCTGCTGGTGGCGCTGGCGGCGCAGGCCATGGGCATCCTGAATGCGCTGAATCAGTTTGGCATTCCGGCGCTCTCCTCCACCTTCTTCAACCTCGGTTCGCTGGCCTTCGGGCTGGGCTTCGGATATACGGTGGGGCGCTGGATGGGCGTGAGCCTGGTGATGTCGATGGCTTTCGGAGTGGTCGTGGGCGGAGCCGTGCAGTGGCTTTTCCAGATGCCCAGCCTGTTTCGCGCCGGGATCTTCTTCCGGCTGCGTTTGGACTTCGCCCATCCCGGCCTGCGCAACATCATGCAGCTTATGGGACCCGCCATTCTCGGCAACGCGGCGGTCCAGATCAACGTGCTGGTGAACACCAACTTCGCCTCCAGTATTACGGATGCTTCCGGCCATGTCATCAACGGTCCAGTGAGCTGGCTGAGTTACGCGTTCCGCTTCATGCAACTGCCGCTGGGATTATTCGGCGTGGCCATCGCGTCCGCCACGCTGCCGGCTATTTCGCGCAGCGCCGCCCTGGCCCAGATGGATGAGTTCCGCCTGACGCTCTCGCGCTCGTTGGGAATTGTCTTCCTGCTAACCATTCCTTCGTCCGTGGGCCTGGCCGTGCTCGGTCCCAGCATGATCGGCGCAGTCTACCAATGGGGCCACTTCCACGCGTCCGACACGCACCAGACCGCCATGGCGCTCTCCTGCTATGCGCTGGGCCTGGCGGGCTACTCCGCGATCAAGATCCTGGCGCCGGCCTTCTACGCCCTCAACGACGCGCGCACGCCCATGCTGGTAAGCATAGCCTCGATCGGAATCAACCTGGCTGCGGCTTCGACCATGGTGAAACTGGCGGGTCTCGGCCACCTGGGCCTGGCCCTCTCGACTTCGGCGGTGGCTCTTTTCGGATCCGCGGCGCTATTCATCCTGCTGCGCAGGCGCATCCACAGCATACACGGACGGGCCCTGGCTACCAGCGTGGCCAAGATTCTGATCGCCTCGGCCGCCATGGGATTCGTCTGCTACTTCTCGAGCCGCGGCATGCATCAATGGCTAGGTGTGCGCAAACTAGCGCAGATCGCCGATTTGGCGGTCTCCATCCTGCTTGGCGGCCTGGTTTACTACGGGCTCTGCCGGGTCCTGCGTGTGGCGGAACTGGAAGCCGCTTGGCGCGCTTTGGCGGAGCCGCTGGCCCGCAGGCTGGGACTGGCCTGACACCGCCGTGTGGGGCAGGCTGGCAGCAGGCTGGCAGCCTGCGCGGTGGTTGGATACCGCCGCCTGCTGCGGCCGCTGCGGTTGGCCGATTAACAATCGGCGCAGCTTACCAAGCTGCCCCACCGCCGTGTGTTAAACTGCCAGAAGAAATGCTTCCCGATCTGCAGTTGGCGGTCCGGTTGCAGGAGCTTGACAATCGGGTGACCGAGTTAACCCGCGAGATCTCCGCGCTGCCCAAACACGTTGCCGAAATCGAAAAGAAATTAGAGAGCCACGAGCGTAAGCTGGAAGCCGACCGCGCCGCTCTCTCGGCCAACCAGAAGGACCGCAAGAAGATGGAGGCCGACATCCAGGTCCAGGAACAAAAGATCTCCAAATTGCGCGGCCAGATGCTCGATGCCAAGACCAACGAGGTGTACCGCGCCTTCCAGAACGAGATTGAATTCTGCGAGAAGGAGATTCGGCGCGCCGAGGACCACATCCTGGAGTTGATGGGCGAATCCGAGCCGCTCGACAAGAACGTGAAAGCCGCGGAATCCGCGCTCAAACAGGAGAAGGCCCAGGTGGAGGCGGAAAAGCAGCAGGCTATGGCACGCACCGCCGAGGACAAAAAGGCCCTGGAGCTGATCAACCAGGAGCGCAGCCAGATCGTCCCCCGCATGAGCCAAAATGTCTACCGGCAATACGAACGCATTCGCAAGGGCCGGCGCGGTGTGGCTGTTGCGGAGGCCCTCGACGGCCGCTGCAACGCCTGCCACATGGCCATGCGCCTTCAATTCTTCCAGGATTTGAAGAAAGGCGACCAAGTGATGTACTGCGAAAGCTGCAGCCGTATTCTCTACTACAATGCGCCGGTGGCCTTTGAAGATCTTACTGGCGAGTCCGCGTCCGCCGTTCAGGGGTGAGTTGAGCGAATCAACCGTGGGCTGACCGGGTGCTTTCGAAACGGTCGTTCAAGGAGGCGTCCCATCCCCTGAAAGGCCGCTGAAATCCCGTACCCTTAAACCTAGAAGTTCATCCATGCCAACCACCAAGCCCCCCCGGGGGATCGGCGCTTCCCAGCGAGGCGATCGAGCGGCGGATTCTCCCCATCCGCGAGCACAAGTTGATGCTTGACCGCGATCTGGCCGCGCACTACGAGGTGAAGCCGATCGCGCTGCGCCAGGCTGTCAAGCGCAACCGGAATCGGTTCCCACCTGATCTCGTGATCCAGCTTTCCCAAGAAGAGGCGGCGGCGCTGGTATCACAAGGTGTGATACCTTCGCGGCGGAGCTTCGGCGGCTTTCTCCCGTACCCCATCACCGAGCAGGACGTCCCGATGCTTTCCAGCCTCCTGCGGAGCGAGCGGGCGGCCATGGTAAACATCGCCATCACGCGCACGTTTGTGCGCCTCCGGCGGATCCTCGCGACGCACAAGCAACTAGCCGACAGGCTTGCGGAGCTTGAGAAGAAATTCGACCAACGGTTCAAGGTGGTGTTCGATGTTCTGAAGCAGCTCACGCAGCCGCCGGAGCCGCCGAAGAAGCCGATGGGATTCATCCCGCCTGCGGCGCGGGGAGAAATAGGTCAAGGCATTTGGACCGGCCTGTCCCGACTATAGCTTCTCCGCACCTTTGGATCTCAAGAGGGTGGCCGGCGGACTTACGAGAAGGTGGTTACGCAGCTCAGCTTCTGGCGGCGATCGTTCCGCGCATTCCGCCAATTGACCTGCGGCAGGAACAGCGACTCGTCGATCCGCTCCCGATATTTCACCGCAATGTTCATCAGCGAATCCAGCAGAGATTCGGAAAGAAGATGCGGCTGCAACCCGAGATCGATCAGCTTGGAATGCCTGGCGTTGTAATAGTGTTCCTCGGCCTCCACGCGCGGCGGCGGCAGGTGTTCGATCTCCACATTCAAGCCCAGCTTCTTGGCCTCGGCTTTCACCATGCGCGCCAGCTCCATCACGGAAAACTGTTCGGTGAACTGGTTGAATACGCGGCATTCACCCGGTTTTGCCGGTGTTAAGCAGGCCAGTTCCACACATTGCACGGTGTCGCGCAGATCCAGATAGCCGCGCGTTTGGCCTCCCTTTCCATAAACGGTGAGAGGATGTTCCACCGCGGCCTGCACGCAAAACCGGTTCAGCACGGTGCCGAAAATCTCGTCGTAATCGAAGCGATTGATGAGCGATTCGTCGAGCGCAATTTCATCGGTCAAGGTTCCGTAGACGACGCCCTGGTTGAGGTCCGTGGCGCGCAGCCCCCAGATACGGCAGCAGAACATGATGTTGTGGCTGTCGTGCACCTTCGACAGGTGATAGAAAGAGCCAGGCTGCTTGGGATACGGCAGCACATCCCGCCGCCCATTATGGTTAATGGTGATGTAGCCTTCCTCGATATCGATATTGGGGGTGCCGTATTCTCCCATGGTTCCCAGCTTGACCAGGTGGCAGTCGGGCTGATACTCCCGTATGGCGAACAGCAGGTTGAGCGTACCGACCACGTTGTTCACTTGCGTGAAGACCGCGTGTTTACGGTCGATCATGGAATAGGGCGCCGATCGCTGTTCCGCGAAGTGCACGGCCGCGTCCGGTTGAAAGGCCTCGATCGTCGAAGACAGAAAATCGTAGTCGGTTACGTCGCCCGCGAAAACCTCGATGGTGTGTCCGGTGAGTTCCTGCCAGACTTTCAGACGCTCCGCCAGCGGGCGTATCGGCGTCAGGGTTTCGACGCCGAGCTCATGATCCCATTGCCGCCGGGAGAAGTTGTCGACGATCGCAACCGAATGTCCCTTTCGCGACAAATACAGCGCCGTGGCCCAGCCACAATAACCGTCACCACCCATCACGGCAATCTTCATATCTGTTTGTCTACTTTTGTGAGGGTTCTGTGAAGCGTCGGAGTTTGTTCCGGCCAGACCGAACCCATCCTCAGATTGTGAACCAATGCCATCGTAGCACGGGTATTTACCCTATTCATACCGCAGAGCCTCGGTCGGGTTCAGTTTAGCCGCGCGGTTCGCCGGCAGGATCCCGAAGATCAACCCCACCAGCATCGACACGCCGAACGCAATCGCAATGGCCCAGGTGGAAATCGGAATCCGTACGGCGGCAACGAAGAACTGCACGCTCAGCGGAATCGAAACACCCACCACAATCCCGATGACGCCGCCGGCCAGGCTCACCAGGACGGCCTCGGTCAGGAACTGCAGCAGGATCTCTTTGCGGGACGCCCCCACGGCCATGCGCAAGCCAATCTCGCGGGTGCGCTCGGTCACGGTCACCAGCATGATGTTCATGATGCCGATGCCGGAAATCACCAGCGCAATCGCCGAGACCAGTATCAGGACCAGGCTCAGAATCAGGGCGATGCTTTTGGCCGCGTCTAGAATTGCCGTCAGGTTCTCGACCCGATAGGCCGCCCCCGGCCGGTGCCGCGATTCCAGGATCTGGCGCACCGCGAGGGTTACCGATTCCACGTCCTGAGGCGAGGTCACCTGTACATACATCGGGTCTAAGGCCTCGACCTCCGTGAAGTAACGCAGCACGGTCATCGGAATCAGGACGGTCTCCGTCGCCAACTCCGACTGGCCAAAGCTCTCCACACGTTCCCTGAACGTGCCGATTACCGTGAACTGCAACCCGTGAACCTTGAGGATCTGTCCCACGGCGCCGCTGCGCGTGCCGTACAGCCTCTCTGCCAGGTGGTCTGTCAACATGGCGACCTTCTGCCGGAGCGCAACATCGCCGGCGTCCAGGAACCGGCCGGAAGTGACGATCAGGTTGCGCACGGTCTTATAATCCTGGTCGGAACCGATGACCACCACGTCCTGTTGTTCGCCGCCGATCAGCATGCGGTCGTTGCTTTGAGCGATGCCGGTCGCTGCGATGATGCGCCCGGCCAGTCGCTCCCGCACGGCCATCACATCGGACATCTTGATGAAGTCCGCGTCGGCCTGCGCTCGGTTCTGCGTGCCGACCCGGTAATAGGCGAAGATCATGTTGGAGCCAACGCCCTCGATCTGTTCGAGAATGTAATCGCGGCTGGTGAGCGAAATGGTTACGACCAGGATCACCGAGGCGGTGCCGATCACCATCCCCAACATGGTCAGGAAGGACCGGACCGGGTTGGCCTTGAGGGCCTTGACGCTGAAATCGAGGGCTTCGCCCAGGAACATGAGCTAGCCGCCGGCGGCCTTTCTTAGGAGTTTTTCGGCATCGGCGCGGGGCGGATCGTCGGGGGTTAGTTGATCTGCCAGATAGAGCTTCAACAGTTCCTGCGCGGTCTTGAGGTTGCGGCCCTGTTGAATGTAGATATCGGCGCGCGCGTAGATCAGTTGGGGGGCGTTAGGCGCGATATTCTGAGCCTTTTGGAAACTCTGCTCGCTTTCCTGGTAGCGGCCCTGCTTGGCCATGAACTTGGCCAGATCGATGAGGCGTCCCACCTGTTGGGGAGCCATCTGCACCGCCATCCGGAGATGACGCTCGGCGGTGTCGAAATCCTTCCGATGCTCTGCCAACTTGGCCTGCGTGCCCTGTCCCTCTACGGGATCGATGGCGGCGATCC